>NZ_BAAAIF010000052.1:0-73540 GCF_039525925.1 Streptomyces javensis | reverse complement strand
CTGCGGCCGCGGTGGCGGCCCATGGAACCGGCACGACCGGGCTCACCAGGGAGGCGGCCAGCAGGACCGGCGCACAGCCGCGGACGGCTCGGCGGACGGCCCGGCGTACGGCTGCCCGCACGGCCGGACGTACGGCCCGCACGGCCCGGCGTACGGCTGCCCGCACGGCCGGACGTACGGCCCGCACGGCTGCCCGTCCGGCCCGGCGGATGACGGCATGGACCGCTGCACGGATACGCGACGGCATCGGCGGCTCCTCGGCTGCCGCGCGCGTCAGGAGGTGGGACGCTGACGGCGGGTCAGCCAGAGCGCCCCGGCCACCCCGGCGAGCAGCACCGTGCCGCCGAGGGTGCCGAGCGCGACGGCGGAGTCCGTCGGTCCGGTCTGCGGCAGCTGGTCGTCGCCGGAGCCGCCCTGCGCACCGCTGGAGCCGTCCGATCCGCCCGTGCCGCTGCCGCCCGTACCGCCCGTACTGCCCGAACCGCCGGTGGAGCCGGAGTCCCCGCCGCCGCCCGCGGCCTTGACGTCCAGCGTCAGCGAGGGCTTGGGGCTGTTCCCGGGGGCGCAGGTGGTGGTCGTGCCCAGCGCCTTGATGGTGAGCGTGGAGGCGGTGAAGGTGACCTTTCCGCTCTTCTTGGGGGTGTAGGTACCCGACAGGTCACTGATCTTGATCGGCGTGTTGGCGGGGATGGCCTTGTCGTTGGCGGGGCCCGACACCGATACCGTGCCGCTCTCCGCTCCGCCCAGTTTGATGAGCGCGCTGGGGTGCATGGCGCCCTTGCCGAGCTCGACGGGGCTGGAGGAGACGCCCTTCTGGAAGGACATCGTGAGCTTGTAGGAGCCGCCGCTCGCGACGCTCTTGATGTCGATGGGCGATACGGCGCTCTTGTCGCCGATCGGCGTCTTGCACTTGTAGTCGACGTCCACGGTGTCGGCGTGCGCGGCCGGGGCGGTGAGCAGCACCAGGGACCCGGCCAGGGCCGCCGCGAGCGTGAGGGCGCCGCCACGGCCGGCCGGACGGCGTTGGTTGTGGGACACCACGAGATCCCCTCTCGTCAAGCGCCGCAGCCGGATGTAACTGACGGCACATCAGATTGGGCGCTGACGGTACGCCGGGGACCTTGTCAAGGGAAGACAAAGAGCACGCCGGATCGGCGTGGGGCGGGTGAAGGGTGGAGGAAAGCGGGATCGTGGCGCCGGAGCCGCGCTCTTCAGCCCGGCGCGGCCAGCTCGGCCCAGACCGTCTTGCCGGTCCCCTCCACGTTCCGCACGACCCCCCAGTCCAGGCACAGCCGCTGGACGATGAACATGCCATGGCCGCCGGGGCGTCCTGCGCGGTGCGGGGTGCGCGGCGCGGGCGTACCGGTGCCGAGGTCCACGACCTCCAGACGGAGCACTTTGGCGTTGCAGCTGACGCGCAGCTCCTCGGGGCCCTCGGCGTGCAGACAGGCGTTGGTCACCAGTTCGGAGACGACGAGCAGCACATCCTCGGCGGCGGCCCGGTGGTCGGCGGTCGCGGCCGGAAGCCACCCCCAGTCGCGCAGCGCCTGGCGGGTGAAGTCGCGGGCGCGCGGCACTGCCCCGCTGGCGCCGACCAGATGGAGTCTGCGGATCTGGCGGGCGGGACCGGCGGCCGGAGGGGCGCCGACGGTCGGGGGGGCGCCGGCCGTCGGGGGGGGCGGTGGGGAGGCCGAAGCGGCGGGGCCGTCCGGGTCCGGGCCGCGGTCGCCCGGCGGGTACGGCCGCGTGGTGCTCATCAGCGCTTCACCTCACCGATTCACCGATTCAGGGACAAGGGATACCTGATCTCTTCAACAGTTTCAGCCTGTCTCCTGCCCGGCCATAGCGTGAGAACACCCACTACTTCCGCCCCATCGATGTGACGCGGGCAACGCATCGATGACCCACCGATGACACGCCGGAAACAGGAGTGAGCTATGTCACTCGACAAGAGCGGCATCAAGCGACTCATGCACGGTAAAGACGGCATCCGCGCCCGTGATCTCGAACACCCGGGCAACGATCGGCAACATTCCGGCCAGGTGGACGCCGCCGCCCGCGGCCTCGGCCTTGAGCCGCGCGCCGAGGAGGACATTGAGCCCGGTGGAGTCGCAGAACTCCAGCTTCGAGCAGTCCACCACCAGCCGGACACGTCCCCCCTCCACGCATTTCTCAAGCGGCTCGCGCAGCACCTCGGCGGTGTGGTGGTCCAGCTCACCCACCGGCGTGACGACCGCACTCGCCCCGTGGTGCCGAACCTCGACCTGAAGCCGGCCCTTGCTGGCGCTGCCGACCATCCCGCGGTCCATCTGCGCACCTCTTCTGGCGTCTCGTTGCTTTCGATTGCGCGCATCGAACCCTACGCCTTCTACCCGCTGCTCTGGTAGCCGAACATTTCGCATAGTTCGGCAAATATGGACAACGTGGACTTGCCACTTGGTGGCCGATGCAGGTAGGCGTAGAGGGTCACACCCGCTTACGGCCCGGCTTTGGAGGCGCCGCTCACCGGAGCAGCACGTTATGGCACCGGCAGCCATATGCCGAAGAACGATGGAGGAGACTATGTCACCCCGCCTCGACGACACGCGGACCGAACCCTCGGGGAGTACTCGGACCACCGTTTCGTCGGCCCCCCTGCCCGAGCAGTTCACCCCCGACGTTGACGCCCCGGCGACCGTTGGCCATCTCTTCGATGAACTGCCGGAATTGTCCGATCTGCCGGAAATCCCGCCGTATGACACGGTGGCACCGGTGGACGCGAGGGCTCTGTCGAAGACCCTTTTCGAGCGCCTCGAGGTGCTGGAGGAAGGCACCCACGAGTACGCCTATGTGCGTAACACCCTGGTCGAGCTCAACTTGGCGCTGGTCAAGTTCGCCGCCTCCCGGTTCCGCTCCCGCAGCGAACCGATGGAGGACATCGTCCAGGTCGGCACCATCGGCCTGATCAAGGCGATCGACCGCTTCGAGACCGGCCGGGGCGTGGAGTTCCCGACCTTCGCGATGCCGACGATCGTCGGTGAGATCAAGCGCTTCTTCCGCGACACCAGTTGGTCGGTGCGCGTGCCGCGGCGCCTCCAGGAGCTCCGTCTCGACCTGGCCAAGGCCGGCGACGAGCTGGCCCAGCGGCTCGACCGCGCCCCCACCGTCGGCGAGTTGGCCAAGCGGCTGGACATCAGCCCGGCCGAGGTCGTCGAGGGCATGGCCGCGAGCAACGCGTACACCGCGAGCTCGCTGGACGCCCAGCCGGAGGAGGACGACTCCGAGGGCGCGCTGGCGGACCGGATCGGATACGAGGACCACGGGCTCGAAGGCATCGAGTACGTCGAGTCCTTGAAGCCGCTGATCGCCGACCTGCCTGCCCGCGACCGGAAGATCCTCTCCCTGCGCTTCGTGGCCAATATGACGCAGTCGGAGATCGGTGAGGAGCTGGGCATCTCCCAGATGCATGTCTCGCGGCTGCTGTCGCGCACCCTCCGTCGGCTCCGCAAGGGACTGATGATCGAGGAGTGACGCCTCCGCAGACGGATAAGGGCCCGCCCCCGGATCACCGGGACGGGCCCTTATCCGTGTGCCCCGCGCCTGTGTGTGGCTCTGCCGTGCCGTCAGATCAGGGTGCCCTCGTGCCACACCGCCGAGACCAGGGGCACGCCGGGGCGGTAGGCGAGGTGTACATGGGACGGGGCGTCCAGCAGCGCCAGATCGGCGCGGGCGCCCGGGCTGAGCCGGCCCACGTCGGTACGGCGCAGGGCCCGCGCCCCACCGGCCGTGGCGGCCCACACCGCCTCGTCCGGCGTCATCCCCATCTCCCGTACGGCCAGGGCGACGCAGAACGGCATGGAGCTGGTGAAGGACGAGCCCGGGTTGCAGTCCGGGGACAGGGCGACCGTGACGCCCGCGTCGAGCAGCCGGCGCGCGTCCGGATAGGTCGAGCGGGTGGAGAACTCCGCGCCCGGGAGCAGGGTGGCCACCGTCTCGCCCTGGGCCAGCGCGTCCACGTCCTCATCGGTCAGATGGGTGCAGTGGTCGGCCGAGGCGGCGCCCAGCTCCACGGCGAGTCGCACCCCGGGGCCGTAGGAGAGCTGGTTGGCGTGGACCCGGGGGATCAGTCCGCGCTCCTGGCCCGCGGTCAGGACGGCGCGGGCCTGGTCGCCGTCGAAGGCGCCCTGTTCGCAGAAGACGTCGATCCAGCGGGCGTGCGGGGCGCAGGCGTCCAGCATCGGGCCGGTGACCAGATCCACGTACCCGGCCGGGTCGTCGGCGAATTCGGGGGCGACGATATGCGCCCCGAGGAAGGTCACCTCGTCGGTGTGGGCACCGGCGATGGTCAGGGCGCGGGCCTCGTCCTGCGAGGTCAGCCCGTAGCCGGACTTGATCTCGACGGTCGTGGTGCCCTGGTGGCGCGCCTCGGTCACATAGCGGCCGACGTTGGCGTGCAGCACGTTGTTCGAGGCGGCGCGGGTGGCGGCCACGGTGGTGCGGATCCCGCCCGCGCTGTACGGGCGGCCGGACATCCGGGCGTTGAACTCCTCGGTCCGGTCGCCCGCGAAGACCAGATGGGAGTGGGAGTCCACAAAGCCCGGAATGGCGGCCCGGCCACCGGCGTCGACCCGGTTGTCGGTGGCGGGTGCTTTGCTGGACTCACCGACCCAGGCGATGCGGTCGCCGTCGATGACGACGGCCGCGTCCCGGATCAGGCCGAGGGGGCCTTCACCGAGGGAGGGGTCATTGGTGACCAGAGTGGCGATGTCGGTGATGGCCGTCGTGGGCGTCGCGGTCGTCATCGTGGGGGTGCTCTCCTTCGTCGGCCGTACCGGTGGCGGCCGGGTCACGGTCCGTGCAGGGCTTCGATGGCCTCGGCCAGCGCTTGCGGCACACGCGGGACGAGCTGATGGGCGCCGTCCCGTACGACGTGGCGGCCGCCGACCACGGTGTGCCGGACATCCGCGCTGGTCGCCGCGAATACGGCGGTCTCCGCGCCCAGCCGGGGCGGCGGCCCCGCGGTGCGCACCGAGTCCAGCGCGATCGTGGTGAGGTCGGCGAGCGCCCCCACCTCGATCCGGCCCGCCTCCGCGCCCCAGCCGAGCGCGGCGTGACCGTCCGCGGTGGCGGCCCGCAGCAGCTGGGCCGCGGTCCAGTGGCCCCGGGCGCGGGTGCGCAGCCGCTCGTCCAGCTCCATCGCGCGGGCCTCCTCCAGGATGTCGATCACGGCATGGCTGTCGCTGCCCAGCGAGAGCGGTGAGCCCGCGCTCTGGAGCTCGACGGCCGGGCCGATCCCGTCGGCGAGGTCACGCTCGGTGGTCGGGCACATACAGACTCCGGTGGACGCGTGGCCCAGCAGCCGGATGTCGCCCGGGGTGAGATGGGTGGCGTGCACGGCGGTGGTCCGCGGGCCCAGCACCCCGTGGTCGGCGAGCAGCCGGGTGGGGGTGAAGCCGTGTGCCTCCACACAGGCGTCGTTCTCCGCCGTCTGCTCGGAGAGATGGACGTGCAGGGGCGCCGTGTGCTCGTCGGCCCAGCCGGACACGGTCGCCAGCTGATCGACGGGGACGGCCCGCACCGAGTGGATCGCCGCGCCGATGCGGGTGTTGCCGTCGCCCTTCAGCCCGGAGACCCGCTCGGCCCAGGCCTCGGCGGTGCCGTCGGAGAAGCGCAGCTGGTGCTCGTTGGGCTCGGCCCCGAAACCGGAGGAGAGATAGCAGGTGTCGAGGAGGGTGATCCGGATACCGGCCTCGGCCGCGGCCGCGATCAGGGCCTCGCCCATCGCGTTGGGGTTGCCGTAGCGGGCGCCGCCGGGCGCGTGGTGGAGGTAGTGGAACTCCCCCACGCAGGTGATCCCGGCCATGGCCATCTCGGCGTAGACGGCTCGGGCCAGCTCGAAGTAGCTGTCCGGGGTCAGCCGGTCGGCGACGCCGTACATCACCTCGCGCCAGGTCCAGAAGGAGTCCGGCGCGCCATTGCCGCTGTCCGCGTCGCTGTCCGCCTGGGCGTTCGCCCCGTCTCCGGTCTCGCCTCCCGTTTCGCCGTCCGCCCCGCCGTCCGCCTGGACGACACCGCGCAGGGCCCGGTGGAAGGCGTGGCTGTGGGCGTTGGCCAGGCCGGGGAGCGTCAGACCACGGAGGGTGACGGATCCGGCGGGTGGCCGCGGACTCCCGGGCACCACCGCCGCGATCCGCCCATTGGCCGCGGCCACGATCACCACGTCCGACCGCACGCTTCCGTTCACCCAGGCGTGCTCCGCCCAGTACGTCTGCGCCGTCAGTGACACGCCAGGCCCTCCAGTACCTCCGCGAGTGCGGCCACACCGGCGAGGCAATCGTCCTCGCCCGCCGTCTCCGCGGGTGAGTGCGAGACGCCGGTGGGGTTCCTTACAAACAGCATGGCCGTCGGAACCGACGCGGACAAAATGCCGGCGTCGTGCCCGGCCCCGGTGGGGAGGATCGGGACGCCGCCGAGCAGGCCCGAGAGCTGGTCACGCAGGTCGTGGGCGAACTCCACGACCGGGGTGAAGGACTCCCGGGTGACCCGGACGTCCACCCCGTCGCGCTGTCCGCGCTCGACCGCGGCACGCTCGATCTCGCGGACCACGGCGGCCAGGGTCTCCTCGTCGGCCGCGCGCGAGTCCAGCCAGCCGCGGACCAGGCTCGCGATCGCGTTGACCCCGTTGGGCTCGACGCTGACCTTGCCGAAGGTCGCCAGCGCCCCGGCGAGCTTCGCCTTCTTACGGGCGGCGAGGACGGTGTTGGCGTAGGTGAGCATCGGATCGCGGCGGTCCTCGATCCGGGTCGTCCCGGCGTGGTTGGCCTCGCCGTGGAAGTCGAACCGCCAGCGGCCGTGCGGCCAGATCGCGGAGGCGACGCCCACGGGGTTCTCCGTAGCGTCCAGGGCCCGCCCCTGCTCGATGTGGAGCTCGACGAACGCTCCGATGCGGGCCAGCCGCTCCGGGTCCGGGCCGATGGCGTCCGGGTCGTAACCGGCGCGCTCCATCGCCCGGGGGAGGCTCAGCCCGTCCGCGTCGCGCAGCTCATGCGCCTGCGCGACGCTGAGCTGCCCGCTCGTCAGCCGGGAGCCGACGCAGGCCAGGCCGAAGCGGGCACCCTCCTCGTCGCCGAAGTTGACGATGGCGAGCGGTTTGGCGGGGTGGGCGCCCCGTGCCCGTAGCTCGTCGAGGGCGGCGAAGGAGGAGACGACGCCCAGCGGGCCGTCGAAGGCGCCGCCGTCGGGGACGGAGTCGAGGTGGGAACCGGTGACGATGGCGTCTCCGGCTTCCGGGTCGCCGAGCCAGGCCCATTGGTTGCCGTTGCGGTCCACTTCGTAGGTGAGGCCGCGGTTTTGGGCTTGCTCCTTGAACCAGGCCCGGCAGTCCGCGTCGGCTTCCGTCCAGGCGTAGCGGCGGTAGCCGTTCGTTGTTGTGTTACGGCCGATGGGGGCCAGGTCGCGCCACATCTCATGGAACGACGCGCCGGTCGTAATGGGTGCGCCCACGGCCGTCTCTACCTCCGTTTCGTGTGCGGGTGCCGCCCGGTGGTCGGGTTGTGCCCACCCGTTCCTCCCCCAGCTACCGCTGGGAGGTGCCCCCTCCGCGGAACGATTGCCCACAACGGTCACCTATCCGTCTCCCTCATCGGGACCCTGACGTTTCGGTCCCGCGCTACCTCGTCCGCTCGGTCGTAGCCCGCGTCGACGTGGCGGATGACGCCCATGCCGGGGTCGTTCGTCAGGACGCGGCGGATCTTCTCACCCGCCAGGGCGGTGCCGTCGGCGACCGTGACCTGGCCGGCGTGGATCGAGCGGCCCATGCCGACGCCGCCGCCGTGGTGGATGGAGACCCAGGAGGCGCCCGAGGCGACGTTGACCATGGCGTTGAGCAGCGGCCAGTCGGCGATCGCGTCCGAGCCGTCCAGCATGGCCTCGGTCTCGCGGTACGGGGAGGCCACCGAGCCGCAGTCCAGGTGGTCGCGGCCGATCGCCAGCGGCGCGGCGAGCGTGCCGTCGGCGACCATCTCGTTGAAGCGTTCGCCCGCCTTGTCGCGCTCGCCGTAGCCGAGCCAGCAGATACGGGCGGGCAGCCCCTGGAAGTGGACCCGCTCCCCCGCCATCTTGATCCAGCGGGCCAGCGACTCGTTCTCCGGGAAGAGCTCCAGGATCGCCTTGTCCGTGGCCGCGATGTCCTTCGGGTCGCCGGACAGCGCCGCCCACCGGAACGGGCCCTTGCCCTCGCAGAAGAGCGGCCGGATGTAGGCGGGGACGAAGCCGGGGAAGGCGAAGGCGCGCTCGAAGCCCGCCAGCTTGGCCTCGCCGCGGATCGAGTTGCCGTAGTCGAAGACCTCGGCGCCCGCGTCCATGAAGCCGACCATGGCCTCGACGTGCTTGGCCATCGACTCGCGCGCCCGCTGGGTGAAGTCGGCGGGCTTCTCGGCGGCGTACGAGGCCATCTCGTCGAAGTCCACGCCGACCGGCAGATACGACAGCGGGTCGTGGGCGCTGGTCTGGTCGGTGACGATGTCGATCGGGGCGTTCATCGCGAGGAGCTGCGGGACCAGCTCGGCCGCGTTCCCCAGCACACCGATCGACAGGGGGCGCCGGGCGTCCCGGGCCTCGGTCGCGAGCTGGAGCGCGTGGTCCAGGCTGTCGGCGCGGACGTCCAGGTAGCGGTGGTCGATACGGCGCTCGATGGCACGCGGATCGCAGTCGATGCAGATCGCGACGCCGTCGTTCATCGTGACCGCCAGCGGCTGGGCGCCGCCCATGCCGCCGAGGCCGGCGGTGAGGGTGATCGTGCCGGCCAGGGTGCCGCCGAACTTCTTGGCGGCGACCGCGGCGAAGGTCTCGTAGGTGCCCTGGAGGATGCCCTGGGTGCCGATGTAGATCCAGGAGCCCGCCGTCATCTGGCCGTACATGGTCAGACCCAGTGCCTCCAGGCGGCGGAACTCCTCCCAGTTGGCCCAGTCCCCGACCAGGTTGGAGTTGGCGATCAACACCCGGGGCGCCCACTCGTGGGTCTGCATGACGCCCACGGGGCGGCCCGACTGGACCAGCATCGTCTCGTCCTGCTTCAGCGTGCGCAGGGTGCGGACCATGGCGTCGAACGAGCGCCAGTCGCGGGCCGCCTTACCGGTGCCGCCGTAGACGACGAGCTTGTCGGGGTGCTCGGCGACCTCCGGATCGAGGTTGTTCTGGAGCATCCGCAGGGCGGCTTCCTGCTGCCACCCCCGGGCGCTGAGCTCTGCACCACGCGGCGCCCGTACGGGTCGCGGTCCTGTCATGGGCCAAGCCTCCCTGTGCCATCAACTGGTTCGACTGCATGGACTGCGTCGACTGGACTGACTGGATCGAGTTATTCACATCTTGATGCCGATGAATATGACTAGTCAATACCGAGGGGTTCCGCCGGGCCACGGGGTAGCGTCACCAGGTCGTGTCCCCCACGCCCGCCGAGGAGCCCTTCGTGTCCCTCCCCGCCACCCACCGCGAGGTCCGTCTGGCGGCCCTGCCCGACGGGGAGCTCACCCCCGGCCACTTCGAGGTCGTCACCGCTCCCGTCCCCGCCCCCGGCCCCGGCCAGGTGCTGGTGCGCAACCGGCTGATGAGCGTCGCCGCCGTGATGCGCCCGCTCACCCTCGCCGACCCCGACGCCTTCGGCCTACCCCAGCTGCTGCACAAGGCCGGCGAGGTGATGCGGGGCGCGGCCCTCGGTGAGGTGGTCCGGGCGCCGGGCACGGATCTCGCCCCCGGGACCCTCGTGCGCCACCGCGCGGGCTGGCGCGAGTACGCGGTCCTGAACGCGCCCGAGGTCTCGCCCGTCGACCCCGAGGTGCTGCCGGACCCCGCCGCCCATCTCTCGCAGGGGTTCACCGCCTGGCTGGGGGTGGTGCGCGGGGCCGGGGTGCGGCGCGGCGACACGGTGTTCGTCACCGGCGCGGCGGGCGGAGCGGGCTCCCTGGCCGGGCAGTTCGCCCGGCTGCACGGCGCCGCGCGGGTCATCGGCTCCACCGGCTCCCGGCACAAGGCCGACCGGCTGACGCGGGAGCTGGGCTATGACGCGGCCGTCCTCCGGGGCGCCGGATCGATCGAGGAGCAGCTGCGCGCGGCCGCCCCCGACGGCATCGACGTCCTCTTCGACACCGTCGGCGGCGAACAGCTGCGGGCCGCCCTGGCACTGGCCCGCCGCAACGCCCGGTTCGCCCTGGTCGGCGCGCTGGCCGCCCAGCTGTCCGACGACGCGCTGGCCCCGACCGCGATCAGCACCCTCGCCCTGATCACCCGGAGCATCACGCTGCGCGGCATCAGCGCGGTGGACCACCAGGACGCCATGCCCGCGTACCTGAGCGAGTTCGGCCGGGCGCTGCGCGAGGGCGCGCTCACCTACCCGTACACCCGGCTGACGGGGATCGACCAGGCACCGGGCGCGCTGTGCGAGCTGGTGGCGGGCCGCCATCTCGGGGCGGTGCTGGTGGAGCTGTAGGGCCGGGTCGGCCAGGGGCCGCGCCTCCGCGACCGCCGGCCCCGCTCCCGGAGCGCCCCACACGGAGCTGGTACGCGGCCGTTCCGGATGGTTGGCTGAAAGCATGACATCGAAAGCGGTTGCGACGGCCACCCGGCGCGAACAGGCCGTACGGGCGGCCGTGGAACAGCGGCTGCTCGGCCCGGACCAGCCCGTCGTGGGGCTGCTGGACGTGGCCGGGATCCGCTCCGCGGCCGCCGCGCTGCGCGCGGCCTTCGAGGAGGTCGTGGCGCCCGGCACGCCCATCCTGCACGCCTTCGCGGTCAAGGCCGCCGCGCTCGTCCCCGTCCTGCGGCTGCTGGCCGACGAGGGCCTGGGCTGCGAGGTGGCCAGCCCCGGCGAACTGGCGCTGGCCCGCGCGGCGGGGGTGACGCCCGACCGGATCGTCCTGGACTCCCCCGCCAAGACCACCGCGGAGCTGCGCGAGGCCCTCGACCTGGGCATCGCCGTCAACGCCGACAACCCCCAGGAGCTGGAGCGGCTCGACGCGCTGGTGGGGCACCGCGCGACCCCGCCCTCGCCGCTGGGCCTGCGGGTCAACCCCCAGGTGGGCGGCGGCAGCATCGACGCGATGAGCACGGCCACCGCGACCTCCAAGTTCGGCGTGGCCCTCCAGGACCCGGGAGCGCGCGCGTGGGTCGTGCGCGCCTTCGCCGAGCGCCCCTGGCTGACCCGGCTGCACGCGCACGTCGGCTCCCAGGGCTGTCCGCTGGAGCTGATGGCGGCGGGCATACGGGCGGCCTACGAACTGGCCGAGGAGATCAACGAGGCGGTCGGCCGACAGCAGATCGACGCCCTCGACATCGGCGGCGGCCTCCCGGTGAACTTCACCTCCGACGAGGTCACCCCCGGCTTCCGGGAGTACGCCCAGCTGCTGCGGGCCACCGTGCCCGGGCTCCTCGACGGGCGGTACAAGCTGGTCACCGAGTTCGGCCGGTCCCTGCTGGCCAAGTCCGGCCTGGTGCTGGCGCGGGTCGAATACGCCAAGTCCGCGGGCGGCCGCCCGATCGCGGTCACCCACGCGGGCGCCCAGCTCGCCACCCGTACGGTCTTCGCCCCGGACGCCTGGCCGCTGCGCGTCCTGGCCTACGACGCGGAGGGCCGCCCCAAGGCCGAGACCGGCGACGGCCCGGTCCCCCAGGACATCGCCGGTCCCTGCTGCTTCGCGGGCGACCTGGTCGCCCGCGACCGGCCGCTGCCGGAGCTGGCGGCGGGCGACCTGGTCGCCCTGCTGGACACCGGCGCGTACTACTTCTCCAACCACTTCGCGTACAACAGCCTGCCCCGCCCGGGGATCTACGGCTTCGACGCGACGAGCCCCGCCGGCGATGTGCGCTTCGCGACGGTACGGGAGCCGCAGACGGTGGACGAGATCGTGGCCGAGAGCGGTGCGAAGCATGCGCTGGGCCTGAGCCGGTTGCGGTAGGGCGCGGGGCGCCCAAGCTGGGGGCGCCCGAGCTGTGCCCAGGCTGTCGGGGCTCCGAGTCCGCCGTGCAGGTGACGCTTTCGTCTGGGCCAGCGTTGATTGAGCATCGGGGCAGGTGGGGGCGGGCGCGGTCCACGTCGCCGGCCACCGGCCGGTGGGGGCGAAGGCCGGTGGCGGCCTCTGTGACCCGGGGCCGAGGCCATTGCCGGACTGCGGGCCCCGCGTGGTCCGGTCGAGCCCGGCCACTTCCACCCGGTGGGGGTACCCCCTTCAAGAAAACACTTGATCTGGCGCAACTAATTTGTCAAACGTTTTCGAGAGGGGCACCCCAACCCCCGGCAGTCCGGATCGGCGCGAAGCCCGGGCCGGAGGGGCGCCGCAACCGGTGCCAGCCCCCCACTGACAGTCCGCCGGCGACGGGCCCCGGCCAGGGCACCCCCGCCCCCATGCTCAAAGGCGCCGAAGGCGCGAGACGGCGCGGCACACACCCACGCCGCGCACCCCGCCGGGGCAACCACGCCGGGGGGCAACCACGCCGAGGGGCAACCACGCCGGGGGGCAACCACGCCGAGGGCGGCCCCGCCGGGGCAACCACGCCGGAGGCAACCACGCCGCGACAACCCCCTCAGCGCGCAGCAGCCGCCATCGCCCGGGACCGCCTCGCGCCACCCGGCCCCGCGTCACCAGCCACGATCCCCGTCGTCTGGTAGCCGTCCACCGCCTTGCCCGCGGGCCGCCCCCGGGAGACCCGCTCCGTGCGCACCCACAGCAGCGCGTCATGCGCGCGCTCCCAGCGGCCCAGCCACAGCGCCTTGGCCCACAGCCCGGCGCCCAGCCCCGCCAACAGCAGCCCGCCCGCCGCCGGAACGGCGAAGGACGAGCCCATCGCGGCGAGGAAGGCCAGCAGCAGCCACCACCGCAGGGCGCGCCGTCGGGTCCGTACGGTCACCGCGCGGTCCTGGAGGAAGACCGCCTTGCCCGCGCGCGAGGCGTCGCGCGCCAGCTCCAGATACCGCTTGCGGCGCACCACGAACACCACGACCCCCGCGATCAGGAAGAGCGCCGCCCCGGCGAGCACTCCGATCCGGCGCCCGGTCAGCCCCGGCACCAGCGCCCCGACCCCCGCGGCCAGCACACCGGGCCACCACAGCCACCCCGCGGGAGCCCTCACTATCACCGCCACCCGTGCCAGCGCATACGCCCCGCGCCCCACGACCGACCTCCTCACACCTGGTGAATCCCGGAAGAAATCCCTGTCGAATCGAGGAATCTAGCCAGGATGCCTGAGAATTCGGTGAGAGTAACGGGGGTTGGCACACAGAGCCGACCACACGGAGCCGGCACACAGCGCGGCCGCGGCCCGCAAGCCCGGCTCACTCCACGAACAGGCCCCGCTCCGCCGCCTTCGCGTCGAACTCCTCCAGCCGCGCCTGCGCGTCCGGCAGCGCGTCGCACATCGCCTCCAGCAGCACCCGCCCCAGCAGCATCGGCGCACACGCGGTGTCGAAGGCGAGGCCCGTGCCGACCGCGGCGGGCAGCAGCAGATCGCTGTGGCGGGCGACGGGAGCGAAGGCGCTGTCGGCGACGGTGACCACGGTCAGGCCCACCTCCCGGGCGTACTCCAGACCCTCCACGACCTCGCGCGGATGCCGCGGCAGCGCGAAGCACAGCAGCGCCGTCGCGCCCGCCCGCTTCGCCGCGTCCACGCGGTCGTCGAGCATCGTGCCGCCCTCGTCGAGCAGCCGGACGTCCGGATGGACCTTGCGCGCGAAGTAGGTGAAGCCGCGGGCCTGCGCGGAGGCGGCGCGCAGGCCGAGGACCGGCAGCGGACGGGAGTCGGCGAGCAGCCGTCCGGCGCGGACGACGGGCGCGGGGTCGGCCAGCAGCGCGGCGAGGTGGCGCAGATTGTCGATCTCGGACTGCACGGCCTGCTGGTACTCGTTGTACGACCCCTCGTCCACCTCCGGCTCCGCGGGCGCGACATCGCGCAGATGCTTGCGCAGCGCCGGATAGCCGTCGAACCCGAGGGCGACCGCGAAGCGGGTCACGGACGGCTGGCTGACGCCCGCGAGCTCGGCCAGCTCGACGCTGGAGAGGAACGGCGCGTCCGCGGCCCGCCGCACCATGCAGTGGGCGATCCGCCGCTGGGTCGGGGTCAGCCGGTGGCCCTCGAAGAGCGCCTGAAGCCGGGCGGCGGTCGAGGCGCCGGAAGCGGCCGAGAGGCCCGGCACGCCCGCCGGCACCGCCGTGACGCCCTCGTCCACCCGCGTCATCCGCGCACCGCCCACCCCGTCGCTCACCCCGTGTTCCGTACTCATCACGTCCTCCTGACCCTCGTACCCTCGTCCCTCAGGCCCCTGCCAGCCGGTCGAGCAGGCGCGCGGCCACCGCCACATCCTCCGTCAACGGCCGGTCCTCCATCCGGGGATCGAGCACTTCCGACGCGAGGGCGAAGGCCACACCGGCCGGGAGCTCCGGGTCCGGCTCGAGACCGCGCTGGCGCAACGCCCTTATGGCCGCCACGAGTTCACAGCCCAGCACCAGCCGGTAGTGGTCGGCCACCCGGAGCGTCTGGCGGGCGCCGAGCGAGGCGAAACTGGCTTGTTCCTCCACCCCGCGCGAGAGCACGGCATGGCCCAGCGAGGCGGGGTGGGAGACCGCGCGCATCTCGCCGAGGGCCGCCCCCGCCGCGTATTCGAGGATCATCACGCCCGAACTCGCGGGCGCGGCGTCGCCGAGGAAGGGGCGCAGCCGGGTGAAGTCGGGTTCGCTGAGCGCGGCGAGCCGGGCGGTGGAGAGCCGGGCGGTCTGGAGCGCGGCGAGCCGGAAGTGGTCCAGGGCGAGTGCGGTGTGCGCGGCGTAGAAGTTGCCGTGGTGGTAGGCGGCCTCGTCGGTGGAGCTGATCAGCGGGTTCTCGGCGGCGGCGTTGAACTCGACGGCCAGCACCCGCTCCAGCGCGTCCGCCGCGTCCAGCGCGGGTCCGTGGATCTGCGGCAGACAGCGGAAGCCGTACGGGTCCTGTATGCGGCCCAGCGGCGGGGTGGGCCGGGGCGGGGCGCCGAGCAGGGCCCGCATCCGGGCGGCGGCCGCGACGGAGCCGGGGTGCGGCCGGGAGGCGTGGACGGGTTCGGCGTACGCCTCGTACGAGCCGCCGACCGCGATCAGCGAGAGCGCCGCCACGGCGAGCGAGGCGGACAGCAGCCGCCGCAGCTCGGCGAGGGCGAGCGCGGACTGGCCGAGGGTGAGGGCGTTGCTGCTGATGAGGGCCAGGGCGTCATTGCTGTCGAGCGTGATGGGGTCGGGGGCGCGACGGCCCGGGGCGGCCTCGGTGAGGTCCCAGGGGTGCTCGCCGACGAGCGCGAGACCGGTCTGGGCGAGCGCGGCGAGGTCCCCGGTGCCGACCGCGCCGTATTCGTTGATCACCGGGTGGGCGCCGCTGTCGAGGCCCTCCACGAGCGCGGTGACGACGGCGGGGCGCAGCCCGGCGCCGCCCGCCAGCAGCTGATTGGCGCGGACGGCCATCATGGCGCGCACCTCGCGGCCGGGCAGCGGTGCGCCGATCGCACCGGCGTGGCTGCGCAGCAGCCGCAGCCCGTGGTCCGAGTCGCCCGGGCCGACGTCCTCGGTGCGGTTGGCGCCCACACCGGTGCTGCGCCCGTAGACGCGGCCGGTGGCCGCGAGCCGGTCCGCGGTCTCCCAGGCGCGCTCGGCCAGGGCGAGCGCGGTGGGATCGGGCGCGGCGGGCCGGCTGAGCCGGTCGGCCAGACGCGCGACGTCCACGACGCGTAGGCTCCGGCCGTCCAGCGTGATCCGCGGTTCGGCGCCGTCGGCACCGTCGGCCGCCGCGTGATCAGCATCCAGCATGTGAGACAACATCCAGGGCAACCCCTCTCATACACGCCCTTTTCGGGCCAATTGCCTAGCGCTCCGTCCACATCGCGAGCAGAAGTAACCGGTGATTAACGCAGACCTCTTGACTTCTATTCACTCGACTATGACTGTGCATGACTATATGCAGACAGGGCAAGGGGAAGCGGATGATCAGCTTCAAGGACGTCAGTAAGCACTACCCGAACGGCACCACCGCGGTGGATCGCCTCAGTCTCGAGCTCCCGGAAGGGGGCATCACCGTTCTTGTCGGCACCTCGGGCTGCGGCAAGACCACCACCCTCCGCATGGTCAACCGCATGGTCGAGCCGAGCAGCGGCACGGTGAGCGTGGGCGGGCGTGATGTCCTCAAAGCGGACGCCGCCGAGCTGCGGCGCGGGATCGGCTATGTGATCCAGCAGGCCGGGCTCTTCCCGCACCGCACGATCCTCGACAACATCGCCACCGTTCCGCTGCTGCTGGGCTGGGGCCGCCGCAAGGCACGGGCCCGCGCGGCCGAGCTGCTGGAGCTGGTCGGGCTGCCCGCCGACTCCGGCAAGCGCTACCCGCACCAGCTCTCGGGCGGTCAGCAGCAGCGCGTCGGGGTCGCCCGCGCGCTGGCCGCCGATCCGCCGGTGCTGCTGATGGACGAGCCGTTCGGGGCGGTCGACCCGGTCGTACGGACCCAGCTCCAGAACGAGCTGCTGCGGCTCCAGAGCGAGCTGCGCAAGACGGTCGTCTTCGTCACCCACGACATCGACGAGGCGGTACGGCTGGGCGACCGCATCGCGATCTTCCGCACCGGCGGCCACCTCGTCCAGTGCGCACCCCCCGCCGAACTGCTGGCGAGCCCCGCCGACGACTTCGTGGCGGGCTTCCTGGGCGCCGAGCGCGGGCTGAAGCTGCTCTCCCTGTCCACCCTCGCCGACGTGGAGCGGGAACCCGTACCCGCCGACGGACAGCGCTGGCGGCTGGTCACCTCCGAGCGCGGTGAGCCGCTGGGCTGGCGCGACACCGAGGGGCCGGAGGGCGACCGGGCCCCGCTGCTGCCGGTGCGCCCGCTGCGGGACGGCGACTCGCTGCTCACCGCCCTGGACGAGTCGCTGGCCTCCCCCGCCGGTCTGGTGGCCCGGGTGGACGCCGACGGGGTGCTCACCGGGGTCACCGGGCGCGAGGCGATACATGAGTACGCGGGGCGGCGCCACGCGGAGGCGGGCCGCGCGGCCGCACTCAAGAACGCCGACGAGGCCCCTGAAACCGACGCGGATCCGAAGAGCTCCGACACGAGCGTGACCGCATGACCATCGACTGGGGCTGGTTCCCCGATCATCAGGACACCCTGGTCACGCTCACCCTGGACCACCTCTCCACCGCCGTCCCCGCCGTCCTCTTCGGTCTGCTGATCGCGCTGCCGCTGGCCGTGATCGCCCACCGGGTGCGCCCGCTGCGCGGACTCCTGCTGGGGCTCTCGAACATCCTGTTCACGATCCCCTCCATCGCGATCTTCGTCCTGCTGCTGCCGGTCACCGGCCTCACCCGCACCACCGCCATCACCGGCCTGACCATCTACACCCTGGTCGTACTGCTCCGGAACACCGTCGAGGGCCTCGACAGCGTCCCCACCAAGGTCCGCGAGGCGTCCACCGCGATGGGCGCCCGCCCGCTGCGCACCCTGCTCACCGTCGAGCTGCCGCTCGCCTTCCCGGTGATCATGGCGGGCGTACGGGTGGCCACGGTGATGGCGATATCGCTGGTCAGCGTGGCCAGCTACATCGGGTACGGCGGTCTCGGCCAACTGTTCACCGACGGCTTCCAGCGCAACTACCCCACCCCCGTCGTGGCCGGAGTCGTCCTGTCCCTGCTGCTGGCGCTGGTCGCGGACGCCGTGCTGGTCACCATCCAATGGCTGTGCACCCCGTGGCTGAGGAGGCGTGCCTGACATGCTCGAACTACTCCAGAACCTCCTCCGCTGGCTGACCAGCGGCTCCCAGTGGTCCGGGCCCGACGGCATCGCCACCCGGCTGCTGGAGCACCTCCAGTACTCGCTGCTGGCCACCCTGGTCGCCGCCGCCATCGCGCTGCCGGTCGGGCTGCTCATCGGGCACACCGGGCGCGGCGCGTTCCTCGCCATCAACCTCTCCGGCTTCGGGCGGGCGCTGCCGACCGTCGGCCTGGTCACGCTGGTCTTCCTGGCCAGCGGGCTGAGCATGTGGCCGGTGTACGTCTCGCTGGTCGCCCTCGCGATCCCGGTGATCGTCACCAATACGTACGCGGGCATGGCCGCCGTGGACCCCGAGGTCAGGGACGCGGCACGGGGCCAGGGCATGCGCTGGTACCAGGTGCTGTTCCAGGTCGAGCTGCCGCTCGCGCTGCCGCTGATCATGACCGGGCTGCGGCTGGCCTGCGTCCAGGTCGTGGCCACCGCCACCATCGCCGCGTACGTCAGCTTCGGCGGACTCGGCCGCTATGTCTTCGACGGGCTCGCCCAGCGCGATCTGGTGCAGGTGCTCGGCGGGGCGGTGCTGGTCGCCGTGCTGGCCATCGCCCTCGACCTGGCGCTGGCCGGAGTGCAGCGCCTGCTGTTCCGCAACCGCCCCCCGCGCGCCCACGCGCACTGAGCGCCGCCACGCGGCTTCACCCCGAGGCGACTCAGCGCCCCACCGACTCAGCGACTCCACTCCGAACTCCGATCCGAGGAGACGACCCCAATGAACCGCAGGAAACTGCTCGGCGGCCTGCTCGCCGGCGCCTCCGTGCCCACGCTCGCCGCCTGTAGCGGCGGCGTCACCTCGCTCAAGGGCGACGGCGGCAGCGGCGGCTCGGGCGGCGGCAGCAGCCTGGGCGGGCTGGTCATCGGCACCGCCAACTTCACCGAGAACCAGCTGCTGGGCTACCTCTACGCCGAGGCGCTGAAGGGCGCGGGCATCAAGACCAGCGTGCGGCCCAACCTCGGCTCCCGAGAGATCGTCATACCCGCCCTCCAGCAGGGCGATATCGATCTGCTCCCCGAGTACCAGGGCAATCTGCTGCTCCACTTCGACGACAAGGCCCCGCAGACCGAGGCCGGCGACCTCCAGAACGCCCTCACCGTGGCCCTCCCCAGCGGTCTGGAGGCCCTGTCGTACGCGGCCGCCGAGGACAAGGACGTCTTCTGCGTCACCCGTGAGGCCGCCCGGAAGCACGGGCTGCGCAGCTTCGCCGACCTCGCCAAGCAGAACGGCAAGCTGGTCTTCGGCGGCCCGGCCGAGGACAAGAACCGCGTGGTCGGCCTGGTCGGCCTCAAGGACCGGTACGGCGTGACCTTCAAGGAGTTCAAGGCCCTCGACGCCTCCGGGCCCCTGGTCAAGGGCGCGTTGAAGAAGGGCGACGTGGACGTCGCCAACCTCTTCTCCACCGACCCCGACATCGAGGCCAACGACTGGGTGATCCTCGCCGACCCCAAGGCGCTCATCCCCGCCCAGCACATCGTGCCCGTGGTCCGCGCCGCCAAGGCCGACGCCAAGGTCCGCAAGGCCCTGGCCCGCCTGGGCGGCGCCCTCACCACCCGGGAACTGGCCCGGCTCAACAAGCTGGTGAGCAACGACAAGAAGGACCCGGACCGGGTCGCCGCCGACTGGGCCGCCAAGAACGGCCTCGCCAAGAAGTAGCGGCAGGAGCACCGTATGCCCGACTCCCAAGACGCACTGGACTCCTTGGTCGAGAAGCGCTCGATCGACGTCGTCCCGGACGCGGAACGCCATGGCACCGCCTTCAGCCAGTTCACCCTGTGGCTCGGCGCCAACCTCCAGATCACCGCCGTCGTGACCGGGGCCCTGGCCGTGGTCTTCGGCGCCGCCGCCTTCTGGGCGATCATCGCCCTGCTGATCGGCAACCTGCTCGGCGGAGCCGTCATGGCACTCCACTCCGCCCAGGGACCCCGGCTCGGCCTGCCCCAGATGATCTCCTCCCGGGCCCAGTTCGGGGTGCGGGGCGCGATCGTCCCGCTGCTGCTGGTCATCGTCATGTACGTGGGCTTCTTCGCCAGCGGCAGCGTGCTGGCGGGGCAGGCGGTCGGCGAGCTCACCCATCTCGGCGACACCACCGGCATCGTCCTCTTCGCCCTCGTCACCGCCGTGGCGGCGGCCGTCGGCTACCGCCTGATCCACACCCTGGGCCGGATCGCGGGCGTCGTCTGCGCCCTGGCCTTCGTCTATCTGGGCATCCGGCTGCTGGACCGCACCGACCTGGCCACCCTCCTCCACGACCGGACCTTCGACTTCCCGCTCTTCCTCCTCGCGGTGTCGCTGTCCGCCTCCTGGCAGCTCGCCTTCGGCCCGTACGTCGCCGACTACTCCCGCTATCTGCCGCGCGCCACCTCCGCGAAGGCCACCTTCTCCTGGACCCTCGCCGGCACCGTCCTCGGCTCCCAGTGGTCCATGACCTTCGGCGCCCTCGCGGCCGCCGCGGCCGGCCATGCCTTCGTCGGCCACGAGGTCACGTACATCGTCGGCCTCGGCGGCGGCGCGGCCCTGATCACCTCGCTGCTCTACTTCGTCATCGCCCTCGGCAAGCTGACGATCAACGTGCTCAACACCTACGGCGGCTTCATGTCGATGGTGACCAGCGTCAGCGGCTTCCGCGGCCGCGCCACCCTCTCCCCGCGCGGCCGGGCCGCCTACATCGCCGGGATCATGGTCGCGGGCACGGCGGTCGCGCTGCTCGGCAAGGACAGCTTCCTGTCCTCCTTCAAGGACTTCCTGCTGTTCCTGCTGACCTTCTTCACCCCGTGGAGCGCGATCAACCTCGTCGACTACTACGCCATCGCCAAGGAGCGCTACGACATCCCCGCCCTCAGCGACCCGAACGGCCGCTACGGCGCCTGGCGCTGGAAGGCGCTGTCCACCTACGCCCTCGGCGTCCTCGCCCAACTCCCCTTCCTGTCCACCGCCTTCTACACCGGCCCCTTCGTCGCCCCACTGGGCGGCGCGGACATCTCCTGGCTCATCGGCCTGGCCGTCCCCGCCGCCGTCTACTGGCTCCTGGCCCACCGCGACACCGCCCACGTCCCGGACCGCATGATCCTCGCCCCGGAACCCACACCGGGCCGCCCGCGCGTCACCGAATCCGGGTGAGGCGGCGGGACCTCGCGGGCCGGTCTCAGGCCGGGGGCAGGAGCTTCTTCTGGGGCTTGCCCATGGCGTTGCGGGGGAGGGCCTCCAGGAAGCGGACCTTGCGGGGGCGCTTGTGGACGGAGAGCTGGGAGGCCACGAAGTCGATCAGCTCCTGCTCCCCGATGCCGTCGGCCACGACATACGCGACGATCTCCTGGCCCAGGTCCTCGTGCGGGGCGCCGACGACGGCGGCCTCGCGGACGGCCGGGTGGTCCAGCAGGGCGTTCTCGACCTCGCCCGCGCCGATGCGGTAGCCGCCGGACTTGATCATGTCGGTGGAGGCGCGGCCCACGATGCGGTGGAAGCCGTCCGGGTCGACGGCGGCGATGTCGCCCGTGCGGAACCAGCCGTCCTCGGTGTACGAACCGGCCGTGGCCTCGGGGCGGTTGAGGTAGCCGTCGAAGAGGGTCGGGCCGGTCAGCTGGAGCTCGCCGATCTCGGCGCCCTCCTCGGCGGCGATCCGGGTGCTGATGCCGGAGAGCGGGGTGCCGACATAGCCGGGGCGGCGCTCGCCGTCGGCGCGGGTGCTGATGGTGATGAGGGTCTCGGTCATGCCGTAGCGCTCGATGGGGCGCTGGCCGGTGAGCCGTTCCAGGTCGCGGAAGACGGGGGCGGGGAGCGGGGCGCTGCCGGAGACCAGCAGTCGGGCCGAGGCCAGGGCGCGGGCGGAGTCCGGGTCCTGGACGACACGGTTCCAGACGGTGGGGACGCCGAAGTAGAGGCTGCCGTCCGCCGCCGCGTACGCCGCCGGGGTCGGCTTGCCAGTGTGGACGAGCCTGCTGCCCGTCCGCAGCGCACCCAGCACGCCCAGCACCAGGCCGTGCACATGGAACAGCGGCAGCCCGTGGACCAGGGTGTCCTCCGCGGTCCAGGCCCAGGCCGCGGCGAGCCCGTCCAGGTCGGCGGCCACCGCCCGCCGGGAGATCAGCGCGCCCTTGGGCGCCCCCGTGGTGCCCGAGGTGTAGAGGATGAACGCGGTGGACTCCGGGTCCGGCTCCGCCTTCGTCCACGCCGCGCGCTCGGTCAGGGACACTGGGACGGTCTCGACCGGGGCGTCCACGGCCTCTCCGGTGAGCAGCAAGGTGGCGCCGGAGTCCCGCAGTATGTGGTCGCGTTCGGCCAGGCCGGAGTCCGGCGGTACGGGCACCACCGGCACCCCGGCCAGCAGCGCGCCGACCACCGCCACCACCGTCTCCGGGGTCGCGGTCGCCCGGACCGCGACGACCGGCGCACCGGCGATACGAGCCGCCACCGCGCCCGCGGCACCGAGCAGTTCCTCGCGCGAGAGCGCGCGGCCGGCGACGCTCAGCGCGTCGGGGCGGTCGTCGCCGGGCGCGGCGAGGGACGTGAGGAGAGGTGCGGTCACGGAACTGACTCCTTCTGGGTTCGGGGGCTGGTTTCGGGGGCTAGCCCTACCGACAAAGCGTCCCCGCGACCGTACCGTTCCTCAGCATGGACGCCCGTGACCCGGATCTGAAAAAGGAACTCGACGCGGCCCTCCAGACCCGTAAGGAGCTGGGTGCGGAGTACGAGTCGGAGCTGGTCGACTCCTTCATGGAGAAGGTCGAGCAGCGCTTCAACGATACGGCGGACCGCCATGTCCGCCGCCAGCTCGCCGAACAGCAGATGGCGACGGCCCGCGGCAGCCGCCCGTACGCCACCGGCGCGTCCGCGGACCAGGCCCACGGCCTGGGCCTCGGCGAGCGCTTCGCCTTCGTCGGGGTCTCCCTGGTGCTGGCCATCCCGCTGTCGGCCATCGGCGTCGTGAACGAGGGCCTGCCGGGCCTGCTGATCACCTGGGCCGGAATCTTCGGCGTCAACGCCGTTCATGCCGTGGGGGCCTTCTCCTGGCTCCGCCGGGGCCGGAGGCCCGAAGAGAGCGGGGACTGAGAGAAGTACTGCGCGGGGACCGCCGCACCCCGGTGCTGGGCACCGAGGGCGGGACGACGGCGGTCCCCGCGGGGACGCGGGCCGGGTCAGGGCCGGAAATCCGCGTCCAGGCGAACATGGAGGTCCGGGAGCCGCTCCGGAGGTCCTGTCGCCTCATCTCGGGTGTCGGTGTCGTCCTTCCGACGCCCACTAATCTGCCGGAGCCGTGTTAACCCTGTGCTGCGGGCGCGTGACACGTTCGTACCACTTGCCCGAAGGGGGAGTTGGAACCCTTACGGGCCCTCACTTCGGGTCGCCCGCCAGGTACGCCAGCAGGTCCTGCCGGCTCACCACACCCTTGGGCTTGCCCTCCACCAGCACGATCGCCGCGTCCGCCGCGCCCAGCACCGCCATCAGGTCCTCGACCGGCTCACCGGAGCCGACATGCGGCAGCGGCGGGCTCATGTGCTTCTCCAGCGGGTCGGTCAGCTCCGCGCGCTTCGCGAACAGGGCGTCCAGCAGCTCGCGTTCCACCACCGAACCGATGACCTCGGCGGCCATCACATCGGGGTGGCCGGCGCCCGGCTTGACGATCGGCATCTGCGAGACGCCGTACTCCCGCAGTACGTCGATGGCCTCGCCCACCGTCTCCTCCGGGTGCATATGGACCAGCGAGGGCAGCCCGCCCTGCTTGCCCTGGAGCACATCGCCGACCCGCACCGAGGGGCCGTCCTCCTCGAGGAAGCCGTAGTCGGCCATCCACTCATCATTGAAGATCTTGGAGAGATAGCCGCGGCCGCTGTCGGGCAGCAGGACGACCACCACATCGTCCGGGCCGAGCCGCTCGGCGACCTTCAGCGCGCCCACGACGGCCATCCCGCAGGAGCCGCCGACCAGCAGCCCCTCCTCCTTGGCCAGCCGCCGGGTCATCTGGAAGGCGTCCTTGTCGGAGACGGCCACGATCTCGTCCGCGACGGTCTGGTCGTACGCGGTCGGCCAGAAGTCCTCGCCGACCCCCTCGATCAGATACGGGCGGCCGGAGCCGCCGGAGTAGACCGAGCCCTCGGGGTCGGCGCCGATCACCTGGACCCGGCCCTCGCTGGTCTCCTTCAGATAGCGGCCGGTGCCGGAGATCGTGCCGCCGGTGCCGACGCCCGCCACAAAGTGGGTGATCTTGCCTTCGGTCTGCTCCCACAGCTCGGGGCCGGTGGTCTCGTAGTGGGAGAGCGGGTTGTTCGGGTTGCTGTACTGGTCGGGCTTCCAGGCGCCCGGCGTCTCGCGGACCAGCCGGTCGGAGACGTTGTAGTACGAGTCGGGGTGCTCGGGATCCACCGCGGTGGGGCAGACCACGACCTCGGCGCCGTACGCCCGCAGCACATTGATCTTGTCCGTGGACACCTTGTCCGGGCAGACGAAGACGCACTTGTAGCCCTTGCGCTGGGCGACCATGGCGAGGCCCACACCGGTGTTCCCGGAGGTCGGCTCCACGATGGTGCCGCCCGGCTTCAGCTCCCCGGAGCGCTCGGCGGCCTCTATCATCCGGACCGCGATCCGGTCCTTCACCGAGCCGCCGGGGTTGAAGTATTCGACCTTGGCCAGGACGGTCGCCCGGATGCCTTCGGTCACGGTGTTGAGCTTCACCAGCGGGGTGTTGCCGACCAGCTCAATCATCGATTCGTAGTACTGCACACCTGCTCCTGGTCCGGTTCCGCGGGATCTCCGCGTCGGGGCGGCCGCCGTCGCGGGGCCGTGCTGTCAGCTTATTGCGCGCCGCCGCCCTCCGACCGGTGCGTTGGGACGAAGCCTGCACGGGGCAACAAGTTGTTAGCAAGGCGTACAAAGGAGAAAGAAGCGCGTGCGCGTGCGGACGGAGGTGGGCTGGACCCATGTCGATGTCGAGGGCGAGGGTGGCGCGGCGGATCGCCGCCGCGGCGGCGTACGGGGGCGGCGGGATCGGGCTGCTGGGCGGGGTGACCGCCGTGCTGTTGCTCACTGAGGTGTCCCATGCGAAGCGGGTCGTGGGCGGGTCGGACGATCCGCCTCCGCGCGCGGACGGCCGATATGGCTTCGCCTTCGCCCGCAGGACCGGCCAGTCACCACTGCGGCTGGCCTTTCTCGGCGACTCCACGGCCGCCGGGCAGGGCGTCCACCGCCCTAGTCAGACGCCGGGCGCGCTGCTCGCCTCGGGGCTGGCGGCGGTCGCGGAGCGCCCGGTGGACCTGCGGAACGTGGCGCTGCCGGGGGCGCAGTCCAGCGATCTGGAGCGCCAGGTCACGCTGGTGCTGGAGGATCCGGATCTGCTCCCCGACGTATGCGTGATCATGATCGGCGCCAATGACGTCACCCGTCGGATGCCGCCCGCCAAGTCGGTGCGGCTGCTGTCGGACGCGGTGCGCAGACTGCGCGACACAGGCTGCGAGGTGATCGTGGGCACCTGTCCCGACCTCGGCACGATCGAGCCCGTCTATCAGCCGCTGCGCTGGATCGCGCGGCGGCTGAGCCGGCAGCTGGCCGCCGCGCAGACGATCGGGGTGGTCGAGCAGGGCGGGCGCACGGTCTCACTGGGCGATCTGCTGGGGCCGGAGTTCGCGGCGAATCCGCGGGAGCTGTTCGGCCCGGACAACTACCACCCCTCGGCGGAGGGGTACGCCACGGCCGCGATGGCCGTTCTGCCGACCCTGTGCGACTCGCTGGGCCTGTGGCCCGAGGAGGCGCCGGAGATGCTCGACGAGGGCATCCTGCCGGTCGCCACGGCGGCGGCGGAGGCGGCCGCGGAGGGCGGCACGGAGGTCACCGCGGCCCGCGGCCCCTGGGCCCGTCTGCTGCGCCGCCAGGGCCCCACCACGAAGGAGCCCGCGGCCGTCTCGGGCTCCCCCGACACCTCGTCCCCGACGTCCCCACCCCCTTCGGGCCGCTGAGGGCTGCTGGGGGCTGCTGAGGGCTGCTGAGAGCTGCTGACGGTCGGGCCGGCCGGGGCCCGGGGCGGGTCCGCGGCCGAAGCCCGGGGCGGGTCCCGGCCGGAGCCCGAGGCGGGTCCGCGGCCGAAGCCCGGGGCGGGTCCGCGGCCGAAGCCCGGGGCGGGTCCGCGGCCGGAGCCCGGGGCGGCCAGGCCAGGGGGCCCGAGACGGCCAGGGCAAGGGCCCGAGGCGGCCAGGGCAGGGGCCCGGGGCGGAGGCCACCGGCCGGACCGGCGCTGGGGCCACCGGCCCCAGCGCGGCCTGGTGACGCCCCGATAGGGGCTCCGCATCGCGGGTCGCTGAGCGTACGCTTGGAAAAAAGAGTCCGGTGTCACAGCCCGCACCCCGTGACCCTGCCGATACGTACGGGTAACTTCCCTCGGAGTCCCGCCCGCACCCCGCCCCCATGGAGCCGTGATGCCCGAAGCAGTGATCGTCTCTGCCGCCCGTTCCCCCATCGGCCGCGCCTTCAAGGGCTCGCTCAAGGATCTGAGGCCGGACGACCTCACCGCCGAGATCATCCAGGCCGCGCTCGCCAAGGTCCCCGAGCTCGACCCCCGCGAGATCGACGACCTGATGCTCGGCTGCGGGCTCCCGGGCGGTGAGCAGGGACACAATCTGGGGCGGATCGTGGCCGTGCAGATGGGGATGGACCACCTCCCCGGCTGTACGATCACCCGCTACTGCTCCTCCTCCCTCCAGACCTCGCGGATGGCGCTGCACGCCATCAAGGCGGGCGAGGGCGACGTCTTCATCTCGGCGGGCGTCGAGATGGTCTCGCGATCGAAGAAGGGCACCTCGGACGGGCTGCCGGACACCCACAACCCGCTGTTCGCGGAGGCCGAGGCCCGTACGGCCGCGCGCGCCGAACAGGAGGGCTCCGACTGGCACGACCCGCGCGAGGACGATCTTCTGCCCGACCCGTACATCGCGATGGGCCAGACCGCGGAGAACCTGGCCCGGCTCAAGGGGGTCACCCGCGAGGAGATGGACGAGTTCGGCGTGCGGTCCCAGAACCTCGCCGAGGAGGCCATCAAGAAGGGCTTCTGGGAGCGCGAGATCACCCCGGTGACCACCCCCGACGGCACGGTCGTCAGCCAGGACGACGGCCCCCGCGCGGGCACCACCCTGGAGGGGGTGCGGGGCCTGAAGCCGGTCTTCCGCCCCGACGGCCGGATCACCGCGGGCAACTGCTGCCCGCTCAACGACGGCGCCGCCGCGCTGGTGATCATGTCCGACACCAAGGCGCGGGAGCTGGGCGTGACCCCGCTGGCGCGGATCGTGTCGACCGGCGTCACCGGACTCTCCCCCGAGATCATGGGTTACGGCCCGGTCGAGGCGTCCAAGCAGGCGCTGGCCCGCGCCGGGATGTCGATCGGCGACATCGACCTGGTGGAGATCAACGAGGCGTTCGCCGCGCAGGTCATCCCGTCCTACCGCGATCTGGGCATCGACCTGGACCGTCTCAACGTCAACGGCGGCGCGATCGCCGTGGGCCACCCCTTCGGCATGACCGGCGCCCGGATCACCGGCACGCTGATCAATTCGCTCCAGTTCCACGACAAGCAGTTCGGCCTGGAGACCATGTGCGTCGGTGGCGGCCAGGGCATGGCCATGGTCATCGAGCGCCTGAGCTGAACCGAGCCGGTCCGCGGAGCCGAGCCGGTCCGCGGAGCCGAGGCGAGCCCATCCGGTCCGCGGAGCCGGGCCGGGCGGCCGCGGCGTAGCGCGTCTGCGACACTGGTTCGGCCCGGGCCGTGACCGAATCTCCCCCAGGATGTGACAAAGGTCCTGGGGGAGAGCCGTATCCCCAGCTCAGCGCCGGTGACCAAAGACCCGCCCGGTACCGAATTCTGCCCATTTGGTGATGGTATGCACTGACGTCGAGAGGCGATAAGCCTCAAGCTGAGGTAGGAATTCGGGGGATCTACAGCCAACCGGGAGTACGTCAGTGAGCCCCACGAGTCTTGTCCTCCTCCTGGCCGCGGCGACCGCCACGGCCGTAGGGGCGGCCGCCTTGCACACCGCGCGCGGTGTGCGCCGGCAGATCAGTGAGCTGCGCGCCGAGCTCGCGGCCACCGTGGCCGCCGGTGCCCGGACCGGCGGCGGAGGCGGCGGCGAGGAGGACGGCCCGACGGTGCCCGCGCCCCGCGCCACCCCGGCCGCCGAGATACGCGCGGCCGTCGCCGACGCGCTGGCCGAGGAGCGGGAGCGCGAGCTGGCCGAGGCGCGGGCGTTCTGGGCCGCCCAGGAGGCCAGGGACTCCGCCGGAGCGGCCGACGCCCACTCGCTGCTGAGCGGGCCGGGCGGGTTCGAGGACGCCTCCCAGGACGCGCAGCTCTTCGTGCCCCGCCAGGCCGACCTGGCCGGGCTCGAACCGCTGCTCGGGCTGGACGCGCTGGGCCCCGAGGCGATGGACCCCCATGGGGATCAGGAACCCGAGGTCGAGTCCGAGGTGGAGCTGGAGCTGGGCGCCGGGGCGGGGCCCGCGGCGGAGCCCCGGGAGTCGGCCGAGCTGGCGGCGGCCCGCCGTCGCCATCCGTCCCACCCCGACTTCACCCCGTCATCACCGATCGCCGACCACGACCGCACGGTGACCCGGCTCACCGAGCTGGCCGACGCCCGCACCCCGCTGTCCGATGTGCGGCCCGGGCCGCTCGGCACCCTCGATGTCTACGTCTTCGCCGACGGCACCACGATCTGCATGACCCCGGGCCACCGGGAGACGGCCGAGCGGCTGGCGGACGCGCTGCGCGAGGGCACCGCCCCGGTGCTGCTGGGCGGCTCGGGCGTGTCCGGTGCCTACGCGCTCACGTTCGGTTGCGGCGAGGAGAACGTGTACGTCCTCGCCGACCGCGTCATCGCTTCGCTGTAACTCACGGTAAGCGCGCGCTCAGACACCGCAGCGCCGCGCCGCCTCCACCACGAGCGCCACCGCCTCGGCGGCCCCCGGCGCCGTCTCGCCGCCCCCGGCGCCGCCCGGCGCACGCTCCAGCGCGTGCACCAAGTCATGTCCGGCCACCGCCACCTGGTCGGCGACCACGAACAGCCCCGCGTCCGGCATGATCCGCGGCGGGGTTCCCGGCTCCTCGAGCCGCTGTGCGCGCACCGACAATTCCCTGGCCAGGGCCAGCCCTTCGGCGGCCGCGCCCGCGCGCAACCGGGACTGCGGAAGGGCGCGCAACCGGTCGGCGAGCCGGTCGACGGCGGTCAGGAGGGGGGAGACATCATCCACGCTCCGAGCGTATGCGCCACTGAGGGACTGTTGCCAACGGGCGAACACTCAGGCACGGTGAGCTGAAGGAAACCCGGGCCGTTGACCCGGGTCCGGCATGGAAGCGTCCGGAGGCGCCGATGTCCCAAATCTTCTCCGACGAGACTCACCGGAACCTACTCTCCCGCATCCCCCAGTGCACGGGCCGTGAAGTCGCAGACTGGCTGCGCACGGTCGACGAGGGCCCCGCTTTCTTCCGATTCGAGGAGAAGGTCAGCTGGCTGCGCGGCGAGCACCAGCTCGCCTATGGCCATGCGAAGGCCATCATCCATGAACACGACTTGAGGCGTGCGGCACGCAAGCTGCTGTAGCCGCTGCCCGGAGGCAGAAGCGTGTATGACAGACCCACCGAACGGAGCGGCTTAAGCCGCACAGGAAGAAGGGCCCGCGGAGGTCTTCGCCTCCGCGGGCCCTTCTACGCGCTGTCTACGTGCTACGAGGTGCTACGCGACACTCGGCGACGCTAGTCCCTGAAGATCGAGATCAACCGGAGCAGCTCCAGGTAGATCCACACCAGCGAGAGCGTCAGCCCGAAGGCGGCCAGCCAGGACTCCTCGCGCGGAGCGCCGTACCGGACACCGTCCTCGACCTGCTTGAAGTCCATCGCCAGGAACGCCGCGCCGAGCACGACGCCGACGAGGCCGAAGACGATGCCGAGGCCACCGCTGCGGAAGCCGAGGCCGTCCCCGCCGCCGAAGGCGGCGAACAGCAGGTTGACCGCCATCAGCAGGATGAACCCGATGGCGGCGGCGACCACAAAGCGCTGGAACCGCGCGTTCACCCGGATGAGGCGGGTCTTGTACGCGACGAGCACACCGACGAACACGGCCATCGTGCCGAGCACGGCCTGCATCGGGATGCCGGACCAGCGGTCGTTGTACACCTGGCTGATGACGCCGAGGAAGAGGCCCTCGAAGAGGGCGTAACCCATGATCAGCGCGGGCGAGGCCGTGCGCTTGAACGACTGGACGAGGCCGAGCACCAGCGCCACGAGCGCGGCGCCGAAGCCCACGCCCACCGGAAGCTGCGCGATCCACGCGACCGCGGCGGCGACGATGACGGTACCGAGGGTCATACCGGTGCGCATGACGACGTCGTCCATCGTCATCCGGCCGGTCTGGAGCGGGCCCGCCGGCGGCGCGCCGTACATCTGCTGTAGCTGTTCGGGGGTCAGATTCCGCTGGTCGCCCGCCGCATAGGGGTTCGTGGGCGCCTGTGTCTGCGCGTACGGATTACCGCCCGCGTACGGGTTGGCCTGACCGGCGGCGGGACTCCCGGCCTGCGGCGCCGCGCCGAAACCGGCGTAGCCGCCGCTGCGGCTGAACCCCCGTCGCGAGAAGACCGGGTTGCTGCTCCTCATCTCACTCCTCCGTGGCCGCCGGGCGCGACCTTGACTCAAGAGTAATGGGTAAGCAAAGAAAGCACCCTAGTGCCCAAGGAGGATCTTTTCACGCAGGAAGAGGCCGCGCGAGGCCCCTGCGGGCCCCGCGCACGCACCTGGGGCGACCATCCACACACGCTGAGTGCGCCCACCGGATCTGAAGGTGCCCGGAACCGGACTTGAACCGGTACGCCCGCGAGGGGCAGCGAGGTTTAAGCTCGCCGTGTCTGCATTCCACCATCCGGGCAGCGGTTCCCCCTGGGCCGTACCGCGCGCATACGGCCCTCCCCTGGAAGAGAGCAGCACGAGCCTATCCGGGGACATGCCCCCGCACAGTGAATCCTCGGCCCGAGGTTGTCTTATTTTATTGGCAACTGAGGGTGCATCAGCAGCGGGGCGGGGTACCCGAAGATGCCGACGGCCATTGGACCTGCCGATATGCCCTGAACCCCCATTAACTGGGGATTGACGCAATCTCGACGCCCCGGACGGGCGCGTCCTCTCCTCCTCAAGGAGGACTCCGCCAGGACCACCTACATCGCGAGACCCCCACGGATACGGGAGCACGGGCTGATCCCGTTCCCTTTCACAACCGGAACCATGGAGTGACGTCCCGCCCACTCCCGCAGAGCACGACAGGAGTCGTTCAACGTGACCACCATGCCCCTCGGCGTCCAAACCACCGCCCACTCCACCGCGGCGGCCGCCCGCGCCACGGACCTGAGCAAGGTCTACGGCGAGGGGGAGACCCAGGTAATCGCCCTGGACTCGGTCTCCGTCGAGTTCCGCCAGGCGGAGTTCACCGCGATCATGGGCCCCTCCGGCTCCGGCAAGTCCACGCTGATGCACTGCATGGCGGGCCTCGACACCATCTCCAGCGGCTCGGCCCGGATCGGTGACGTCGAACTGACCACGCTCAAGGACAAGAAGCTCACCCAGCTGCGCCGCGACAAGATCGGCTTCATCTTCCAGGCGTTCAACCTGCTGCCGACGCTGAACGCGCTGGAGAACATCACCCTCCCGATGGACATCGCGGGCCGCAAGGCCGACCAGGCGTGGCTGGACCAGGTGGTGGCCACGGTCGGTCTGGCCGGCCGGCTCAAGCACCGCCCCAACCAGCTGTCGGGTGGCCAGCAGCAGCGCGTCGCCGTGGCCCGCGCCCTGGCCGGCCAGCCGGAGATCATCTTCGCCGACGAGCCGACCGGCAACCTGGACTCCCGCTCCGGCGCCGAGGTCCTGGGCTTCCTCCGCAACTCGGTGCGGGAGCTGGGCCAGACGATCGTGATGGTGACCCATGACCCGGTCGCCGCGTCCTACTCCGATCGGGTGGTCTTCCTCGCCGACGGCCGGATCGTGGACGAGCTGCGGAACCCCACCGCCGACTCGGTCCTGGACCGCATGAAGCGCTTCGACGCCAAGGGCCGTACGAGCTGACGCGGGGCGCGCGCCCGTACCAGCACGCCGCCTCGCACTCCCCCACCCCACCCCCTTCAGGACTGACACCTCATGCTCCGTACAGCCCTGCGCAATGTGCTTGCGCACAAGGCCCGGTTGCTGATGACCGTGCTCGCCGTGATGCTCGGCGTGGCCTTCGTCGCCGGCACCCTGGTCTTCACCAACACCATCTCCGACGCCTACCAGAAGAGCTCCCAGAAGGGCTTCAAGGGCGTCGACGTCGCCATCTCCCCCGACAAGAAGGACGACGACTCCGCCAACCCCGGTGACGCGCCCCGGCTGAGCCAGCGGCTGCTGGACCAGGCGTCCAAGGCGCCCGGCGCCGCCTCCGCCTTCGGTGTGGTGAAGGGCTCCTCCGCCCTCGCCGACAAGAAGGGCGACCTGCTCGGCGGCGGCTTCTCCAACCTCGGCGGCAACTACTACCCGGGCCCCGACGGCAAGGACCCCCGGTACAACATGACCGAGGGCCGCGCCCCCAAGGCCGCGGGTGAGGTCGCGCTGGACTCCAGGACCGCCGAGCGCGGCCACTACAAGGCCGGGGACTCCATCCGGGTCTCCGTCGACGGCCCGGTGCGCACCGAGAAGGTCGTCGGCGTCTTCACCACCGACGACGGCAATGTCGCGGCGGGCGGCACCCTCGCGCTCTATGACACGGCCACCGCGCAGAAGCTGTTCGGCAAGCCCGGGCAGTTCGACGAGATCGATGTGAAGGCCGCCGCGGGCACCTCGCAGTCCACCCTGAAGTCGTCGCTCGACAAGATCCTGCCCGAGCAGGCCAAGGCGACCACCGCCAAGAAGCTCGCCAAGGACCAGGCCAAGGCGATCGAAGAGGGCATGAGCAGCATGCAGACCGCGATGCTGGTGTTCGCCGGTATCGCGCTCTTCGTCGGCATCTTCATCATCGTCAACACCTTCTCCATGCTGGTCGCCCAGCGCACCAGGGAGCTCGCCCTGATGCGCGCGGTGGGTGCGACCCGCCGTCAGGTGACCCGTTCGGTGCTGATCGAGGCCACGGTCGTGGGCGCCGTCGCGGCCGTGGTGGGTCTCGCCGCCGGTGTCGGCATCGGCGCCGTGCTGCGCTCGGTGCTCAACTCCACCGGGGCCAACGTCCCGGACGGTCCGCTGATCGTCGCGCCGACCACGGTGCTGGCGTCGGTGGTCGTGGGCGTCGTGGTGACCGTCCTCTCCGCGTGGCTGCCCGGCCGCCGCGCCGCCAAGATCCCGCCGGTCGCCGCGATGAACAGCGTGCACGCCGCGCCGACCACCCGCGGTCTGGTGGTGCGCAACACCATCGGCGCGATCCTCGCCGCGGCCGGTATCGCGATGGTGGTCGCCGGCGCGGGCATGGGCGGCGACGGCCAGGGCCCGATGGCGTTCGGCGCGGCCGTCCTGGTGATCGGCGTCTTCGTGCTCACCCCGCTGCTGTCCCGGCCGCTGATCGCGGCCGCCGGCCCGGTGCTGCGGATCTTCGGGATGCCCGGCAAGCTGGCCCGGCAGAACGCGGTGCGCAACCCGCGCCGCACCGCCGCCACCGCCTCCGCCCTGATGGTGGGTCTCACCCTGATCACCGGTATGACGGTGATCGCCGGATCCATGCAGAAGGGGATCGACAAGATGGCGGCGGACGGGCTGCGGTCCGACTACGTCGTCAGCATGGGTGGGGGCGGCGGGACCGGCGGGCGGCCGCTGTCGCCCGAGGTCTCCAAGACCCTGGCCAAGCTGCCCGAGGTCACCACGATCAGCCCGCTGCGCTCCTCCCCGGCCCGGGTCGCCGGCGACACCGACTCCCTGACGGGTGTCGACCCGAAGGCCATCAAGGACCTGGTGAAGGTGGACTTCACCGAGGGCTCGTTCGCCTCGCTCGGGGGCACCAAGGCCCTCATCGACGACAAGATCGCCGATGAGCACCACTGGAAGGTCGGCTCCACCATCCCGGTGACCTACGAGGACGGCCGCAGCGGCAAGCTGACCGTGGGCGGTGTCTACGAGGGCAACCAGATGATCCGCGGCGTCATGGTCGACAGCGCCACGGTCACCCCGCACATGGCCACCGTCGCCGACTTCCAGGTGATGCTGAAGACCAAGGGCGGCGCCACGGAGCACAACAAGGACCTGCTGAAGAAGACGCTCGGCGACAACCCGGCGATCAAGATCCAGAACAAGCAGGACACCTCGGACGAGATCGCCAGCGCCTTCACCCTGATGCTGAACATGCTCTACGGGCTGCTCGCCATGGCCGTGATCGTCGCCGTGCTCGGTGTCATCAACACCCTGGCGATGTCGGTCTTCGAGCGGTCCAAGGAGATCGGCATGCTGCGGGCGATCGGCCTGGACCGGCCCGGCATCAAGCGGATGGTCCGGCTGGAGTCGCTGGTCATCTCGCTCTTCGGCGGGGTGCTCGGCCTCGGTCTCGGCGTCTTCTTCGGCTGGGCGGCCGGTGAGCTGATCGCCACCGAGCTGCCGAGCTACGAGCTGGTGCTTCCGTGGGCCCGGATGGGGCTGTTCGTGCTGATGGCCGCCTTCGTGGGCGTCATCGCGGCGCTGTGGCCGGCCCGGCGGGCCTCCAAGCTCAACATGCTGGCCGCCATCAAGGCCGAGTAGCCGAGTAGCCGAGCGGGCCGCACAGCGGCGAGCCGGACCCGGGACGTCCCCGTCCGCCCCCCGAGAGGGGCGGGCGGGGACGTCCGCGTCGTGCCCGGTTTCAGCCGCGCCAGTCGCGGGCGCGCAGCGGAAGCCCCGAGGCCCCGCCCTCCGGGGTGCGGACGGCGAGGACCTGGTTGACCCCGATCCGGTTGCGCTCGAAGGAGAGCGCGGAGGCCGCCATGTAGAGCCGCCAGACCCGGGCCCGGCCCGGGGAGGTCAGCCGCACCGCCTGGGTCCAGGACCGCTCCAGGTTGGCGACCCAGCGGCGCAGCGTGAGCGCGTAGTGCTCACGGATGGCCTCCACGTCACGTACCTCGAAGCCCGCCTCCTCCAGCTGGGTCACGGTCCGGCCGACCGGGGCGAGCTCACCGTCGGGGAAGACATAGCGGTCGATGAACTCGTCCACGTGGTACGCCTCTTCGTCCGGCTGGGGGCGCCGGGCGATCTGGTGGTTGAGCAGCCGCCCGCCGGGCCGCAGCAGCCGGTGCAGGATGGCGGTGTACTCGGCGTACCGCACGGCCCCCACGTGCTCGGCCATGCCGATCGAGGAGATGGCGTCGTAGGGCCCGTCCGGGACCTCGCGGTAGTCCTGGACCCGGATCTCCACCTGGTCGGTGAGCCCGGCGTCCGCGATGCGCTTGCGGGCGTACGCCGCCTGCTCCTCGGAGAGCGTGACGCCGACGGCGCGCACCCCGTACTCGCGCGCCGCGTGCAGCACCATCGAGCCCCAGCCGCACCCCACGTCCAGCAGCCGCTGGCCGGGCTTCAGCGCCAGCTTGCGGCAGACCAGGTCCAGCTTGGCGCGCTGGGCGTCCTCCAGTGTGGAGTCCCGGTCCCAGTAGGCGCAGGAGTAGACCATGGAGGGGCCGAGCACCAGCTCGTAGAAGTCGTTGCCGACGTCGTAGTGGTGGCTGATGGCCCTGCGGTCGCGGCGCAGGGAGTGCAGCGGACCGAGGGTCTTCCTGGCCTCCTCGCGCGGCGGGGGCGGCGGCAGCCCGGGCCCGGCGAGCGCGATCATCTCCCGGGCGGCGGTGCGCAGCGCGGGGTCGCTCAGCGCCTGGAGTCCGGTGCGGAGCCGGGACCGCGGCGCGGTGGCGGGGTCGCGCTCCCACAGCAGCCCGGACAGCCGGTCCAGGGCGTCGTACAGATCGCCCTCGACATCGAGGTCCCCGGCGACCCAGGCGCGGGCCAGGCCCAGCTCACCCGGCCGCCACAGGACCCTGCGCAGCGCCCGGCGGCGCCGGATGACCAGGGTGGGCGCGCCGGGCGGACCGGTCTCGCTGTGGTCCCAGGCGCGGACGCGAATCGGGAGAGGGGTTCCCAGCACCTCCTCGGCCAGGGTGGCGATCCGCCCAGCGGCGTCGGCCATTTCGCACCTCCGTGATGGCGAGTCAGGAAGATTCACTCACCACGTAAACACCACGGAACCCGCCGTTCAGTCCCGCCGACACGTCTGGAATCGGCAAAACAGCTTCAAAAGCGGGCCATCGGAGGGCGTCCGAGGGCAGACGTAAGGGCGTCCGCCCCACGGATGGCGGACGCCCTTGGCGTTCAGTCGTACGGTTCGGGCCCGTATGTCCGGACCCGTATGGTCAGGACGCCTTGGCCTTCTCGGCCGGGGCCGCGGGCTTGGCCGCGGTGGCGGCGCTGACCGGGGAGGCGGCCTCGTAGAACTCCTCGCGGGGGTTCTCGATGGCGCCGAGCGAGACGACCTCGCGCTTGAGGAACATCCCCAGCGTCCAGTCGGCGAGCACCCGGATCTTGCGGTTGAAGGTCGGCATGGCCATGCCGTGGTAGCCACGGTGCATGTACCAGGCCAGGCGGCCCTTCAGCTTGATCTTCATCTTGCCGAAGACGATCATCGCGACGCCCTTGTGGAGGCCCAGACCCGCGACGGCCCCCTTGTTGGCGTGCTTGTAGTCCTTCTGCGGGAAGCCCCGCATACCGGAGATCACGTTGTCACCGAGGACCTTGGCCTGGCGCAGCGCGTGCTGGGCGTTCGGCGGGCACCAGGCTCCCTCGCCGGTGGCGAGGTCAGGCACCTGGGCGTTGTCGCCGGCGGCCCAGATGTAGTCGCTGCCCTGGACCTGGAGGCTCGGGGCGGTGTCCACATGGCCGCGCGGGCCGAGCGGGAGGCCGAACCGGGCCAGCGCCGGGTTGGGCTTGACGCCCGCGGTCCACACGATGGTGTTGGAGTCGACCTCGAGGCCGTTCTTGAGGACGACATGGCCGTCGACGCAGGAGTTCATCGAGGTCTCGAGGTAGACCTCGATACCGCGCTTCTGGAGGTGCTCCAGACCCCACTTGCCCAGCTTCGGGCCGACCTCGGGGAGGATCTTGTCGGCGGCGTCGACGAGGACGAAGCGCATGTCCTCGCGCTTGACGTTCGGGTAGTACTTGGCCGCGTCACGGGCCATGTCCTCGACCTCGCCGATGGTCTCCGCGCCGGCGAAGCCACCGCCGACGAAGACGAAGGTGAGCGCCTTGCGGCGGATCTCCTCGTCCGTGGTGGAGTCGGCCTTGTCGAGCTGCTCGAGGACGTGGTTGCGCAGGCCGATGGCCTCCTCGATGCCCTTCATACCGATGCCGTTCTCGGCGAGGCCGGGGATCGGGAAGGTGCGGGAGACCGCGCCGAGGGCGACGACCAGGTAGTCGAAGGGCAGCTCGTACGTCTCGCCGACGAGCGGCTGGATGACGGCGACCTTGCGGTCCTGGTCAATGGTCGACACTCGGCCGGTGAGGACCTCCGCCTTGGGGAGCACGCGCCGCAGCGGAACCACGACGTGGCGCGGGGAGATGCTGCCGGCCGCAGCTTCGGGGAGGAAGGGCTGGTACGTCATGTACGAGCGAGGGTCGACGACCGTGACGGTCGCCTCGCCGTACCGCATCTTCTTCAGAATGCGGCGCGCCGCGTACAAGCCAACGTACCCACCGCCTACAACGAGGATCCTGGGACGCTCCGTGGTGCTCATGATTCGAGTATCCAGCACCCCTTGGGGGGGACCTCGTGAGCCCCTTCACAAGCATGGTGAGGGTATCTGCTACACTCCGCCGCTCCCGTGATGGACGCCATACCAGCACAGCGGAACCATTGGCCGGATCCACCCGTTCCTACCCCTCTGAACAGGGCTTGTGACTGAACGCGCGAGTAGACCAGGCAGTCCGCGCGGAACCACCGAACACCGCCCTGACACCTCACGATCCGGTCAGTTACGGGGCCCGGCCGCCGAAACCGCCCCAGAGCGCCGCATCGGGCGGCCACCAGGCGCCTTTTTCATGTGAAGAGTTTCACGAACTTTCTTGGAGGCGGCTCGCGGAGGGCCCCCGAAGGGGGTTCCGCGGCCGCTCATACGTTATTCCGCCCGCTCAGGCGATGCTCCAGCCGAGCCCGTCGAGGATGTCGTGTTCGCTCACCACGACCTCCTCGGCGCCGGTCCTTTCCATGATCGAAAGCAGGATGAGCGCCCCCGCGCCGATCACGTCGACCCGCCCCGGGTGCATCACCGGGATCTCCGCCCGCTCCGCGTGACTGGAACGGAGCAGCCTGCCCGTGATCTCGCGGACCTGGCCGAGGGTGATCCGGGAGTGGTGGATCGCGGAGGAGTCGTACTCCTTCAGACCCAGCGCGATCCCGGCCACGGTGGTGACCGAACCGGCAAGACCGACCAGCGCGTGGCCGTCCGCGGGACGGCAGGCGCGGCTGAGCGGCACGGTGCGCTCGGCCAGGTCCAGCGCCCGCTCCACATCGGCCCTTATGGCGGCGATCTGATCCTCCGTCGGGGGGTCGGTGATCCGGCCGTCCACCACCAGATGGCGCTCGGTCAGCCGGACGCAGCCGATGTCCACGCTGCGGGCCGCCCGTACGCGGTCGCCGCCCTCGACGAACTCCGTCGAACCGCCGCCGATGTCCACCACCAGATAGGGCCCGGCCACGTGGTCATGGCCGGTGAGCTCCTTGGTGGCCCCGGTGAAGGAGAACTCCGCCTCCTGGTCCCCGGTGATCACCTCGGGCTCCACGCCCAGGATCTCCACGACCCCGCGCACGAACTCCTCGCGGTTCTCGGCGTCCCGGGAGGCGGAGGTGGCCACGAAGCGGACCCGCTCGGCACCCAGCTCACGCACGACCTCCGCGTACTCGCGGCAGGCGGCGAAGGTGCGCTCCAACGCCCCGGGGGCGAGCCGGCCCGTGCGGTCCACGCCCTGCCCCAGCCGGACGATCTTCATCCGGCGGTCGAGCTCGATCAGCTCCCCGGTGGCCGGATCGGCGTCCGCCACCAGGAGCCGGATCGAGTTGGTGCCGCAGTCCACGGCGGCGACGCGGGTCATGCGCTCTCCTCCCGGCTCGGGCCATCGGTGCCGCGGGGGCTCACACACGGGCCCTTGCGCCACCACTCCGGCAGCATCGCGATCGCCTCGTCCCCCAGCGGATTGACCCCGGGGCCGGCCGCGAGGGAGTGGGCCACCAGCACGTGCAGGCACTTCACCCGGTCCGGCATGCCGCCCGCGCTGGGGAAGCCCTGGAGCACCTCGGCGGCGTCGCGGCGCGCGATGTAGTCCTCGTGGGCGGCGCGGTAGGCGGCGGCCAGCTCGGGGTCGGTGCCCAGCCGGGCCGTCATCTCCTTCATCACGCCCTCGGCCTCCAGCGTGCCGATCGCGGACGCGGCGCGCGGACAGGTCAGGTAGTAGAGGGTGGGGAAGGGCGTACCGTCCTCGAGCCGCGGCGCGGTCTCCACGACGTCGGGATTGCCGCAGGGGCAGCGGTGCGCGATCGCACGCAGGCCCCGGGGCACGCGGTTCAGCTGCTCCCGTACGGCGTGGATGTCCGCGTCGGTGGGCGCGGTGGGCTCCGTCTGGGGCGGGGGCGTATCCATCAGTGGGAAAGCTCTTCTTCTTCGTTTCGATTCGAACGCCGGGTGCGGCCGGCGGCCGGAGCGCGGCGCCTCAGCGGCGCGCGCCGCCCGCCCCCGCCGCGTCCGCCGTGTCCACGGCGTCCCAGAGGTTGGTGTACCAGGGGCGGCCGGCCGCGCCCTGGTCGGTGGAGCGCTCGGTGGAGCCGGCGCCGTCCACCACGCTGAAGCCGGTCTCCCCCGGCATCAGGAAGTGCAGCCGCTCCCGGGCCTGCTGCTCGGTGTAGGCGGGGTCGCGCAGCCTGGCCTTCCGCTCCCGCAGCTTCTTCACGTCCTCGCGGGCCCGCTGGGCCTCGTGCCGCTGCTCGGCGATGTCGGAGCGCTGGGAGATGTACTGCCGCATCGGATAGGCGAGCGCCACGACGAGGGAGCAGACGACCAGCGCGAGCAGGGCGGCCCGGCCGGTCAGCCGGCCGCGGCGGCGCTTGGTGCGCACGCGGTAGACCCGGGCGGCGGCGTGCTCGCCGAGCGCCTTGAGCCTGGTCGCGGTGGAGAACCGTTCCCGATCCGCCGGCACGTCGCCTCCCCGGTGATGACTTCGCTTGGATAACGCCGTCGAGCGACGCCGTCCCCGGCCACGGTACGGGACCGCGGCCGGGGACGGGCGTCAGACGTGTCCGCTCAGCCCTTGAAGCGCGGGAAGGCGGAACGGCCCGCGTACACCGCGGCGTCGTCGAGGATCTCCTCGATGCGCAGCAGCTGGTTGTACTTGGCCACCCGCTCGGAGCGGGCCGGGGCACCGGTCTTGATCTGGCCGCAGTTGGTGGCGACGGCCAGGTCGGCGATGGTGACGTCCTCGGTCTCACCGGAGCGGTGCGACATCATGCACTTGTAGCCGTTGCGCTGGGCCAGCTCGACCGCGTCGAGGGTCTCGGTCAGCGAGCCGATCTGGTTGACCTTGACCAGCAGGGCGTTCGCGGTGTCGCTGTCGATACCGCGGGACAGCCGCTCGGGGTTGGTGACGAAGAGGTCGTCCCCGACCAGCTGGACCTTGTCACCGAGCTGCTCGGTGATGGTCTTCCAGCCGTCCCAGTCCTCCTCGTTCAGCGGGTCCTCGATGGAGACCAGCGGGTACGCGGCGACCAGCTCGGCGTAGTACGAGGTCATCTCGGCGGCGGAGCGGGACTGGCCCTCGAACTGGTACGTGCCGTCCTTGTAGAACTCGGAGGCGGCGACGTCCAGCGCGAGCGCGATGTCCTGGCCCGGCTGGTAGCCGGCCTTCTTGACCGCCTCGAGGATCAGGTCGAGGGCCTCGCGGTTGGAGCCGAGGTTCGGCGCGAAGCCGCCCTCGTCGCCGAGCCCGGTGGACAGACCGCGCTCCTTCAGCACGGACTTCAGGGTGTGGTAGACCTCGGCGCCCCAGCGCAGGGCCTCGGAGAAGGACTCCGCGCCGATCGGCGCGATCATGAACTCCTGGATGTCCACATTGGAGTCGGCGTGCGACCCGCCGTTGAGGATGTTCATCATCGGCACCGGCAGCAGATGGGCGTTCGGGCCGCCGAGGTAACGGAAGAGGGGGAGGTCGGACGCCTCGGAGGCGGCGTGCGCGACGGCGAGGGAGACGCCGAGGATCGCGTTGGCACCGAGCGAGGACTTGTCCGGAGTGGCGTCCAGGTCGAACATCGCCTGGTCGATCAGCCGCTGCTCGGTGGCGTCATAGCCGACCAGCTCGGGGCCGATCTGCTCGATCACGGCGAGGACGGCCTTCTCCACGCCCTTGCCGTTGTAGCGGTTCTTGTCGCCGTCACGGAGCTCGAGGGCCTCGAAGGCGCCGGTGGAGGCGCCGGACGGCACGGCGGCACGGCCGGTGCTGCCGTCGTCGAGGCCAACCTCGACCTCGACCGTGGGGTTGCCTCGCGAGTCGAGGATCTCGCGAGCTACGACGACGTCGATGGACGGCACGAGGTTCTCCTTCGTATGGGTCTGCGGTAGCAGCACGAGCCTAACGGGCCGGGAGGGCTGCACCCCGCGTTCGCCCGCCCCACGAGACGGGGGCGCGGCACAAAAGCCGGATTCTGGATTAAAAATCCAGATTTCTTATGCATTGGGAAAGCCCCGGCGGGGCGCGCCATAGGGGCGGCACGCCCGGCCGGGGCTCGTTCTCGGGAGCCGGTGTCAGCGGAGGTGCAGCTGCTGACCCGGGAAGATCAGGTCGGCCTGCTCCACGATGTCCTTGTTCAGCTCGAAGAGCTTCTTCCAGCCGCCCTTGACGTCGTGAGCCTTGGCGATCTTGCCGAGGGTGTCGCCGGACTTGACCTTGTACTCGCCGTCACCCTTCTTGATCGGGCCACGGGTCTGGTGCCGCGCGGCGTGCTCGGGCGCGGTGTGCGGCTGCGCCTTCGGCTGGGCCTTCGGCTGCGCCGGCTGGGCGGCCGGGGCGGACTTGGTGGTCGCCGAGGACTGGTCCTGCGAGCCGGAGGGCGCGGACGGGGCGGACGGGCTGCCGCCGGAGGTCAGGCCCTTGCCGCAGACCGGCCAGGCGCCCTTGCCCTGGCTGCCCAGGACCTTCTCGGCGATCTGGATCTGCTGGGCCTTGCTGGCCTTGTCCGCCGTGGAGGCGTAGGCCGTGCCGCCGTAGGCGGCCCAGGTGGAGCTCGAGAACTGCAAGCCGCCGAAGTAGCCGTTGCCGGTGTTGATCGACCAGTTGCCACCGGACTCGCACTGCGCGACCTGGTCCCACTGGGAGGTGGTGGCCGCGGAGGCGGAGGTCGCCCCGATGAGCGGTGCCGCCACGGCGGCACCGGCGAGACCGGTGAGCGCGGCGATACGGGTGGCCTTGGAGGGGCGGCGGTGCTTCCCGTTGGACTTGAGCATTTTGGTTCGTTTCCTCACCGACGCCTACGAGGTGAGCTGTCGGGTTCGGACGTGAGTTGCCCGGCCGGTCGCGATGGTCGCTCCCGGCTTCACCCCTAGCCGACAAGCCCGTATCCACAGGCCACTCGGCACCTACCTTGGGTCCCCCGCTCCTGCCTTCGGCGCTGACGCGTCGGTTTCCCCCCGACCGCCGGCAGGATTCGGCGTGACGATCGACGGTGCCCGCGGTGGCGAGCGGAAAGACGTTAAACACACCTTCCAAGAACGTTCAAACACCCCAAGGGCAGTGAATGGGGCTGTAATTGATCTCACCCGGCCCACATCGACGCAGGTGGGGCCGGGTGAGGAGGGATCGGACACCAGGTGCGCCCCGGAAAATGTGACGAGATGTATGTCTCACCGGGTCCAGATCGGGCAATTCCCCCCGAATCACTGCTCCCTGATGGTGAGGTCAAGTCGCTGACCAGGGATGATCAGATCGGGGTCGGTCCCGATGAGGTCCTCGTTGGACTCGTAGAGCCCTTCCCAACCCCGGGACACATTCTGGTGCTCGGCGATCCCTGACAGGTTGTCACCCGGGCGAACAGTGTAATCGTCGTCCGTGGAGCTCTCGTCGCGGTCCGAAGCGCCGCGCGAGGCATGGCGCCCGGAGGGCCGTTCGCTCCCCGCGTCGCCGTCGTCGGCCCCCTCCCCGGCGTCCGGGGCGCCGCGGTGGCGGCCGGAGGACGACGGGTCGGCGGAGGAGGTCTTGGAGTCGTCCGACGCCGAGGGGCTGTCCGAGTCCGAGGGGCCGCCCGAATCCGCACCGTCCGCCGCCGGGTCGTCCGAGGCGGAGCCGTCCAACCCGTCGGGGGACTTGGAGGTGCGGGGCGCCTCCCGGCCCTCGTCCGACCCGGACGCGTCCGGCGCGTCCGGCGCGTCCGGCTTGTCCGCGCCGCCGGACGTCCCCGAACGGTCCGCGTCCGAGGAGGAGCCGTCCCGCCCCCGGTCCCCCGGGTCGTCCCCGTCGCGGCCCGTCCCCGGATCCGGGGTGGCCGTGCTGCCGGGGTCCACATCGGGGGCGCCGCCGCCGTCGGTGAGCCCGGCGCCCAGCGCACAGCTCGGCCAGGCGTCGGGGCCGCGGTCGCCGAGGATCGCCTCGGCGACGGATATCTGCTGGGAGCGGCTGGCGAGGTCGGGGCGCGGGGCGTACTCCGTGCCGCCGTACTTCTTCCACATGTCGAGGGTCAGCTGGAGCCCGCCGTAGAAGCCGTTGCCCTCGTTGGCGCTCCACATACCGCCGCTCTCGCACTCGGCGACGTGATCCCAGGTGGCGGTCTGGGCGGCCTGTGCGCCGGCCGCCCCGAAGAGGGGGATGGCGAGGCCCGCTCCCGTGACCCCCGCCGCGACGATGATGGCCGGAGCCTGACGGGGGCGACGGTGTCGACCATTACCGGAACGCATGCGATTGACCTCTCCTATGGCGCTATGGCGCTATGGCGACAAGGTTTGCCGGTGAACATAGCGAGGGCACTCGATCATCACAAGGCGATGTATCCCAGGTCACGCCGAGGTCACACGACTGATCATTCATCACCTATGTCCGGCCGTACGGGCCTTGGCGGTCCGGACCACCCGTTTCGCCGGGCTCAGCCGTCCGCGGAATTCCAGGTCACCGGGAGGGTGCGCAGCCCGCGCATGATCAGCCCGCCGCGCCACCGCAGATCGTCCGGATCCTCCGCGAGCCGCAGCCCGGGCAGCCGCCGCAGCAGGGTGGCGATCGCGGTCTGGGCCTCCAGCCGGGCCAGCGGGGCGCCCAGACAGTAATGGATGCCGTGGCCGTAGCCGAGGTGCTGGTTGTCCCGGCGGGTGAGATCGAGGACGTCCGGCTCCGCGAACCGCTCGGGGTCCCGGTCGGCCGCGGCGAGCACCACCAGCACCGGCTCCCCCGCGGCGATGGGCTGCCCGGCGAGGGTGAGCGGCTCGGTGGCGAACCGCCAGGTGGCGATCTCCACAGGTCCGTCGTAGCGGAGCAGTTCCTCGACCCCGGCGGCGAGCAGCCGCTCGTCCCCTTCTTCCAGGGCCCGTTGCATGAGGGCGCGCTGCTCCGGATGGCGCAGCAGCGCGTAGACGCCGTTGCCGATGAGATTGACGGTCGTCTCGAAGCCGGCGAAGAGAAGGATGAAGGCCATGGCCGCGGCCTCGTTCTCGGTGAGGTGCTCACCGTGGTCGCTGGCCCGGATCAGGCCGGAGATCAGATCCTCCCCGTCCTCTTCTTCCCCGCGCTCCGCGAGCTCCAGGCGCTTGCGGTGGATCAGCTCGCCCAGATAGGCCCGGATCCGCTTCACCGCGCGGGCCACTCCGCCGCGCGGGCCGCCGCCGTGCCGGATCATCGCGCCCGCCCAGTCCCGGAAGTCGTCCTGGTCCTCGCGCGGCACCCCGAGCAGATCGCAGATGGCGTAGATGGGGAGGGGAAAGGCGAACTCATGGATGAGGTCCGCCTCTCCCCTCTCTTCGAAGGCGTCGATGAGCTGATCGGTGAGGGTCTGCACCCGGGGGGTGAACGCGGCCACCCGGCGCGGGGTGAACGCCTTCGACACCAGCCGCCGCAGCCGGGTGTGGTCGGGAGGGTCGATATTGAGCAGATGTGTCATCAGCTCGGCCCGGCGTTCGCCCGGGATGCCCACCTTGCCCTTGGCGTGGGCCGCCGCGCTGTGCCGCTGGGGGTTCTTCGAGAGCCGGGGATCGGCAAGCGCCTTCCTGGCGTCGGCGTAGCGGGTCACCAGCCAGGCGTCCACACCGCTGGGCAACGTGGTCCGGTGCACCGGGGCGTGTTCGCGTAGCCAGGCGTACGCGGGGTAGGGATCGCTGGCGAACTCCCAGGTGAAGAGGGTGGGAGCGGAGCTGTCACAGGGCTGTTCCGACACCCCCCGACGATACCGGCGAGGGGCCGCTCTCCCCCGGCCTGTCGGAAGTAACCGCAGACAAGAGAAATAAGGGAATAAGCAGAACAAAGAGAATAAGGGAGTCATGACCGGGATGAATGTCTAGCGGAATTCCCCGTTCATCTCCACACACCCTTCACCACCCACGCACAGCCGGGGCCGAATGCCCGGATATCTGATGGCTGGGACCGCCGTTCGGCGGATGCCCGTGCCGCCCCGTTACGATCCCCCGGGACATGCCCTGACGTCGGTCAACGCGGTGAACTGGGGGTGTGGCTGAAACGACGTCAGGTGAACGAATGGGACTGGGGCACATGCACGGGGCCCAGTGATACCGGTGATACGATCACCGCGCTTGCCAGGCGAGCCAAGGGCGCGTAAGACACACGGCGATCCGGCGCATCACGCCGAGAGGATCCCACTCTGAGGAGCATTATGCCGCCAGTCGGGCATACGGAGCCGTTCCGGCGCACCGACGCCTGTGCGCTGCCGTCGGCAAGACGAGTGCGATGTCCCCGGAACCCGCGGGCGCCGTACGGGCGCTGACTTACCGCCGCCCCGACCATTCCAGACGCATAACGCACCACACCTCCCTAAAGTCCCTGGCGGTCTAGTCGTTTAAAGAGAGTCTCAATGACGCAATATCTACAGGATCCAGCGCTCTGGGCCCTGATCGCTGGCACGCCTCTCGCCGCAACCGCCATTGTCCGCGGGCGAAAGGCGCGAGCGAATCTGCGCCAGGAGAAGGCGGAGCTAGAGAAACGCGCGGCCGACCTCGAGAACAATTACGCCGAGGCGGTACAGGAGGCCCACAACCGCGCCGAAGAGGCCACCAAGAGCGCCCTGAAGTCCGCCATGCGTACCCTCCAGGGCCTCGCCAACGAGCAGCAGCTGGCCATCTCCAAGACACAGGACAAGTACGGCGAGCACCAGCTCCTCCAGGACCTCCTGGAGATCGACCACATGAACTCGCAGTTCGGTCGGCGTGCGCAGTCCATCGCGGTGCTCTGTGACGGCTGGCTGGGCCGGCAGCGGGCCGTCGCCTCGGTCTACGACGTGGTGCGCAGCGCCAAGGGCCGCATCCGCCACTACACCCGGGTGGAAATCCGCTCGCAGAGCAATTTCGCCCTGGTCAGCCGGGCCGTGGAACCGGTCGCGCTGGCGCTGGCCGAGCTTTTGGACAACGCGACCAGTTACTCCGCGCCCGACTCGCCCATCGACATCACCATCCGCACCGTCCCCAAGGGTGTCTGCGTCATCATCGACGACGCCGGCGTCGGTATGAACGAGGAGGAGAAGAACCGGGCGGACAAGCTGCTCTCGGCCACCCACGCCACCGGTGTAACGGGACTGGGCAATCCGCCGCAGTTCGGTTTCGCGGTGATCGGTGTGCTCGCCGCGCGCTATGGCTTCACGGTGTCCGTCGATTCGGCCTCTCCGTACGGTGGTGTTCGCGCGGTCGTGCTTCTCCCCGAGGACCTTCTGACCAATATGCCCGAGCCGGAAGAGCAGCCGACGACCCACGCTCCCGCAGCGGCCGAGCAGCCGGAGCCGAGCGTTTCCACCATGGCCGGTTCCACCGTGAGCGGTTCTACCGTGAGCGGTTCCACCGCGGGGGGCCTGCCCAAGCGTCGCCGTAAGGGCGCGATTTCCATCGTCCCGAGAGCGGACACCACTGCCGCGGCCCGGACGAGCGAGGAAACCGCATCGATCATGGGCGCGTTCCAGCGCGGCACTCAGTCCGGCCGCTCAGCAGCAAACCCGAACAGGGAAGGGCATGATCCTCAGTGAACAACGACCTGTCATGGATGCTTGAGAGCGCCCTGGAAGTACCAGGGGCTCGTCATGCGATCCTGGTTTCCGCCGACGGTCTGCTGATGGCCCGTTCTCAAGAGGTCAAAAAGGACGAGGCCGACACCGTCGCGGCGGCGATGAGCGGCATTCAGTCGCTGAGCCGCACCATGGCCGGCTTCTGCGGTGGCCCCCATATGACGTGGCGCCAGACCCTGGTCGAGTTCGACGGTGGCTGGGTCTTCCTCATCTCCGCGGGTGAGGGCGCGTATCTGGCGGTCTCCTCGGCGCCCGACGTCGACATGGCCGACATCACCTTCCGGATGCAGCAGCTCGTCGGGCAGCTCGGCAAGGCGCTGACCACACCACCGCGCGAAAACACCGGAATTCAGGCATGACGGCGCCAGGCGAGCAGGAGCCCGAATCCGCTCAATTAGTGCGACCGTACGTCATCACCAACGGTCGAGGGCTTCCGGAGAACGACCAGTTCAACCTGATCACGCTGGTCACCGCCTCCGAGGAGAGACCCCCCAGCCATCTCGACCCGGAGAAGCGCGGGCTCCTGGAGCTGTGCTCGGGTGGTTATCTCTCGGTCGCGGAGATAGCCGGACACATGGGACTTCCGATCGGCATCGTGAAGGTCCTGCTGTCCGATCTCTCCACGGACGGATACCTCGTCACCCGCGCACCCGCGCCTCCCGCGCAGCTTGTCGACGTTTCGCTCCTTCAGGAGGTGCTGGATGGGCTCCAGGCCCGTTTCGGATGATGACGTCTATCTGAACGAAGCGGTGCAGATCGCGGCCAAGATCCTGGTCGTGGGGCATTTCGCGGTCGGAAAGACGACGTTCATCGGCACCATGTCCGAGATTCCTCCGCTGCGCACCGAGGAGCGGATGACTCAGGCCGGAGCCCAAGTCGACGACCTCATGGGCACCCGGGGCAAGACCACGACCACCGTGGCCATGGACTTCGGTCGGCTCACGCTCAGCGACAGACTTGTCCTGTATCTCTTCGGCACGCCCGGACAGGAGCGCTTCGTCCAGGTGTGGGAGGACATGACCCGAGGCGCTCTCGGGGCACTGATCCTCGTCGATCCCGAACGGCTCAAGGAATCCTTCCCGGTGATCGACCTGGTGGAGCACTACGGACTGCCCTATGCGATTTCCGTCAACCACTTCGACGGCACGCCGGCCCGCCCCGACGACGAATTGCGCGAGGCGCTCGACCTGCTGCCCGAGACCCCGATCGTCACCTGTGACGCACGTGACGAGAAGTCATCGGCCAACGCGCTGATAACGCTTGTCCGTTACCTACAGGAACGTACCCGCTAGGAGCACCTGATGAACATGCAATCGGATTTTCCGGCGGCGCCACCACCCGGCTGCCCCGCCCATGGCAGTGGCAAGCGGGTGCCGCTGTACGGGACGGAGTTCGCCGCCGATCCGGGTGCCTATTACACCTATATGCGCTCGTACGGCCCGACCGCGCCGGTGGAGCTCTCCCCGGGCGTCGAGGCCACGCTGGTCACGGACTACTCGGCGGCGCTCCAGCTGCTACAGAACCCGGACACCTTCCGGAAGGACTCGCGCCGCTGGCGTGACTACAACGAGGGCAAGGTCACCCGGGACAATCCGGTCGTCCCGTTGCTGGAGTACCGGCCGAACTGCATGTTCACCGACGGAGCCGAGCATATGCGGCTGCGGCAGGCGGTGACCGACAGCCTGGCCCGGGTGGATACGCACCGGCTGAGCCGCCACGTCGAACGCGTCGCGGACTATCTGATGGACCAGTTCCTCTCCCGCGGCTCGGCCGATCTGCTCAACGATTATGCCAAACTGCTGCCGCTGTTTGTTTTCAATGAGCTTTTTGGATGCCCGGCGGAGATCGGCGACCGGGTCATCTTCGGCATCTCCGGTATTTTTGACGGAATCAATGCGGAGAAGGCGAACGAGGTGCTCGGCCAGAGCGTCGGCGAACTCGTCGCATTGAAGCGCAAGCAGCCCGGTGACGATGTCACCTCCTGGCTTATGCAGCACCATGCCCAGCTGAATGATGAGGAAATGGCTCATCAGCTGGTGCTGCTGCTGGGTGCCGGTGCCGAGCCGCAGCGGAATCTCATCGCCAATGCGCTGCTGCTATTGCTCTCGGACGAGCGGTACGCGGGGGCCGGACTGCTGGTCGAGGACGCCCTCGACGATGTGCTGTGGAACAGCCCGCCGATGGCCAATTACGCTCCGCATTACCCGGTGACCGATGTGGACTTCGCCGGGACCCGGCTGCGGGCGGGTGAGCTGGTGCTGATCTCCATCGCGGCCGCGAACAGCGACCCCGCGCTGTCCGCCTCCCGGCAGCAGCTCAGCAAGCGCGCTCACCTGGCATGGAGCGCCGGTCCGCACGCCTGCCCGGCCAAGGACACCTCTCAGCTCATCGGTGTGGTGGCCATCGAGAAACTACTCAACAAGCTGCCGGACATCGAGCTCGCGGTGCCCGAGTCGAGCCTGACCTGGCGCCCCGGCCCATTCAACCGAGGGCTGACCGCGCTGCCTGCCCGATTCACTCCGATACGTACGGAAAAACAGCCCGTTACGCAGCAACAGATCCCCACGGGCGACCATCGCGCCCACGCCCAGAATAAGCAGGAGAAGGGCGGCTTGTGGAGTTCGTTCCTCTCATGGTGGCGAGCGTGATATAGGTCACATCGGGAACCCATTTCATACCGCATGAATGTTCAACTGAACGGGTAGGCAGTGTTGCGCAATTTATGTTGGCCAAAATCTAAGAGGAGCTGTCGTGAGGTCTCCCGCCGCCGGCGACATCACTGTCGGTCGACGATCAGCGGTACCACTCATATCCCGACCGCACCCCCACACCCGCGGCCAATCGAACACCTACCCTAATTTCGCGGACCCACACGCGATGGGAGCCCAGATACCCGCCCCCCGGGGCGGGTATCTTCTCGTGGTACGGCAAAACCGGGTATCCCCACCGCCTAAACCAAAACAGCCGTTCCTCTCGATTCAGCGGGAGGTTCGATGAACGGATTCAGTTCGGGTGAGGCACTGCTCGGTGACCTCGCCACGGGCCAGCTGACCCGGCTGTGCCACGTGGCGGGGCTGAGCGAGGCCGATACGGCCGCGTACACGGGTGTACTGATCGAGAGTCTGGGGGCCACGGCCGGACGGCCGCTGGCACTGCCGCCCCCGTCCCACACCTTCCTCTCCGACGACCACAGCCCCGTCGAGTTCTCCCTGGCCTTCCTGCCGGGCCAGACCCCGGACCTGCGGGTGCTGGTGGAGCCGGGCTGCTCCAGCGGGGACGACCTGGCGGAGAACGGCCGGGCCGGCCTGCGATCAATTCACGCCATGGCGGACCGCTGGGGGTTCTCGACCGACCAGCTCGACCGGATCGAGGACCTGTTCCTCCCACCGTCCCCCGAGGGCCCAATGGCCCTGTGGTGCGCCCTGGAGCTCCGCCCCGGCGGCGTCCCCGGGGTCAAGGTCTACCTCAACCCCTCGGCGAACGGCGCCGACCGGGCCGCCGAGACGGTCCGCGAGGCACTGGCGAGGCTGGGCCACGGCCAAGCGTTCGACTCGCTGCCCCGGGCGGAGGGCTTCCCGTTCTTCGCCCTGGACCTCGGCGACTGGGACGCCCCGCGGGTGAAGGTCTACCTCAGGCACCCCGGGATGTCCCCCGCCGAGGCGGGTTCCCTGCCCCGGATGACCCCCGCACCGGGCCGGGAGGGGCTGGAGGAGTTCTTCCGCACCGTCGGCGACTTCCCCGCCGGGGACCTCGCCGACGCCGACGGCGCCGACCGGCTCACCGGGCGCCCCGCCCTCACCTGCCACTCCTTCACGGAGACGGCGACCGGGCTGCCCAGCGGATACACGCTCCACGTGCCCGTCCGCGACTACGTCCGGCACGACGGCGAGGCGCGGGAGCGGGCCGTGGCCGTGCTGCGCGGCAATGACATGGACAGCGCGGCCCTCGACCGGGCGCTGGCCGCCGTGAGTCCGCGTCCCCTCGGCGACGGCGTGGGCCTGATCGCCTATCTGGCCCTGGTCCACCAGCGCGGCCGGCCGCGGCGGGTGACCGTCTACGTCTCCTCCGAGGCGTACGAGACCCGGCCGCCCCGCGAGCCGGTCCCCACCCGGGACCGGGTGCGGGCCCGGCTCTGAACCCCGCCGGTACCTCGAACACCGAGCACGCCGAGCACGCCGAGCACGCCGGGACACGAACTCCGGGACACCGGACTCCGGGACACCGGACTCCGGGACACCGCACGCCGAGCACGCGGAAACACCGAACGACGAACAGACAGGAAGCAGGGGCAGCGTGGAGCCGTACAGGATCAAGGTTGTCGAACCGATACCCGTCACCACACGGCAGCAGCGCGAAGCGGCGCTGAAGCGTGTCAACTACAACCTCTTCGACCTGCGCGCCGAAGAGGTGACCATCGATCTGCTCACCGACTCGGGCACCGGGGCGCTGTCCGCCGCCCAGCTCGCCGCCGGGATGGCGGGCGACGAGTCCTACTCGGGCTCCCGCTCGTTCTACCGGTTCCACGAGACGGTCACCGAGCTCACCGGCTACGCCCATATCCTCCCCGCCCACCAGGGGCGCGCCGCCGAGCGCGTGCTGTTCACCACCCTGCTGGAGCGCGGCGACCTCGTGCTGTCGAACACCCACTTCGACACCACCCGGGCCAATGTCGAGCTGAACCAGGCCGAGGCGCGCGACCTGCCGTGCCCCGAGGCCAGGAACCTCGACAGCACCGACCCGTTCAAGGGCAACATCGACCTGGACGCGCTCGCCCGGACGCTGTCCGGGCCCGATGGCTCCCGGGTCGCCGTGGTCGTCATGACCATCACCAACAACGGCGGCGGCGGACAGCCCGTGTCCATGGAGAACCTCAAGCGGACGGCCGCCCTGTGCCGTCAGTACGGGGTGCCGCTCTTCCTGGACGCGGCCCGGTTCGCCGAGAACGCCTGGCTGGTCACCCGCCATGAGCACGGCTACCGCGACCGCACCCCGCGGCAGGTCGCGGAGGAGGCGTTCCGCCTGGCGGACGGCTGCATGATGAGCGCCAAGAAGGACGGCATCGTCCACATCGGCGGCTTCATCGGCACCAACGACCCGGAGCTCGCCCAGAAGTGCGAGCTGCTCCTCATCGCCACCGAGGGGTTCGCGACCTACGGCGGTCTGGCCGGACGCGACCTCGACATGATGGCGCAGGGGCTGACCGAGGTGACCGAGCCGAGCTATCTCGCCGAGCGCGCCGAGATCGCCTCCCACCTGGCCCACCGGGTCCGCGCCGCGGGCGTGGACATCGTGGAGCCGCCGGGCATGCACGCGCTCTACCTCAACGCCGGTCGGCTGCTGCCGCACATCCCGCCGCACAACTACCCCGGCCACGCCCTGGCCTGCCAGCTCTACCTGGAGGGCGGCATCCGCTCGGCCGAGCTGGGGTCGCTCTACCTCGGTGAGGAGGACGAGCACGGCAACCCGATCAAGAGCGCGCCGTACGAGCTGGTCAGGCTCGCCCTGCCGCGCCGGGTCTACACCCGCAGCCACTACGACCACGTGGGCGAGACGCTCGCGAGGATCGCCAAGAACGCGGACCAGGTGTACGGCTTCCGGATCACCGAGCAGTCCCCGATCCTGCGCCACTTCCGCGCCACGCTGGAGCCGGTGCCCGTCAGGCGCTGACCTCCGTACGACCGCGCGCGGGCCCGGCACCGGACACCACGGTTGCCGGGCCCGCGTCGTACGTACGTCTCGCGCGTCCGGCCTCGTACGCCTCAGCCGTTGCCGAACGAGCCGCTGCTGCCCTCGCGCCAGTTGGGCCGGTCCTCGGTGCCGCGCTTGCCGGAGTCGCGGGTGCCGGGGCCGCCCAGCTCGGACGGGAACCGGCGGCGGCCGTCCCGATCCACCTCGTGGGGCTCACGGTTCTGGGTGACATAGCCGACGCTGTCCTCGTCGTCCTGGTGCCCCGGGCCATGGCCCGCCGCCCGCGCCTCGTGGTCGGCCTCCTTGGCCGTCTGCCAGGAACCGGCGCGGCGCTGCGGCCGCTGGGGCGGGACCGGCTCACGGGCCCGTATCCGGATCCCCCACCACACGGCCCCGAAGCACAGGATCACGACCACCAGCCCGACGATGAACGGCCCCGTACCGACCAGCAGGTCCCGGGACACGGCGAGATCCTCGGTGTACGTATCCATGGCGACCGGGTACCCGGACCCGCCCGGATATCACTCCGGCCCCATGGGCGTCACCTACGGCCCCGCGTCATCCGGTGGCCCGCGTCCTCGGGGAGCCCCCGCGTCACCGCGCCGCGGAGCCCTCCGCCGCCCGGATCGCGTCGCGGTAGGCGCGGGCCGCCGCGCGCAGCGCCGCCTCCGGGTCCACGCCCTCCGCCTCGGCCCGCACCGCGAGCGCCAGCAGCTCATAGCCGATGCCCGCCCCGTCCGGCAGGGCCACGTCCAGCCCGGCCGTCCGGGTGCGGGAGGCCAGCTTGGCGGTCAGCGCGAGCGACGGCTGACCGAGCGGCACCCCTTCGGTGACCGAATCGCGCCGCTTCTCGGCCGCCTTGGTGCGCAGCCAGTGGCGCCGGACGTCCTCCGGGGTCTCGGCGGCCTCGTCGCCGAAGACATGGGGATGGCGGTGGATCAGCTTCTCCACGATGCCGCCCGCCACATCGTCGATCGAGAACGGGTGCTCGGGGTCGTCCTGGGCGATCCGGGCGTGGAAGACGACCTGGAGCAGCACATCGCCGAGCTCCTCCAGCAGCGCCTCGCGGTCGCCCTCCTCGATGGCCTCGACGAGTTCGTACGCCTCCTCGATGCCGTACTTCACCAGCTCCTCGTTGGTCCGGGTGCCGCTCCACGGGCACTCGGCGCGGACCCGGTCCATGACCTGCACCAGATCGAGCAGCCGCGCGCCCGGCAGATCGTAGGAACCGGGCAGCAGCTCCAGGTCCGGCATCGCCTCACGGCCGGATCCGGCCAGCCGCGCCAGCCCGTCGGTCAGCTCGGACTCGCCCTCGGCTGAGGTGATCACGACGGCCGTGCGGCCGCCCTCCGCCACGCAGTAGTCGACCAGCTCGCGCGCGCCCGGCGCGCCCGGCTCCACCTCGACGCCCGCGTCCCGCAGATACGGCAGCTGCGGATGGTCCGGATCGCCGGAGAGCACCCGGTCGGCGCCGCGCAGCGCCTGCCAGGCGGGCCAGGACAGCAGTCCGGGGGCCACCCGGTGGCTGGTGGTGAGGAGGACGATGCGCCCGGTGGGGGCGGCGGCGTCGGCGGGGACGGGCGAGTCAGCTGCGGTCACCCTTGCAACGTAACTTACGCCTGCTCGGGGGTACCGCCGGAGGTGCGCAGCCAGGCTTCCTTGGCCAGGACGGCGGTGCCCTGGGTGTTGTCCCACTTTCCGTAGCGGGGGTTCACCCGGATGTCGAGCTCCTTGGAGGTCCGGGTGAACACCTCATTGACCTTGGCGGTGCCCAGCTTGCGCAGCAGGGCGTTGCGGGTGAGGTCCATCCGGACCGCCTCGTCGATCCCGCCGGGCGCGATGCCCTGCTGGAGATAGAGGCCGCGCAGGGCGGTGGCTCCGCCGCTCTGCTTCTCGGCGGCGTCGCGGGCGATCTGGACCTCGCGGCGGGTGGGGTGGATCCCGTTGTCCTTACCGGCCCGCTCGATCACCCGGAACTGGATCATCCGGATCAGTGTGTCCTGGCTCAGCCGACCGCTGCCCGCGACCGTCTGGGCCGCCCTCGGGTCATTGCTCTGTGCCTGCCGGACGGCCTTGACCTGCGACTGGAGCTGGGACACGGTGATCCGGCCACCGTCCAGGACCGCCGCGGCACCGGGCCGCGGGGCGTCGCCGCACGCGGTGATCAGCGGCGCGGAGAGCAGCAGCGCGGACGCGGCGGAGACGGTGAGCGCAGTACGGCGGCGGATCATTGAGCCTCCCGGCAGAGATCGTGCGGCGCGACAAACGATCTGGCGTTGATCGATGGTATGGAGTCGGCGCGGCCTAGGCCACTGCTTGGACAACGATTCACCACGGTCTTGGTCAGCCTCCGGCTTCCGGTCCGCCGGTGGCCGCCTCCGGCCCCGGCGACCTAGCGCGCGGGCAACTTCGTGCCCGGGCAGCCGCCCAACACCCGCTTCATCGCGCTCTTCTCGGCCCCGGTCACCCACAGCCCGTACGCCTTCTTCACCGCCACCTGGTGCGCCACGTAGTCACAGCGGTACGCCTTGTTGGGCGGCAGCCAGGTCGCCGTGTCGCCGTCGCCCTTACGGCGGTTGGCGGAGGCGTCCACGGCGATCAGATTGAGCGGATCGTTGGCGAACTCCAGGCGCTTGTCCCGGTCCCACTTCTGGGCGCCCTTCTGCCAGGCGTCCGACAGCGCGACCACATGGTCGATGTCCACCTTGCTGTGGCCCCGGACGAACCGGACGTCGCGGCCGGTGTACGGCTCGTCGTTGAGCGTGCCCGAGGCGACCAGACAGTGGCCGTCGCGGAACTTCACGTCCGTCAGGTCGCGCTTGAGGATGTCATCGCGGGTCCCGCAGCCGTTGTCGTCGGTGTCCACCCACGCGCTGCCGAACTCGCCGCGCTCGTAACCCGTCTTCGGCGCACGGCCCTTGACTGTGAGCGAGGACACAGCCGCCAGGGCCGAGCCGGCCGCCGCGGGCCGACTCGGGTCGCTCCCGCCCCCGCCTGCGCCCTTGCCGTCCTGGTCACCGGCCTTGCAGCCGCCGACCGCCAGCAGCGCGGCCAGCACCGCCGCCGAACTTCGCATCGGTATGCGAAACCGTCCCTGCAACCTTCCCGCCCCCTTCGCGTATCTTTTCGCACAGACCGCCCACACGATAAGGACCCTGGATGGACACGGCCGCAACCGCTCCGCCCGGCACCGGCGCCGAGGGGGCGACCGCCGTCATCGGGGGGCGTACCCGGCTTCTCGCGAGGGCAGGCGTACTGCGACGGCCGGAGGCCGATCCGTACTGGCTGGCCCTCGCCCTCTTCGCCGCCTTCACGGCGCTGTCGGTCTGCCGCTACCGCCGCATGGCCACCATGTCCTGGGACCTGGGCATCTTCGAACAGGCGATACGGGCGTACGCGCACTTCCAGGCCCCCATAGCCGATCTCAAGGGCCCCGGCGCCAATATCCTCGGCGACCACTTCAGCCCCATAACGGCCCTGCTCGGCCCCGTCTACCGGCTCTTCCCCGGCCCGGTCACCCTGCTGGTCGCGCAGGCGGCGCTGTTCGCCGTCTCCGCCGTCCCCGTCGCCCGCGTCGCGGCCCGGCTGCTGGGGCGCGGCCGGGGGCTCGCGATCGGCATCGCCTACGGGGTGTCCTGGGGCCTCCAGCGCGCCGTGGACTTCGACTTCCACGAGATCTGCTTCGCCGTTCCGCTCATCGCCTTCTCCCTGGAGGCGGTGATCCGCGGGCGCTGGTACCCGGCGCTGCTGTGGGCCGCCCCGCTGGTCTTCGTCAAGGAGGACATGGGCGCCACGGTGGCCGCGATCGGCGCGGTCGTCTGGATCCGCGCCCGGCGCGACCCGGAGCGCGGCCCCCGCGCCGTCCCGCTCGCCGTCGCGCTGATGGGCTTCGGCATCGCGGTCTCGGCGCTCGCGCTCGGCGTGGTCATCCCCGGCTTCAACGGCGCCGGGTCGTACGACTATTGGGACAAGGTCGGCAGCGGCGGTGAGCAGACCGGCACGATCCCCTTCGGCACCGCGCTGCGCACCCTGCTGTGGATCCTGCTGCCGACCACCGGACTGCTGGCGCTGCGCTCCCCGCTGCTGCTGGCCGCCGTGCCCACCCTCGGCTGGCGCTTCCTCTCCCACGACGACCACTACTGGGGCACCGACTGGCACTACAGCGCGGTGCTGATGCCGGTCGTCCTGCTGGCCCTGGTGGACGCCCTGGACCGGGTCCGCGACACCCACCGGCCCTGGCTCGCCTCGTACGCCCGTCAGCTGCCCGCGGCGGTGTGCGGCGCGGCCCTGGCCTTGTCGTCCTCCATGCCGCTGTACGGCCTCACCCAGGGCGCCACCTACGACAAGTCCCCGCAGACGCGGGCGGTGGAGCGGCTGCTGGACCGGATCCCGGACGGGGCCACGGTGGAGGCCAACGTCGGGCCGATAAGCCGGCTCACCAGCCGCTGCCGGGTGCTGTGGGTCGGCGCCACCCAGGACATACGGCCGGACTACATAGCCCTCCAGGAGCCGCCGGAGCGCACCGAGCGGCAGGTGATCGAGTACGCCGGGCAGCTCCACCCGGGCAGCTCGTACACGCCCGTGGGCTCCACCTCCGGCTACTTCGTCCTCAAGCGGGGCTAAGCGCTCCGCGGGAAGTGCCGCGGGGTGCGGTCGTTCGTCCGCGGCCGCGTCGTGGCCGGTCGCGCCTGCGCGGCGGCCGCATATCGACACAGCCCCGCGCCCCTTCGGGGCGCACCACCGCGCCGGCTCAGCCCATGGGCTTCGGGGCGATCAGGGCGAACGGCGCCCCCTGGGGATCCTTCACCAGCGACATCCGGCCCGCGATCATGTCGTACGGCGGGCGGAGGACCGTGCCGCCCTCGGCGGACACTTTGGCCGAAATGCGGTCGGTGTCCTCGACGGCGAAGTAGACCAGCCAGTGCGGGGGCACCTCCGGTGGCATCCCCTCCCGCAGCGGCTGGAGCCCGCCGACCGTGCGGCCGTCGACGGAGAGCGCGAAATAGCCCTCGGCGCCCTCCTCCTCCATGGGGGTCGACTCCACGCCCAGCGCCTCCGCGTAGAAGGCCGAAGCCGCCTCCCGGTCGGTGGTGTTGAGCTCGTTCCAGATCAGCGTGCCCGGCTCGTTGACGAGGCCCGCGCCGGTGAAGCCGAGCGGCTGCCAGACGCCGAAGACGGCCCCCAGCGGGTCGGCCGCCACCAGCATCCGGCCGAGGTCCATCACATCCATGACCGGCATCAGCACGGTGCCGCCGGCCCGGCTGATGGACTCCGAGGTGGCCTGGGCGTCGGCGGAGCAGAAGTAGGTGGTCCAGACGGTCGGCGGCGGGGCCTCCTCGCCCACCGACTGCGCGGACATCACCCCCGCGACGGGCTTGCCCCTCATGGACCAGGTCGCATAGCCGCCGGTCTCCGGAGGGCCGACCTCTCCCTCCCAGCCGAACAGCCCGGAGTAGAAGTCCAGGGCGGCCTGTTGGTCGGGGACCATCAGATCGATCCAGCAGGGCGTGCCGGGCTGATAGGACGTGACTTCGGGCATGGGGCCGCCTCCGTATCGCCACTTCCGGCCGGGCGCGGCCGGTACGGGATGTCCCCATGGCCCATTCTCCTCCGGCCCGGGCGGCACGCCACTCGGCGGACGGCTACGGTGCGCACCGGTTCGCTGACGAGCCGTGAACGCGGCACACGGCTTCCGGCCGCGACACAAAGCCGCCGCACAAAGCCGCCGCACAAGCCGCCGCACAAAGCCGGGCGGCGGCCGACCCGAAGGCCGACCGCCGCCCGGCGGTGGTGAGTAGAGGGGGCGTCAGGCGCTGCCGACCGCGCTTCCGGCCACCCACTGGCTCCAGTCCATGTTCCATCCATTGAGGCCGTTGTCCGGCTGGACGGTCTTGTCCTTGGAGTTCTTCACGATGACGACGTCACCGACCTGGGAGTTGTCGTAGAACCAGGCGCCGTCCGTGTTGGGGTCGCCCGCGCCCTTGGTGTCCGACAGACCGACACAGCCGTGGCTGGTGTTGACGTTGCCGAAGATGGACTTGGCGCCCCAGTAGTTGCCGTGGATGAAGGTGCCCGAGGTGGACAGCCGCATCGCGTGGGGGACGTCCTTGATGTCGTACTCGCCCTTGCCGTCGTCGTCCGTGAAGCCGACCGTCGCACCGTTCATCCGGGTCTCCTTGAACTTCTCGGAGATCACCATCTGACCGTTGTAGGTCGTGTTCTCGGGGCTGCCGGCCGAGATCTTGATGGTCTTCAGCAGCTTGCCGTCGCGGACGACCTTCATCTCCTTGGACTCCGCGTCCACCGTGGAGACCTGGGAGCGGCCGATCTTGAAGTTGACCGTCTTCTCCTGGACGCCCTTGACACCGGGCGACGCCTCGACGCCGTCCAGGTCCAGCTTCAGGGAGACGGTCGAACCCGCCTTCCAGTAGTCCTTCGGGCGCAGGTCGAGCCGGTCGCCGCCGAACCAGTGGCCGACCACCTGCTGGCCGCTGCTGGAGGTGACCTTGATGTGGGACTCGACGTCCTTCTTGTTGGTCACCGCCTTGTCGAAGCGGATGGACACCGGCATGCCCACGCCGACCGTGGAGCCGTCCTCCGGCGTGAAGTTGCCGATGAAGCTGTTGGAGGGCGAGACGGTGGTGAAGGACGAGTTCTCGGTCGCCTTACGGCCCTTGGAGTCCTCGGCGGACGCCCTGATCTTGTACTGAGTGGCCCGCTCCAGCTGACCGCTCGGCTTCCAGGACGTCTTGTCCGGCGATATGGTCCCGGCCACGGTGTTGCCGGTGGCCGCGGAGGTCATCGTGACGGAGGTGAGCTTGCCCTCGCTCACCGTGACCTTGGTGTCACTGTTGATGCCCGCGTTCGTCGCACCGGCCTTCGGCGTGATCTTGATGTGGGCGTCCGACGCGTCCTTGGCCGCCGCCTCGTCGACCTGCGACTGCGACTTGTGCCCGTCGTTCTTGGCGTCGTCGTCGCCGCCATCCCCGCCGCACGCGGCGAGAGTGAGTACGCCGCCGAGCACGGCGGCCACGGCCACCAGCCCCTTACGGCGCTTGCCGTCCGTCATCACACGCTTCTCCATTTGACCTGGATCTTGATCTGGACCCCAGAAACCCCGGACCTGCCCGATAAGAACGCCTGTACCTTTTGGTCGGTTCCACGCACAGTAAAACTGTGCGCAAGACCACTTAGCAAAGGCGCCAGTCAAGCCTAAGACCCACCGGCACCCGGACCCGCACGGCTCAGCCGTCTTCGTCGCCCGGAATGCGACTCCGGGCTCTCCCCGGGCTCTCCCCGGGCTCTCTCCGGGCTCAATCGTCCTCGTCCAGGTCGGGGAAGGCCCCGGACCACTCGACGGCGCGAGGATCGTAGTCGATGTGCTCGCTGCTCCAGGACGCCTGCGCCAGTTCGACCCCCGGCACCTCCTCCACCAGCTCGAACGGCTCGACCAGATAGGCCAGCGCCTCGGCCTCGTCCGACTCCACCATGCGGCGTGCGTGGCCCCGCTCCTCCGCGGCCATGGACTCGTCGCCGTCGATCCGCTCGTACGCCGCGCGCCGCAGCCGGTCCGCGTCGGTGATCTCGACTACAAGCTCCACACGAAGCCGGACAAAACGTGATGTCTCGGTACTCGTCATGCGACGGAGGTTAGGGGTCCGACCCGTCTCGCTTCCGCACGACCCGCAGTTGTCACTACGATCGGCGCACGGGGTCAATTTGCCGCAGCCTCAAGGAGGATGCCGTTGTCCGCACGCCGACCGCTGCTGACCGCCGCCGCTGCCGGTTCGCTGCTGTGCGCCCTGTGGTTCGTCCCGTCCGCCAACGCCACCGTTGAGGACCCGGGATCGTCATCGGCGTCCTCGCGGACCTCCGAGGGCTCGCCCGGGTCCGGGCCCAGGACCGAGGCCGTGCCCGACGGGGATCTGGCCGACACCGGCAGCGTGGACGTCACCCCGTATCTCTTCGGCGGCACGGCCTTCCTGGGGCTGGGTGTGGCGATGGTGACCGCCTCCGTGCGGCGCACCCGCCCGGAGGCGTACTAGCCCCTTGGCCCGGGGGCCGCGTTGAGTGCGCACCGGCCCCTGGCCCGGATCAGTCCGGGCCGGTTCAGTCCGGCCCGGTTCAGTCCGGCCCGGTTCAGTCCAGGGAGCCGGTCACCGACTCCACGGCCTCGATCAGCTCTCCGGATCGTACGAACGCCTCCGCGGCCGCCAAGTCGGGCGCCAGATAGCGGTCCTCGCCCGGCCCCTCGACGCCCGCCCGGCGCACCGCCGCCAGCACCGCCCGGCTCGCGGGCGCGGGCTCGAGGCCCTGGCGCAGCTCGATGCCCCGGGTGGCGGCGACCAGCTCGACGGCCAGCACGCGGGCCAGGCTGTCCACCGCCGTGCGCAGCTTGCGCGCCGCCGACCAGCCCATCGAGACATGGTCCTCCTGCATGGCGGAGGACGGGATGGAGTCGACGGAGGCGGGCACGGCGAGCCGCTTCATCTCGCTCACCAGCGCGGCCTGGGTGTACTGGGCGATCATCAGCCCCGAGTCCACGCCCGGGTCGCCGGCCAGGAAGGGCGGCAGGCCGTGGGAGCGGTTCTTGTCCAGCAGCCGGTCGGTGCGGCGCTCGGCGATCGAGGCGAGGTCGGCGGCGGCGACGGCCAGGAAGTCCAGGACGTACGCGACGGGCGCGCCGTGGAAGTTGCCGTTGGACTCCACCCGCCCGTCGGGCAGCACCACGGGGTTGTCCACGGCGGCGGCCAGCTCGCGCTCCGCGACCAGCCGGGCGTGCGCGAGGGTGTCCCGGCCGGCGCCCGCGACCTGCGGGGCGCAGCGGATCGAGTACGCGTCCTGGACCCGCGGCGCATCGTCCTGGTGGTGCCCGGTGAGCCCCGAACCCGCCAGCACCCGCAGCATGTTGGCGGCGCTGGCGGCCTGCCCCGGGTGGGGGCGGATGGCGTGCAGCTCGGGTGCGAGGACGCGGTCCGTGCCGAGCAGCGCCTCCAGCGAGAGGGCGGCGGTCACATCGGCGACGGTGAAGAGCCGGGCGAGGTCGGCGCAGGCCATGATCAGCATGCCGAGCATGCCGTCCGTGCCGTTGAGCAGCGCGAGCCCCTCCTTCTCGCGGAGCTCGACCGGCTCGATGCCGTGCTCGGCCAGCAGCTCGGCGGCGGGCCGCACGGCCTTGTCGGGGCCCTCGGCCTCGCCCTCGCCCATCAGCGCCAGCGCGCAGTGGGACAGCGGGGCCAGGTCGCCGGAGCAGCCCAGCGAGCCGTATTCGTGCACGACGGGGGTGATCCCCGCGTTGAGGAGCGCGGCCATCGTCCGCACCACGACGGGCCGGACGCCGGTGCGGCCGGACGCGAGCGTCTTCAGCCGCAGGAACATCAGCGCCCGCACCACCTCGCGCTCCACCCGCGGGCCCATGCCGGCGGCGTGCGAGCGCACGATGTTGCGCTGGAGCTGGGCGCGCAGCTCGGGGCTGATGTGGCGCACGGCCAGCGCGCCGAAGCCGGTGGAGACGCCGTAGACGGGCTCGGGCTTGGCCGCCAGGTCGTCGATCACCTGCCGCGCGGTGGAGACGGCGTCGAGGGCCGCCTCGGAGATCTCGATGCGCGCGGTGCCGCGGGCTACGGCGATGACATCGTCGGCGGTCGTTCCGGACGTCCCCACCACCACAGTGTGCATATCCATATTCAGGCACCCTAGAGAGTGAATCCCCGCCTGTCACCCCGCTACCCACGGTCCCTTCCGGGGCTCCGCCCCCGACCCCGCTCCTCAAGCGCCGGAGGGGCTGCAATGCGGGGCTCCGCCCCGACCCCGAACCGGGGCTGCGCCCCGAGCCCCCAGACCACCGTCCCGGGCTGCGCTCCCGCGCCCTGCGGGTCGAACCCCGCGCGTCAGCGGGGCCGCGCCCCGAGTCCCCAGCGGAGCCAGGGGACGGGAGGCCGTTTCAGCCCCTCCGGCGCCTGAGGAGCGGACCCCAGGGCGGAGCCCCGGCAGGGGCCCGGGGCCTGACCCCGGAATCGGGAAGAGGCCGGGGTGCGGAACGAAGCCCGCCGCAGCCCTGCACCAGATTCCAGCCCCTCCGGCGCTTGAGGAGCGGGGCCCGGGGCGGAGCCCCGGCGCGGGGGCCGGGGGCCCGACCCCGGAATCGGGAAGAGGCCGGGGGTGCGGAACGAAGCCCGCCGCAGCCCTGCACCAGCCCTAGGACGGAGCCCTGCATTCCAGCCCCTCCGGCGCTTGAGGAGCGGACCCCAGGGCGGAGCTCGCAGTGGGGGCTAGCGGCGGCCTCGGAAGCGGCGGCGTTCCGGGGGGTGGGCGGGCGAGGTGTCGGCGAGGCGGATCACCGCGTCCTCCGCACCCCCATCCCGGCCCGCCACCACCGGCTTCTGCGAGCGCGCCGCCTTCGCCCGGTACTGCGCCGCGTCCGCCAGCCGAAAGAGGCGGCGGGCCGACGGCACGGGGCCGATCGGATCGCCCGTGGAGGCGATCCCGCAGGCCACCCCCTCGCCCAGCTCCAGCTCCGCCGCCCGCCGGCACAGCTCATCGGCCACCCGGACCACCTCGTCCGCCGGGGGCCCGACCCCCAGCAGGCAGAACTCATCGCCGCCCAGCCGGGCCACCAGCGCCCCGGGCAGCATCGCGCCGCATATGGACAGCAATGAGCCGAATCGTTCCAGCAAGCGATCGCCGACCGCGTGGCCGAGGGTGTCGTTCACCCGCTTGAGGCCGTTGAGGTCGCAGACCACCAGGCTCACCACCGTGCCGTCCGCGTGGTACGCCTCCAGCGCCTCGTCCAGCCGTATGTCCACCGCCCGCCGGTTGCCGAGGCCCGTCAGCGGATCGGTGAAGGCGAGGCGGCGGGCCTCCTCCAGGCGCTCGGTCTGGGCCAGCCCGGCGGCGGTCACCGAGGCCAGCACGGTCGCGAAGTCGGCGTCGTCGCGGTCGAAGACGGGCCGCCCGGCCGGCCGGGCCACATACAGCTCGCCCCACGCCCGCCCGTGCAGCACGATCGGGGCCACCACACAGCTGCCGCGGCCACGCCGCCGCAGCGCGGCCACCCTTCCCCAGCTGCCGCTGGGCGGGGCCGAGCCGACGCCGGTGCCGGTGCCGGTGCCCACGCCCTCGGCCGTCTCGACCCAGGCGTGCGGCTCCCCGCCCGCGGCCCAGTGCTCATGCACGAATTCGGCGATCTCCGGGAAGTCGTGCACCGGGTACGACTCGTCCTCCGGCAGCCGCTCCTCGCCCGCCATCAGCTCGCCCACGTTCACCAGGACCCGCAGCCGCCCCCGCTCGCGCTCCCACATCGAGATCGCCGCGAAGCTGCCGCCGAGGGCGCGGCAGGCCGCCTCGGCCGCCGCACCCATCGACTCCTGCGGGGTGTGCGCCGCCGCCATCTCCTGGGCGAGCCGCACGACGGCCCGCAATCGTCCGTCGACCCCGCCGGGCCGCCCGCCGATCTCCCCGTTGTCCGTCACGACGGCCTCGCATTCCTCACGGCCATGCATCGTTCGCTCTGCTCTCCAGCGTAAGAACGTCGAGAACAATCCGCTGCGGGCCGTTCACCCCGGGTATCCGAGCGAACGGTCACCCCCGGTGGCCGCTGCGCTCCCCCGGGCCGGGGCCGCTCCCCGGATCCGGTCAACTTCCCCGGTCCGGGTCCGCTACTCCCCCTGCCGAAAAGTCCGTCACCTCCCGGTCCGGGGTCGCTACTCCCCCGGCCAGTTCGCCGGGCGCTTCTCGTTGAACGCGGCCACACCCTCCGCGCGGTCCCCCGAGAAGGCCACCGTCCGCCACGCCGCGTCCTCGACCTCGAGACCCGCCCGCAGATCCAGCCCCTGCCCCAGCCGCAGCGCCTTCTTGGCGGCCCGCACGCCGACCGGGGAGTTGGCGGCGATGCCCCGGGCCAGCTCCAGGGCCTCGGCCCGGTCCTCGCCCTCCGCCGTCAGCCGGTCCACCAGGCCCAGGGCGTGGGCCTCCGCGGCGGCCACCCGGCGCGCGGAGAAGATCAGCTCGGCGGCGCGCGCGGCGCCCACCCGGCGCGGCAGCAGCTGGGTGCCGCCGCCGCCCGGGATCACCCCGACCGACACCTCGGGCAGCCCCACCACGGCGGTCGGGTCGGCCACGATCACGTCGCACGACAGGGCCAGCTCGAAGCCGCCGCCCAGCGCATAGCCGTGCACCGCGGCGATGACGGGCATCGGCAGCTCCAGCACCCCGGTGTAGGCGGCGCGGGAGACCGGCCGGTGCCGCATCATCTCGGCGTCGGTGAGCGAGTTGCGCTCCTTGAGGTCGGCGCCCACGCAGAAGGCCCGCTCATGGGTCGAGGTCAGCACCACGGCCCGGACGTCACGGTCCTCGGACAGCGCCGCGCAGGCCGCCGCGATGGAGCGCGCCATCTCCGACGAGACGGCGTTCATGGCCTTGGGCCGGTCCAGTACCAGCTCGGCCACGAAGCCGTCCCTGCGGACCGCGACCCACTCCCCGTACCGCTGCTCACTCATCACGCACCCTCCCGGTTAACGACCGTGAACACCACTGTCCGCGATCATTCCAGCTCCCCGGGGCGTGCGGAACCTGTGAGCCACCCGGACGGGAGCCGGCGCCCACCCGACGGCGCCCATCCGAAGTCCGCTACGGTTCGGGCAGCGCCCCGAAGGGGCGCGGGGCTGTGTCGATATGCGGCTCCGCCGCGCAGGCGCGACCGGCCACGACGCAGCCGCGGACGAACGACCACACCTCGCCGCACTTCCGCGGAGCGCTTAGCGGGCCCGCCGCCACCGGTTCAGGAAGCCCAGGAGGATCGACTGCTGCTTCTGCCCGTCCTCCGCCCGCTCCGGATCCGCCCCCGGCTCCGACCCCGTCGGGGGCTCAGCCGCGGCCGCCGCGTCCGTGGCGAACGGCAATGAGATCGGCGGGATGGGCGGCGGCGGAGGCGTCCCCGGCGGCGCCTCCTGCCACTGGCCCGGCGAGCCCGGTCGGCCCGGCGAGCCCGGCCGGCCCTGCGGACCCTGCGGGCCCGGCTCCCCCGGGCGGGCGGCGGGCGGTGCGCCGCGCCGGCTCCCCGGCCTGGGAACGGGGGCGAACCGCACCGGCAGCGTGATCACCCCCCGTACGAAGATCCCGGAGAGCCACTTCAGCTCCTCGATCTCCCCGGCGAGCGCCAGATCGGGGATCCGGTCCAGCAGCTTCTCCAGCGCGACGGAGGCGATCAGCCGGGCCGAGGAGCGGCCGGGGCAGGCGTGGGCGCCCGCGCCGAACGCCAGATGGGCCCGGTTGCCCTGCTTGTGCGGGGACCGCAGCAGGGCGTCCCGGTTGGTCGCCGCGAAGCTGATCATCACGGCGTCGCCCGCGCGCAACCGCTTCCCGGCGAGGTTGGTGTCGTGCACCGGGAAGTAGAGCCCCATGTTGGCCAGCGGCGGGTCCGTCCACAGCACCTCGTCGAGGGCGTCCTCGACGAGCATGCTGCCGCCCATCAGCTCGCCCGAGAACCGCTCGTCGGTGAGCAGCACCCGCAGGGCGTTGCCGATCAGACCGGGCACCACCCCGGTCACCATCCCGATCAGCAGCAGCAGCTGCTCGATCAGCTCCTCGTCGGTCAGCCGCGCCGGATGGGCGATCAGCCAGGAGGTGATGTCGGCGCCCGGCTCGCGCCGCTTGAGGTCGATCAGCTCGCGCAGCGCCGCGCCCGAGGTCCGGTCCCCGCCCGACGGGTCCGAGCCGTCGATGAACGCCGCCACGCCCCGCAGCAGCCGGTCCATGATCTCCTGCGGGCAGCCGAAGAGCTGGCTGGTCACCATGATCGGGACCAGTGCGCAGTACGTCCCGATCAGCTCGGCCTCGCCCGCCTCGCAGAACTGGTCGATCAGCGAGTCGGCGATGCGCTCGACATAGTTCCGCAGCGCGCTGGAGTCGATCCGGCCGGTGGTGTCCTCGATGGCGCCGCGCAGCCGCCGGTGCTCCTCGCCGTCCACGAAGTCGACCCGCGGCCGGTCCCTGATGACCTGCGGGGCGTAGCTGGCCTCCGGCAGCAGGCCCTCGTTCCTGTCCCGCCAGTGACGGGGGTCCTTGGAGAAGGTCTCGGGGCGCCGCATGACCTCCAGCGCCGTGTCGTACCCCAGGCACAACATGGCCGGTACGCCTCTGTCCAGCTCCACCGGCGCGAGCGGGCCGTGGGCCTCGCGCAGCCGCCGGTAGACCGCGAAGGGGTCCGCCCCGAACTCGGGCGCGTGGAGCGGTTCGGCGCCGGTCTCCCCGTGGGCGGGACAGCCCGGCGGGGGTAAGGCGCCCGGGCGGTGAGCACTCGAATCGAAAAGCTGGGTCACACGTGCTCCTGGACACCGCCGGGCCCACCCCGCGGGCGGACGCGGACGGTGCTACTTCGACGACAGGACCTGGGATCCACCGAGTGGATCTTGCGGACGTAGGCTAGCCCAACAGGCCCCGCGCCGCGCCCAGTTCAGTGATCCGGTCGGCGCCACCGGAACGATCCGGCCGGAGCCGTGGGATTGATCCGGACGGAGCCGTCGCAACGATCCGGCCGGAGCCGTCGCAATGATCCGGACGCGGCCACCCGGAACGTTCCGGGCGCGCCCACACCGCCCGCGACACCGCACGGGCTCACGCGCGACGGCTCAGCAGCCACGGCTCCACGACCCCGAGGCCACGCACCGGCCGCTGCCACATCGGCTGGAGCGCGAAGCGGTACGAGGGCGGCTCCTCGCCCTCCTTCTCCGCCGCGGCGGCCGCCTCCGCGGCCTCCGCCTCCGACACCGGGGCCTCCCCGGTGCGGCTCAGTTCCTCGGCGAACGCGCCGTCCACCAGGACCGCGTTCTTGGGGGCTATGGACGTCAGCCGGCTGGCCAGGTTCACCGTCGTGCCGAAGACATCGCCCATCCGCGTCGTGACCGTGCCGAACGCGATCCCGACCCGCAGCTCGGGCATCGTCTCGTCATGCGTCAGCGTCTCGATCAGACGCAGCGCGATCTCGGCGGCGATGCCCGCGTCGTCGGCCGCGTAGAGCACCTCGTCGCCGAGGGTCTTGATCAGCCGTCCGCCGTGCGCCGCCACCAGGTCGGCGGCCGTGGTCTCGAACGCCTCGACCAGCTCGCCGAGCTCCTCCTCCTCCAGCCGCCGGGTCAGCCGGGTGAAGCTCACCAGGTCCGCGAAGCCGACCGCCAGCCGCCGGTCCACCATCTCGACGTCGTCCGCCGCCTGCACCACCCGGCCGGTCGAGGCCGCGAGCTGGCGCCGGTAGACGTAGACCAGGAACTCCTCCAGCTCCGGCAGCAACAGCTCGACCAGCGGATACGCGATCTCGGTCCGGGTCATCCCGGTCTCCTGGGGGTCGGTGAGCCCCTCCAGGAAGGAGTCGATCTGCCAGTCGGCGAGCCGGGCGGTGGTCTGGCCGGTGGACCGCGCCACCTGGATGGCCATCGGCTCGCTCAGCAGCCCGGCCTCCACCAGACCGGACAGCCGGCGCAGCGCCAGTACGTCGGCCTCGGTCAGCGCCTTGGCCTGGCCGATGTCGGCGAAGCCCATGGCCCGCCAGAAGCGGGTGGCCAGCTCGACCGAGACACCCGCGCTGCGGGCGGCCTGGAAGGGGGTGTAGCGCCGCTCGGCGCCGAGGATCAGCTGCTCCAGCCGGAGCGCGATGGGGTCCGGCTGGTCCTCGTCGTCGGGGGCCTCCGCGGCGGCGCTCTCCCGCGCCCCGGTGTCCCGTACGGCCCCGTCGGGCGCGGCGGCGTCCAGCACCTCGCGCTCCTCGGCCGTGCCGGAACCCGCGTCGTCGGCGGTCACCGCCCGCCCCCTGTCCGATCCCTGCGCACTGCCCTTCCGTTCCCTCTTCCCGGCCCGGTCCCGAGCTCGCTCACAGCCGCCCCGAGCTGGACCGACCGCGACCACGATACGTCAGGTGTGCCGTAGCTCACTCTCGCGCGGGAGGGTCATTCCTCCCTCGGTACGGAGCGTAGATGCACGATGTCCCCGGCGGAGACCGGCTCCTGAACCCCGCCTTCTGTGGCCAGAACCAGACGCCCGTCGCCGTCGATCGCGACCGCCTCGCCCACGCGCTCCCGGCCGCCCGGGAGCTCGGCCCGCACCCGGCGCCCGAGGGTCGCACAGCCCGCCGCGTACGTCTCCTGGAGGCCGCTCGCCCCCGGGTCGCCCTCGAACCGGCGCCACTCCCCGTACCACTCCGCGATCGAGCGCAGCACGGCCCGCAGCAGTGGATCGCGGTCGGTGGAGATGGCGTCCGCCAGGGCCAGCGACCCGGCGGTGGGAACGGGAAGTTCACCGGCGCGCAGCGAGACGTTCAGCCCCATGCCGATCACCACCGCGTCCCCGGCCCGCTCGGCGAGGATCCCGCCGAACTTCCGCTCCTCGCCCGCGACCGTCACCAGCAGGTCGTTCGGCCACTTCAGCGCGGTGTCCACACCCGCCGCACGGCTGAGCGCCCCGGCGGCCGCGACCCCGGCCAGCAGCGGCAGCCAGCCCCAGCGCTCGGTGGGCACGCCGGCCTCGCCGGGCCGTAGCAGGATGGAGAAGAAGAGCCCGGACCTGGCCGGGGCCGTCCAGGCGCGGTCGAGTCGGCCGCGCCCCGCGGTCTGCTCCTCGGCGATGAGCACCGCGCCCTCGGGGGCTCCGGCCCGGGCCCGGGTGACCAGATCCGTATTGGTCGAGCCGGTCGCCCGCACCACCTCGAGCTCGGTCCACAGCCCGCCGGGCCGCACCAGCCCCCGGCGCAGCGCGGCGGCGTTCAGCGGTGGCCGCTCCAGGTCGGACCAGCGTCCGCGCGCGTCACCTGGGCTCCCTGAGGTGTCAGAAGGCGTCATGGGGGCCAGCCTAGGGTCAGGAGGTGTGGCCAACGACGCAGTGCCACCAGGCGGTGCCGCCGATACGCTACGTGCCGGTAGCCCAGCCAGCGCAAAGCCGCCGAACGGTCCGGAACCCCCGAAAACCCGACAGGACCCGTCTGATCACGATCACGACCCGTACGACCCCGTTCCCCGCCTTCCCCCGATCCTGAAGCCCCGTTCTCCCGATCCTGAAGACCCGCCGTATCCACCCCCAGGACGAGCAGGAGCCGCATCCCGATGTCCACCGAGCCGGAGACCGCCCCCGAGATTCCAGACCGCCACACCACCGCGGGGAAGCTCGCGGACCTGAAGCGCCGCATCGCGGAAGCGACCCACGCCGGGTCCGCGCGCGCGGTGGAGAAGCAGCACGCCAAGGGCAAGCTGACCGCGCGCGAACGCATCGACCTCCTCCTGGACGAGGGGTCCTTCACCGAGCTCGACGAGTTCGCCCGGCATCGCTCGACCAACTTCGGCATCGACCAGAACCGGCCCTACGGGGACGGGGTCGTGACCGGTTACGGCACGGTCGACGGCCGCCCGGTGGCCGTCTTCTCCCAGGACTTCACGGTCTTCGGCGGGGCGCTCGGGGAGGTGTTCGGCGAGAAGATCGTCAAGGTCATGGACTTCGCGCTGAAGACCGGCTGCCCGGTCGTCGGCATCAACGACTCCGGTGGCGCCCGCATCCAGGAGGGTGTGGTCTCCCTCGGCATGTACGGCGAGATCTTCCGCCGCAACACCCATGCCTCCGGGGTGATCCCGCAGATCAGCCTGGTGGTGGGCCCGTGCGCGGGCGGGGCGGTCTACTCCCCGGCGATCACGGACTTCACGGTGATGGTCGACCAGACCTCGCACATGTTCATCACCGGGCCGGATGTGATCAAGACGGTCACGGGCGAGGACGTCGGCTTCGAGGCGCTGGGCGGCGCCCGGACCCACAACACCACCTCCGGTGTCGCGCACTACATGGCCGGGGACGAGAAGGACGGCATCGAGTACGTCAAGGCGCTGCTGTCGTACCTCCCCTCCAACAACCTCTCCGAGCCCCCGGCCTTCCCCGACGAGGCCGATCTGGAGGTCTCGGACGAGGACCGGGAGATGGACACCCTCATCCCGGACTCGGCGAACCAGCCGTACGACGTGCACAAGGCCATCGAGCACGTGCTGGACGACAACGAGTTCATGGAGACGCAGGCGCTCTTCGCGCCCAACATCATCACCGGCTTCGGCCGGGTCGAGGGCCACCCGGTGGGCATCGTGGCCAACCAGCCGATGCAGTTCGCCGGCTGCCTGGACATCGACGCCTCCGAGAAGGCCGCGCGCTTCGTGCGCACCTGCGACGCGTTCAACGTGCCCGTACTGACCTTCGTGGACGTGCCCGGCTTCCTGCCCGGCACCGACCAGGAGTACAACGGCATCATCCGGCGCGGCGCCAAGCTGATCTTCGCCTACGCGGAGGCCACCGTCCCGCTGATCACGGTCATCACCCGCAAGGCGTTCGGCGGCGCGTACGACGTGATGGGCTCCAAGCACCTGGGCGCGGACCTCAACCTGGCCTGGCCCACGGCGCAGATCGCGGTCATGGGCGCCCAGGGCGCGGTCAACATCCTCCACCGGCGCACCATCGCCTCCTCCGACGATCCGGAGACCACCCGGACCGAGCTGATCGCGGACTACGAGGACACCCTCCTCAATCCGTATATCGCGGCCGAGCGGGGGTATGTGGATGCTGTGATCATGCCCTCCGAGACCCGTCGCCACATCGTCCGCGGTCTGCGGACGCTGCGGAACAAGCGCGAAGCGCTGCCCCCGAAGAAGCACGGCAACATCCCCCTCTAGCCCCCTAGCGAAGGGCTGTTCCATGATCCGTATTGTCCGGGGCAACCCGACCCCCGAGGAGTTGGCCGCCACTCTGGCGGTGGTGCAAGCACGCGCGGCGGCAGCCATGGCCGCCGCGCAGACCGAGGACGATCCGGAGGAGTGGTCCGACCCCGCCCGCACCGTCCCCAGCCACCGGGTGCCGCACCCGGGTCCCAAAGCGTGGCGCACCACCTACTGGCCGGCCTGAGCGGTCCGCGGCGGGCCGAATGGCAGCTTCGCGCCGGGGCGCCTGAGTACGCGTACTCAGGCGCCCCGGCGTCTCCGGCCTCAGGATCGGATTCATGCTGTGGTCCGAGCCGCCCGATGAGCCGCCCGAGGAACTGCGGCGCGCCGAGGCCATGCTCCGCCGCGCCCGCACCGTGCTGACCGTCTCCGTGCTGCTGGCGATGTGCATCCTGGGGATGTGGCCGTAGCGGGTGTCCTGCCCGGCGGTACGCGTACGCCTGCGGCGGGCTGCTCCCCTCCCCGCCCCTTCCCGCAACTGGGGCGGGGACGGGAAAGATCCGCCGGACACCCGCAGCAGCGGGCCTTCTCCAGGAGCGGCTTACCCTGGTGCGCATGACTGCGCAGCGCACTCTCGTCCTCGCGTCCGCCTCGCCCGCCCGGCTCGGGCTGCTGCGACAGGCCGGACTGGCGCCGAAGGTGATCGTCAGCGGGGTGGACGAGGACGCGATCAGCGCCGAGACCCCCGCCGAGCTGGCCCGGGTGCTGGCCGAGGCGAAGGCCACCGCCGTGGCCGGGCTACCGGAGACGGCCGGCTCCCTCGTCGTCGGCTGCGACTCGGTGCTGGAGCTGGACGGTCAGGCGCTCGGCAAACCGGCCGACGCCGAGGAGGCCACCGCCCGCTGGAAGTCGATGCGCGGCCGGGCCGGGGTGCTGCGCACCGGGCACTGCGTGATCGACACGGCGAGCGGCCGCCGCACCTCGGCCACCGCGTCCACCACCGTCCACTTCGGCGAGCCGACGGACGAGGAGATCGCGGCGTACGTCGCCAGCGGCGAACCACTGCACGTGGCGGGCGCGTTCACGCTCGACGGCCGTTCGGCGCCGTTCATCGACGGCATCGAGGGCGACTCCGGAAACGTGATCGGGCTGTCCCTGCCGCTGTTCCGCCGACTGCTCGGCGAACTGGACGTGCGGATCACGGACCTCTGGAACGACTAGGGAATTCCGGCTAGGCGTTTCCCTGGACTTCCCTTAGGGCTTTCCCTGGATCCTTTCCCCGCTCAGGCCGGGCTGGGGGCGTCCTGACCGCCGCCCGCGGCCTCGGCGGAGGGCTTGGCGGGCGATTCCGCCTCGTACCCCAGCAGGCTCAGCACGATCAACCCCAGCACCACCATCATGAACGCGAACGCCGCCCAGCCCACCAGGCCGACCGAGAACGCGCCCAACAGCCCGTGCACCACCGCACAGGTGATGAGCAGGATGCGGGCCAGGCGGCCGGGGGCGCGGTCGCGCACGGCGGTGCGCAGCAGCACCACCCCGCACACCAGCAGATAGAGGCCGAAGAGGCCGCCCGCGACCCAGGTCCCGATCGACATCGCGTCGGTGTCCATGCCGCCCAAGGACATCTGCTGACGGTCCACGACCAGGCCGAGGATCCAGTTCAGCAGCGCTATGCCGACCGCCTCGACCATCAGCGTCACTGCCGCCACCGCGGCCACTGGTCTGCGCGCCACCGCGATCCCCTCCACTCTGTCAGTGCCGAAGCACGCTACTAACGGGTACGCGCCGCCACAAGAGGTGTGGACGAGCTGAACGCCGTGGCAAAGTTTCCGCCCGGCATTCGTAGGGTCTCCACAAAGAAACGTGAAGCGCCGCAGCACGGCGCGCCAGAGACCTTGCCCACATCGCGGACCGCGCCACGGCCCCGAAAACCGGGCGTACCGTGGAGCGACGGGGGAGCCGGACGTTCGTCCAGCGCGAGGTTCACGCTCCGTGTGGTCAAGCTCACGCCCGGGGTCTGCTCGGCGCGAGGTGTTGCCTGTACCTAAACTCGGCTTGTTTCAAGGAGGGAGCCATCGTGCGCAAGGTGCTCATCGCCAACCGTGGCGAGATCGCTGTCCGTGTTGCCCGTGCCTGCCGGGATGCCGGGATCGCGAGCGTAGCCGTCTACGCCGATCCGG
>NZ_BAAAIF010000051.1:0-74067 GCF_039525925.1 Streptomyces javensis | reverse complement strand
GCCACCCGGGGGGCCCGCGCCCGCGGGGCCGAGCAGGCGAGCGCGGCGGCGCGCCGGGTGCGCCGCCGCGAGCTGTTCCGCACGGCCGCGGCGGACGTGATCGCAAGCGCGCGGCTGGCCGACAGGGCGGTACGGCCCACGGTTAACTGGCCGCCGCCCGGCGACGACAACGCCCCGGCCACCCCGCCGACGCCACCCGCCCCGCGCGGCGCGCGACCCGCGGCCGGCTCCCCCGACGCGGTGCGCGACTTCGAGCCCCACCTCCCGGCCCGCCCCTCGAACCGTACGGCCCTGCCCGAGCAGCCCGCGAGCCCGGGAGCGCTGGTCGACATGGTCGGCGACGCCGTCTCCGACATCACCGCCGCGACCCTGGCGGGCGCGCTGCGTGCCGCCGTCCGCGACACCTGGGGCGATGAGCTGCCAACGCGTTTCGCGGTGATCGGTCTGGGCCGGTTCGGCGGCCATGAGCTGAGCTACGGCTCGGACGCGGACGTCCTCTTCGTCCACGAGCCCCGCGAGGGCGCCGACGAACACGAAGCCTCCCGCGCCGCGTTCACGGTGGCCAACGAGATGCGGCGGCTCCTCCAGCCCGCCACCGTGGACCCGCCCCTGCTCATCGACGCCGATCTGCGCCCCGAGGGCAAGTCCGGTCCGCTGGTGCGCTCCCTCGCCTCGTACGCCGCCTACTACCGCCGCTGGTCGCTGGTCTGGGAGAGCCAGGCGCTGCTGCGCGCCGAGCCGGTCGCGGGCGACCCCGACCTCGGCGCACGCTTCATCGAACTGATCGACCCGTTGCGGTATCCGGCCGAGGGGCTGGACGAGGACGCGATCCGCGAGATCCGGCGGCTCAAGGCCCGGATGGAGTCCGAGCGGCTGCCCCGCGGCGCCGACCGCGCCACCCACACCAAGCTGGGCCGCGGCGGGCTCAGCGACGTGGAGTGGACGGTGCAGCTCCTACAGATGTGCAACGGCGCGGCGGAACCGGGACTGCGCACCACCCGCACCCGCCGGGCCCTGGCCGCCGCGCACGACGCCGGTCTGATCGGCGGCGACGACGTCCAGACCCTGGACAGGGCGTGGGTGCTGGCGACCCGGGTGCGCAACACGGTGATGCTGGTGCGCGGCCGCCCGGGCGACACCTTCCCCACAGACTCCCGCGAACTGGCCGCGGTCGCCCACCATCTGGGCTACGCCCCGGGCCATGTGGGCGAGATGCTGGACGACTACCGCCGCACGACCCGCCGCGCCCGCGCCGTGACGGAACGCCTCTTCTACGGCTACGAGAGCTGACCGCCTCGCGCTCGACGCGGACGCGTATGTCCGCTCCGCTTTCGGACGGCGCAGTGTCTGGTACCGCCGGGTCCTGCGGCTGGCGGACACCGAGCTGGAGGCGGCCGGGGTCCGGCTGTCCGTCACCTTCCAGCCGGTGGACGACCCCGGGCTCGTCCGGCGCGTCTCCGGTGCCTACCGGGCCACGTACGGGCGGAGCCGGCCCGGCCCCGTGGAGTCGATGAACGGGCACGAGGCCGCGGCCACCACCATGCGGCTAACGAATGTCGGGCAGCTCTCGCAGTTGCCTGCGTGAGGTGAGCCCGAGCTTGCGGAAGATGTTGCGCAGGTGCGCGTCGACCGTCCGCGGGCTGAGGAACAGCTTCGCCGCCACCTCCTTGGAGGTGGCGCCGTCGGCGACCAGGCCTGCGATGTGCACCTCCTGCATCGTCAGCTGGTCCGACGCCTTCGATGTGCGGCTGCGGGCCTTCTCACCCGTGGCGCGCAACTCGCCCGCGGCGCGCTCGGCGAACGCCTCCACACCGAGGTCGGACAGCGACTCGTGCGCCAGTCGCAGCGCGGACCGGGCGTCACGCCGTCGGCCCCGACGGCGCAGCCACTCCCCGTACAGCAGATGTGCCCGGGCGCGGTAGACGACCAGTGCGCCGTCGTCCAGCAGGTCGATCGCCTCCTGGTAGGCGGACTCGTCCTCGGTCACCAGGGCCCGAGCACAGGCCTCGACACCAAGACCCCACGGCTGCCGGCCCGCCTGCGTGCGCTCGCGGAGAGCCGCGAGGGCCTCGGCGGCGACCTCCGTCTCGCCGCACCGGGTGGCCGCCTCGACCAGCTCGGGCAGGGCGAGGCCGGCCGTGCTGACGGCGCCGTACTCGACCGCCTGCTTCGCCGCCCTCAGCGCGGCCGGGTAGTCGGCCAGGCCGTTGCTGAGCACGGCCGTCGCCCACTGCACGCTGAGGGTCATTCGGTGATCCACCGACGCGAACAGTTCGACGGCGTCCTCGCGCCGCCCGCGCAGCGCGGCCAGGTGGAGGCGGGGATAGACCAGCGGTGCCGCGCCGGTGGCGTCGGCGATCGCCTCCTGCTCGGAGATCAGCTCCATCGCGGCACCGAAGTCGCCGGTGTGCACGGTCGCGGTGGCCTTCATGGACAGTCCGATGGGCAGCGCGTGGAAGGAGCCCGCCACCCGGCCGGCCGTGACGGCACGGGCGGCGATGGAGCGCATGGCGTCGAAGTTCCACAGCTCGATGGCCAGCATGAAGCCCAGTGACGGCCGGCGGGCCCACACCTCGTCGTCGACATCGCCGACGACCGGCCCGAGGATCTTCCCCGCCGCCGGATGCCCCTCGCTCACCAGGCTGATCAGACCGGCCAGGACCGCCGCCGCGCCGGATTCCGGCCGCTGGAGGGACGGCGGGGCCTTCCCGGCGGCCTCCACCACGTGGTCGAGGCCGCCGAGCAGCAGGCCCATCTCGATGGCGTCCAGATAGCACTCCCGTGACCAGGCGGGGTCGGTGGTGGCCAGCCGAGCGGCGGCACGCAGGAGGTACGCCGTGGGGCCCTCGTCCCCCCGGCGGCGGACGAACGACAGCCTGCCGCGGAGCAGGTCGGCCCTGGCCGCCTGACCCGGATCGTCGGTCGCCACGGTGGTGAGCAGGTCGGCCGCCGTGTCGAAGTCACCCACCGAGAGCTTGGCCCGGACCGCGGCGAGGACCCGCTCGGCGCGTCGGCGCGGGCTGATCGTGAGCGCGGCCGAGCGTTCGAGGAAGGCCGCCGCCGCCGCGACACCGCCACGTTCCTGGGCGCGGGTGGCGGAGGCCTCGAGCTCGGCGGCGACCTGCTCATCCGGGCCGGCACTGGCCTGGGCACGGTGCCAGGCCCGCCGGTCGGGGTCGGTGACCGGGTCGGTCACGGCGGCCAGCGCCTCGTGCGCCCTGCGCCGCTCCTCCGGCCCCGCGGCGCGGTAGGCCGCCGAGCGGGCGAGGGGGTGGCTGAACCGGATCCGGGTGCCGAACTCGACCAGGGGGACGGACTCCGCGGCGGCGGTCGCGTCGATGCCCAGGAACTCGGCCGCACGCCACAGCAGGCCGGGGTCGCCGATCGGATCGGCGGCCGCGATGGTCACCAGCAGCCGGGCCGACGGCGGCAGGGGTTCCAGCCGGGACCGGAAGCTCTGCTCGATCACGCCGGGTACCGAGTCGGGCTGGGCGAATCCGCCCGCCATCCCGGCGAGTCCGGCGGTCCGGGGGAGCTCCACCAGCGCGAGGGGGTTGCCGCGCGCCTCGGCCAGGATGCGGTCGCGCACCCGCTCGTCCAACGGGGCGCGGATCGCCGCGGTCAGCAGCGCGCGGGCATCCGATTCGCCAAGGCCCCGAAGCGAGTGGCCGGGCAGCCCGTCCAGCTCGTGCGGGGGGCCCGGCTCGCGCGCCGCGAACACCAGGGCGATCGACTCGGCCGAGACCCGGCGGGCCAGGAAGGCCAGCGCCTTGGCCGACGCCTGGTCCAGCCACTGTGCGTCGTCGACGACGCACAGCAGCGGGCGTTCCCGCACGGTCTCCACCAGGAGGCCGAGCGACGCGACGCCGACCAGGAACGGATCGGGTGTGCCGGTGTCGAGGCCGAAAGCGATCTCCAGCGCCTTGCGGTGCGGGGCGGGCAACGCCATCAGCCGGCCGGTGACGGGCGCGAGCAACTGGTGCAGCGCGGCGAACGGCAGCTCCATCTCGAACTCCGCGCCGGACGCCCGCATGACGAGGAATCCGGTCGCGGCCCCGTCCAGATTCCGCAGCAGCGCGCTCTTGCCGATGCCCGGCTCACCGCGCAGGACCAGGGCGCCGCCCCGGCCCTCCCGCGCCGCTCGGAGCAGGCCGTCGAGCCGGCGTATTTCGTCCTGACGGCCGATCAGCACATCCGTGTATGTCCCGGGCATGTCCGAAAACCTATGTGGTCGTGCGCCGCGGGGGAATCAGGGAAGACCCCAGTCACGTGAGGTCTCCCGCGAGGAGTCGTACAGGCGATCCCTGTCGTGCAGGCGGTCCTCATCGTGCAGGCGGTCCCTGTCGTATGGGCGAATGACCGTCGTATAGGCGATGATCACCGACGCGAGCGGTGGACGCCAGCTGTGAGTGTCGAGCCATGACCCGCACCGCACCGCAACGGACCACCACCGGCTGGATACCGCTGGCGGTTTTGGCCACGGCCCAGTTCCTGGTCGTGCTGAGCACTTCGATCGTGAACGTCGCACTGCCCCAGATCCGGGCGGGGCTCGATCTGTCGGATACGGGCCAGGCGTGGACGGTCAACGCCTACGTACTGGTCTTCGGCGCGCTGCTGCTGCCGGGCGGGCGCGCGGGCGACGTCTACGGCCTCCGTCGTGTTTTTCTGCTCGGCATCGGCCTGTTCGCCCTTTCCTCCCTGGGCGCGGCACTGGCCCCCACCACGATCGTGCTGATCGCCTGCCGGGCGGCGCAGGGAATCGGCGCCGCGCTGCTGGCGCCCACTGCGCTGGCGCTCGTGCTGACGCGCTATTCCGACAAGCGGCGGCGTGGCACCGCGCTCGGAGTGTGGGGCGCGGTCTCCGGGGCCGGCGGGGCGGCGGGCGTACTGCTGAGCGGGCTGCTCACCAGCCTGTACGGCTGGCGTGCGCTGTTCGTCGTGATGGTGCCCCTCGCTCTGGCCGTCCTGGTGGCCGCCCGGTTGCTGGTCGGGGCCGACCGGCCACGCGGCGGGTCCCTGGACGCACCGGGCGCGGTGACGGTGACGGCGGGGCTGGTCGCGCTCACCTACGGCCTGTCAGGGCCCTGGCCGCTCGCCGCGATCGGTCTGGCGCTGCTCGGCCTGTTCGCAGTGCTCCAGCGCCGCGCCGCCGACCCGCTGCTGCCCGCGCGCATGAGCGTGGTGGCGGTGCCCAACGTGCTGATGGCCCTGCTGGGCGCGGTCTGGCTGGGCCTGTTCTACTTCCTGCCGCTCTACCAGCAGCGCACCCTCGGCTACTCCCCCTTGGAGGCCGGGCTGACCCAGCTACCCCTCGCCCTCGTGATCACCCTCTCGTCGTGGGCCACCGGCAAGGTCTCCGGCCGTCATGTGCTCCCCGTGGGCCTGCTGGTCCTCGCGGCCGGACTGGCCTGGCTGTCCCGGACCCCGGCCGACGGCACCTTCGCTGTGGACCTGCTCGGCCCGACGCTCCTGATCGGCCTCGGGCTGGGGCCGGCCTTCGTCCGGCTCACCGCGCTGTCCTCCACGGGCGTCCCGGCCGCCGACAACGGCCTGGCCGGGGGGCTGGTCAACGCCACCCGGCAGATCGGCGGCGCCATCGGCCTGTCCTTCCTGACCCTGCTCCCCTCCTTCGGCGCGGCCTTCCTGGCCTGCGCCGCCCTGACCCTGCTCATCTCGGCTCTCTCGACACGAAAGGCATGACCATGACCCTCGACAAGCCGTACATCAGCGGCCACTTCACCCCCGTCACCGATGAGATCACCGGCCGCGAGCTGAAAGTGCGCGGCACCCTCCCACCCGAGCTGAACGGCCGCTACTTCCGCAACGGTCACAACCCCAAGCCGGGCATCACCCCCACCCACTGGTTCCGCGGCGAAGGCATGATCCACGGCGTCCGCCTCGCGGGCGGCCGGGCCGAGTGGTACCGCAACCGCTGGGTGCGCACCCCCTTCCTGGACGGCGTGCCGTTCACCGGAACCGAGCTCGAAGTCAGCGCCGCCGCTACCAACATCATCTTCCACGGGGGCCGCTACCTGGCCCTGCAAGAGGCCAACCTGCCCTGGGAGGTCAGCGCCGACCTCGACACGATCGGCGTCCACGACTTCGGTGGAAAACTCACCAGCGCGATGACCGCCCACCCCAAGGAGGACCCGGAGACCGGCGAGCTGCACTTCTTCAGCTACAGCCCGTTTCCGCCGTACCTGACCTACTACGTGGCCGACGCCTCCGGCGACATCGTCACGTCGCAGGTCATCGACGGCTCCGGCCCGTCGCTCATGCACGACTTCGCCATCACCCGCGAACACGTCGTCTTCATCGACTCGCCAGTGGTCTTCGACCACGACGAGCACTCCGGCATCCCCTACCGCTGGCACGACGACGTCCCGCTGCGCATCGGTGTGATGCCGCGCGCCGGGGGCAGGACCAGCTGGTTCGAGGCGCCCGACCAGGCGGCGCTGTTGCACGTCGCAGGCGCCTACACCGACGCGCAGGGCAGGATCGTCCTCGAAGCACCGCGCTTCGACCGTTCCGCCTGGGAGAACTCGTGGAAGTGGTGGGTCGGCGCTCCCGGCTACGGCACCAGCCCCGACGCCGGTTCGACCTTCCACCGGTGGATCATCGACCCGGCCACGGGCAAGGTCACCACGGAGTCGCTCAACGACCTGGCCACCGAGTTCCCGTCGATCAACGACGCCCACACCGGTTCTGCCTACCGCTACAGCTACGCCATCGCCTTCCCCGGCGCGGGCCTTTCGGGCTACCACACCGTCAAGTTCGACACGCTGACCGGCCAGGAGAAGCTCCTCGCGCACGGCGGGGGCCGGATGCCCGGAGAGGCCGTCTTCGCGCCCGCCGAGGGCGGGACCGCCGAGGACGACGGCTACCTGCTCACCATCGTCAGCGACCTCACGGCCGACGCCTCGGAGCTGCTCGTCCTGGACGCGAGCGACCTGAGCACCGTGGCCGCCGTCGAACTCCCCCGCAGGGTGCCCGCCGGAATCCACGGCCACTGGATCCCCGACTCCGGACTGCCCGCCTGACCCACCCCCGGCCACCCGGTCCGCCGCCGACTCCCCCGCGGCGGCCCGGCCCCCCGACACCGAGGAACCGCCATGACCTACCCCACGACCATCGACGAGTACGCCCCCATCGTCGCCGGCCACACCATCCGGATCGCCGCGCCTCTCGAGCGGGTCTGGCAGCTGCACACCAGGATCGGCTCCTGGCCCGACTGGCAGCCCGCCATCACCGAGGCCCGGCTCGACGGCCCCATCGCCCCCGGCACCACCTTCCACTGGCTGACCGCGGGCATGTCCATCAACTCCACCATCTACGCGGTCGACGCCCCGCACCGCATCCTGTGGGGCGGCCTCGCGCACGGCATCACCGGCCTGCACGAGTGGACCTTCACCGAGGACGGCGACGTCGTCGTGGTCCGCACCCGGGAGTCCTGGGCGGGCACGCCGGTCGACGCCGACCGGGACAACCTCGCCGCCGTGCTGGACGACTCGCTCAGCGCCTGGCTCGACGCGCTGAAGAAGACGGCGGAGTAGTGTCCGAACCCGCAGCCGCGGGACCGGCCTCGGGGCTGTCGATCTTTTCGGTGAGGCGGTCCAGGCGCCCGTACAGTGCGCGGACCAGCCGGGCGCGGCCTGGACACAGCGCGCGGTGCCCTTCAGCGCTCTGGACAGGCGGCGGGAGTCCTCGAGGACGTCCTCGGCGAACACCCGGGCCGGATGGTCCGCGGGCAACTGGTCGGCGGTGCGGCGGACGTCGGCGGCCACCGCGCGGGCGGCGACAAGGTCCCGGTCGAGGGGGCGTTCCGCCTCGAGACGGCCCCGGGGGTCGTGCAGGATCGGGTGGGTGCTGGTCATCGGGCCTCGCCGCCGGGTACGCCGAGTGGCCGCCGCGGCCGTCCGGAGGGGTGCCGCGGGGCGAGCGAACACGAGAGTGCCGGACGAGCGGAGGGCATCGAGTGCGGTGGTGGACGACTGGCGACGCCTCGGGACGTCTCAGGCCGTGACCTGCGGAGAGGCAGTCGGCGGGGATCCTTCCCGCCGACGGAATGCCCGGTGACCCAGCAGGAGCAAGACGCGCTCCACGACCCTGCTGCGGCGAGCCCTCTCCCGTGAGTCGTGATCACGAGTAGGTTCACTCCAGTGCCAGCGCCGCCAGCACCGTGGCGGCCAGTGCCCCACGTGTGACCATGCCCGACACCGAGGTGTGCTCCGAGCGGGCGTGTGCGCCCGAGCCCACCGCGCCGATACCGTCCAGGACCGGCGTGCCCTCGGCCACGACGAAGTTGCCGTCGCTGGCGCCGCCGACCGACGCCTCGGGCAGGTCGAGTCCGAGCAGCGCGGCGCACCGGCGTGCCAGGTCGGCGAGCGCGGCGACGCCTTCGGTCCGTTCGAAGACAGGGCGGTTCCAGCCCCCGGTGACCTCCACGCGGGTCCGCGGGTCGACGGGACGCAGAGCGGCGAGGGCCGCTCCGACGCGTTTCTGTTCGGCGGCGGTGGCGACGCGGACGTCGATGCGGCCGACGGCGTGCCCCGCCGTGACGTTGCTGCGGGTGCCTCCCGCCACCACGCCCACGTTCAGCGATGTGCCCGCGTCCGGGGAGCGCAGGTCCGCCAGGCGCAGGATCTGGTGGGCGAGTTCGTCCACGGCGCTGGCTCCGGCGGTCGGGTCCAGTCCGGCGTGGGCCTCGCTGCCGGTGACCGTGACGGTGAACAGTCCGACGCCCTTGCGGGCGGTCTTGATCGCGCCGTCGGCGGCGGCCTCGAAGACCATGGCGAGCCTGCTGTCGCGTGCCTCCTCCACGATGGCGTCGCGGGAGGCGAGGCTGCCGGTCTCCTCGTCGCCGTTCAGCATCACGGTGCAGGCCGGGCGGGGCAGGCCGAGTGCGTCGAGGGCGCGCAGTGCCCAGACCGCCTGGACGAGGCCGGCCTTCATGTCGAAGACGCCGGGTCCGCTGATGCGGTCGCCGTCCCGCTGGAAGGGCCAGGTGTCGAGGGTGCCGGTCGGCCATACGGTGTCGTAGTGCCCGAGGAGCAGTACCGGGCGGTTGTCCGGGGTGGTGGTGTCCCGGGCGGAGTAGCGGCGGACGAGGATGTCTCCGGTCTCCTCGCGCGCGAGGGTCTCCTCGGCGTCCGGTGCGCCGAGGCGCCGGTCGAGCCAGTCGCGCAGCCAGCCGAGGCAGGTGTCCAGTGCGTCCAGGTCGTCGCTGGCGCTGCCCTGGGAGGTGTAGGCGGCGAGGTCGGCGACCATGTCCTCGCGGTGGGTGTCGAGCCATCGCCGGACCGCTTCGGCCTGTGCGGAGTCGAGGGGAAGCGAGGGTGCGGGGGCCTGGGCCAGGCGGTCCAGTTCCTCCAGCCGTGACTCCGACATGTCGTGTGCGGCGCCCTCCAGTTGGCGAAGGCCGTTCACGACCGTGCGCAACAGGGTCGTGGGCAGGCCTTCGCGTGCCGCGTGGTGGAAGACGTCGGTGTAGTGGGTGGGGGCTTCGACGGGCCGGTGGCGTACGGCGAGGTCGCGCCAGATACCGCTGCGGTCCTTCGTCTGGGTGCGCAGCCATGCGGTGAGGCGGTCGAAGGCGGCGCTCCGGGCAGCGGGGTCCGCACCCGGCCGGAAGGCGTGCGGCTCGAAGGCGTCGAACGCCTCCAGGGTGACGCCGAGGCGGTCGGACACGGCGAAGATCTCGCCCGTCAGGGCGGCCATGGCGGGGCGGTGCCGGTCGATGAGGTCGGCCATGGGGGCGTCCGCGAGGGCGGTGGCGGCGAGCATGGCGCCGAACCCGGCCTTGGCCCACAGATATCCCTCGACGTTGTCACTGGCCACGGCCGGGCCCCAGCCGCGCAGGTCGGCCACCAGGTCCCGGACCCTCGGGCTGACCGGCGCGCCGTCGGGCTCGCCGATGACGAGGGCTCCGGCGCCGCCGTCCTGGATGACGCCCGGTTCGATGACGTCGGCGAAGATGTTCACGAAGGCCGCGACGGTGCGGGCGGCACCCACGCGCTGGGCGATCAAAGGCTCGTTGAAGCCGTTCTGGAGGGAGACGACGTAGCCGTCCGGGGCCAGCCGGGGCGCGATCCAGTCGAGCGCGGTAGCGGTGGCCTGTGCCTTCACGGCCAGCAGTACGCGGCCGAGGGGTCCGGCGAACTCGTCCGGGGTCGTCGCGGTGACCGGCACGCTTTTCCGGGTGCCGCCGCGCGCGACGACGAGTCCGTGGGCCCGGATGGCGTCCACGTGGGCGTGGTCGGCGTCGACGACGGTGACGGGGTGGCCGGCGCGGGCGAGGGCGAAGGCGAGGGTGCCGCCGATCGCTCCCGCGCCGACGACGGTGTATCCGGGCTTCTCCGGGTGGGTGTCGTTCACCGGGTGTGTCCTTCCGTGGTCGCGGCCGCCGGCACGGGGCCGGACAAGGTGGCGCGGGTGTCGTCGGGCTGCCAGATCCGGGGCAGGTGAAGGGCGCCCGTGCTGGATCCGCCGTCCACCCGCAGGACCTCGCCGGTGATCCAGGAGGCGTCGGGGCCGGCGAGCCAGCGCACCGCCCGCGCGATGTCCCGCGGCGTTCCCGGGCGGCCCAGTGGGTTGGTGCCGATGGCCGCGGCGTACTGGGCGGAGACGGGGTTGCAGTCGCTGGCCACCGGGACGAAGCCGGGGCTGACCGCGTTGACGCGGATGCCGTGCGCGCCGAGTTCCAGGGCGGCGGCGCGGGTGGCCATCTCCAGGGCGGCCTTCGAGCTGGCGTAGGGGCCTCCGCCGGGGCGGGCGCGCTGCGCGGAACCCGAGGAGATGTTGATGACCGAGCCGGGGCGTCCGTCCCCGGTGGCGAGCCGGGCGAAGGCGGCGGTCGCCAGGACCGGGGCGCGCAGGTTGACGGCGAACAGCCGGTCCCAGGCCGCCGCGTCCACGTCGGCCATGTCGAGCGAGGGGTAGACGCCCGCCGCGTTGACGAGGATGTCCACCGGGCCGTGCTCCGCCCAGGCGGCCTCGACGACGGCGGTCGGCGCGTCGGGGTCGGTCAGGTCCGCGGCCCGTGTCGCGGTGGGGGTGCCCAGACGTGCCCCGGTCCGCCGGAGCGCGGCGGGGTCGCGGTCGACGAGGGTGAGGAACGCGCCCTGGGCGGCGAACTCCTCGGCGATCGCCCCGCCGATGCCGCCCGCGGCGCCGGTGACGAGGATGTGGGCCATCAGCTGAACTCCTTGTCCTTGGTCTCCGGCATCGTGAGGTAGACCACGAGGGAGATCAGTGAGGCCACCGAGACGTAGACCCACAGCAGGTCGCTGTGGCCGCTCTCGTGCAACCAGGTCGTCAGATAGGGCGCCGTGCCGCCGAAGATCGCGACTGCCAGGGCGTACGGCAGGGCGATGCCGGTGGCGCGCACCTCCGGCGGGAACTGCTCGGCCATGATGACGGCGCAGTTGGCGGAGTAGCCGAGGATCAGCAGCATGCCGATGAGCTGCACCAGGAACAGGCTGAGGAAGCTGTCGCCGAGCAGGTGCAGCAGGGGCCAGGCGAGGACGACGAAGCCGCCCGCGAACGCCGCCATGGTCGGCTTGCGTCCGACGCGGTCCGAGACCACGCCCATGAGGGGCAGCGCGATGACGAAGACGACCAGACAGAGGGTCTGTGACAGCAGCGCGGTCTTCAGCGGGATACCGGTGGTCAGATTCGCGTACGTGGGAAGGTAGTTGACCCAGATGTAATAGGTGAGGGTGCCCGCCACGGTGATGCCGGCGACGCGCAGGGCGGCCGCGGGGTGCTCCACGAACATGGCCTTGACGGGATTGGTGCGGGTCCGTCCGGCGTCCTGGACCTGGGCGAAGGATTCGGTGTCCGCCACGGAGATCCGCAGCCACAGGCCGACCAGTCCGAGCAGACCGCCGAGGATGAACGCGACGCGCCAGCCCCAGGAGTGCAGGGCGTCGTCGCTCAGTGTCGAGGTAGCGAGCGTCCCCAGGAGGGAGGCGACGAGCACGCCGCCCGCGACCGACACCTGCTGCCAGGACCCGGCGAAGGCGCGCCTGCCGCGAGCCGCCGACTCGACGAGGAACGCGGAGGAGGAGCCGAATTCGCCACCGGCGGAGAAGCCCTGCACCAGCCGGGAGAGCAGCAGGATCAGCGGCGAGACGAGGCCGATGCTGTCGTAGGACGGGGTGATCGCGATGACGAAGCCGGCGCCCGCCATCAGGCCAACCGTGAGGGTCATGCCCTTCTTGCGTCCGTGGCGGTCGGCGTAGGCGCCGAGCACGGCGGCGCCGACCGGCCGCATCACGAACCCGACGGCGAAGACGGCGAGCGTGGACAGCAGGGCCACCGCGCCGTCGCTCTTGGCGAAGAACTCATCAGCGATGATCTTGGCGAAGATGGAGTACAGCGCCCAGTCGACCCATTCGACGGTGTTGCCTATGGTGCCGGCGACGATGGCCTTGCGCTGGGCGCGGCTGAGCCGGAGCGTGGTGGGGGCGGCGCCGTCCTCGCGCAGCGGGCCGGCGGGCGTGGCGGATCCGGTGTTCATGGTGTGTGCTCCGGGGTGTCGGCGGCGGAACCGGCCGCGGTCCGGCCGTGCAGCACACCGCGGGCCACGTCGGCGAGCTGGGCGTGCGTCGCGTACCAGACGCCGGGGTGAGCGGCGATGTGGTCGAGGAGTTCCCGCAGCGCCACCAGGCGCGAGCGGTGACCGATGACATGCGGGTGCAGGGTGAGCTGGAAGACGCCGCCGTCGCGGTACGCGGCGTCGAACTCGTCGGTCCAGATCTCCCGTACGTCGCGCGGGCGGCTGTGCGGTCGTACGGACCCGTAGCGGTCCATCGTGAAGTACGGGGCGTCGTCCCGGATCCAGTCGACGGGGATCTCCACCAGGCCGGTGGGGCGGCCCTCGCTGACGATCTCGTAGGGCTCGTCGTCGGCCATGAGCGAGGAGTCGTAGGCGAAGCCCAGCTCGAGCATGATGTCGAGGGTCGAGTCCGAGAAGTCCCAGGACGGGGTGCGGATGCCGACGGGGCGCCGCCCGGTCAGCGTGGTGAGGGTCTCGAGGGCGCGCGCCGTGAGTTCCTTCTCGTCCTCGCGGCCCAGCAGCGTGTTGCGCTCGTGGATCCATCCGTGGACGGCCAGTTCATGCCCGTCACGGGTGTAGGCGCGGGCCTCCTCGGGGTGGACGAGGGCGGAGACGGCCGGCATGAAGAAGGTCGCCGGGACGCCGTAGCGGGCCAGCAGGTCCAGGATCCGTGGCGCGCCGGCGCGGGCGCCGTACTCGCCCTGGGCGAGTCGGCCGGGGCTGGTCTCGCCGTCGCGCAGCGGGATCGTCTCGTGGTCGGAGTCGAAGGAGAGGGCGACCGCGACCCGGGCGCCGCCGGGCCAGCGGTCGGGGACCAGCCGCCGCCCGGCGCGGACCGCGTCGATACGGCCGCGCCAGGTGTGCTCGGGCCAGCGCCAGCTCTCCGAGGGCAGGCCGAAGTCGTCTGTGGGCATGGTGGTCTCCACAAGGATCGGGGGACGGGAAGAAGGCGGACGAGGAAGGCGGGCGAAGAAGGGCGGTTGAAGGTACGGCCAAGGCCGCCACGGGCGGTGTGCCCGACGACCGGCCGGGGCTCAGACGGCGCGGACCATCCGGTGCCAGGAGTACTTCAGGGTGGCCAGGTGCAAGGTCACGTCGGAGGCGATCAGCCCGGGCAGTGCCCCGATGATGTCGCTGGTGTAGCGCAACAGATCGGTGCGGCGGGGCAGCACCATGTGCCCGACGAGATTGAAGCGGCCGGTCGCCGCGCCCAGGAACTTGGTTCCCGGATGCCGCGCGAGCTGCCGCCCCGCGGCGTCGAGCCGGTCGGGCTCGATCGACAGCCACACCATGAACTCCGCGTCGTACCCGAGCAGGGTCGGTTCGACGAGTGTCCGGAACTGGAGGATGCCGCGGGATATGAGCCGGTCCATGGCCCGTGCGACACCGGACTCGGTATGGCCCAGGCTCCGGGCCAGGGTGCTGACCTGGGCGCGGCCGTCCTCCTTGAGGGCCGCGGCGACCTCCTGCTCCAGACCGGTCAGCGCTTTTGGCGCCTCGTCCCAGTCGGCGCGGTCGCACGACGACGCGACGCAGGCGGGCCGCAGGTCCGCGGCCGCCTCGACGGGCAGCAGCCCGGTGTCCCACATCGACGCGGAGGTAAACGCACGGATGACGGCGACCGCCTCGGTGCTGGTGATCAGGTCGGCCCCGGGCAGGTCGGTGAAGAGCATCCGCATCATCTCCTCGTTGTCGCGCGCGACGAAATCGACGATGAGATCGGCGGCCCCGGTGACGACGGCCAGGAAGCGCACATCCGGACTCACGGCGAGCTGGTCCGCGAGGTCCAGCCCGCGGCCGGGCCTGGCCTGCACCCGGACCAGCATGGAAGAGCCCTCCCGCGTGCGGTCCAGCTCCAGAGTGCCGACGACCCGCAGCACTCCCCGCTCGCGCAGGGCCTTGTAGCGCCGCTGGGCGGTCGTCTCGCTCGTACCCACCCAGCGAGCCACCGCGCTCCACGGGGCGCGACCGTTGAGCTGGAGCGCCGCGATGACACGGCGGTCCAGGTCGTCGATGGTGTCCACGGGGGTTCGGTGGCTCATGGGGCGGACGCTAATCAGCGCTTTTCCGCTCGTCAATGACGGAATCCTGCATCGCACCTGGTCACAGCCAGGTGATCCAGCACCGTCCGGGGTTACGAAGGGGTAACGCCCGCAGTTCCGGTGCGCGTGAACGGATGTCGTCGAGCGTGACGGATTACGTCATGCGAGCATCCGAAAAAGTTCACCGGCACGGGTCCGGGCCAACGCGTTGCCTCCGGCGCTCTCATTCGGGCCGGGCCGCACCGCCGACCGTGTGCATGTGCCGCAGCCCTTGCCGGTACGAGTCGAGCAGCCCCGTCTCGGCGTACGGGAGCCCGAGGTCGCGGCAGTGTTCCCGGACCAGCGGCTGTACGAGCCTGAGGTGGGGCCTGGGCATGTTCGGGAAGAGGTGGTGTTCGATCTGGTAGTTCAGCCCGCCGAGCAGCCAGTCCGTGACCGGCCCGCCCCGGACGTTCCGCGAGGTCAGGACCTGGCGGCGCAGATGGCCCCAGCGCTCGCCCGCCGGGTCGGGCATGTCCATGCCCTTGTGGTTGGGCGCGAAGGCCATTCCCAGGTGGAGCCCGAAGAGCGCCTGATGGAGCAGTGCGAACGCCACGGCCTTGCCCACCGGCAGGCAGGTGAGCAGCAGGGCGGCGTAACCGGCCAGGTGCAGTGCCAGCAGCGTGCCCTCGACGGCCCGCTCGCGCGCCGGCTGCCGCCGCAGGTCCTGGACGCTGCTCACCTTCAGGGCGATGCCTTCGAGCAGCAACATCGGGAAGAACAGCCAGGCCTGGTGGCGGGTGACCCACCGGGCGAACCCCCGGCGCACAGCGGCCTGCTCAGTGGTCCACACGAGTGCGCCGGCGCCGACGTCCGGGTCCTTCTCGATGTGGTTGGGGTTGGCGTGGTGCCGGTTGTGCTTGTCGTTCCACCACGCGTAGCTCATGCCCAGGAGCAGATTGCCGTGGAGGAGTCCGATGGCGCGGTTCGCCCGGCGGCCGACGGCGATCTGGGCGTGCCCGGCGTCGTGGCCGACGTAGGCGGTGCGCGCGGACAGGACGGCGAGCGGCACGGCGAGCAGCAGGGTCCACCAGGTGTCCCCCGCGAGGACGAACCCTGTCACCACGGCGGCCAGGGCGAGGAGGTTCACGCTGATCATCCGCGCGTACCAGCCCTTGCGACGCTCCAGCAGCCCCTGCCCCCTGACCTTCCGCAGCAGGGGGGTGAACTCACTCCCCTGCTGCGCGGTGGCGCCGACGGGTGCGGTGGATGCGGGCGGCGCGGTGGCCTGAGACATGGAGGACTCCGGTCCTTAATCGGTCAGCAAGGCTCTGACCTGCTTAAACGTACGGACCGGGGGCCATCCGGCGCCATGGCGTCAACACCCCGTCCGCATGGGGGGCCAGCCCCAGGAACCCGAAGGGGGTTAGCGACACCTCAGCGGCACCGGGCCCGAGCCGGACGCATCATGGAGCCCTGGTTCGCGGCTCTCGCGTGCGCGCGGCGAGGCCGTTCCGGCTCGAACCGGGCATCCACGGTCAGTGAAGTCCGTAGGTCCGGGCGAGTGCGCCCACAGTGGCGGTCATGGCCTGGCGCAGTTCGGCCGGTGCGAGGACTTCGATGTCGGTACCGAGGCGCAGCAGTTCGCCGCAGGCGTGGTCGGTGCTCTCGGTCGGGATGACGGCCTCGATCCATCCGTCGTCGCCGACGGGGACCGCGGTGGAGTCCACCGCCCGCACCACCTCCGGGGGGACATTGTCGGGCAGGCGCCGGCGTCCCCGCGGGGACAGGCGGATGGTGGCGGTGCCGGTATAGCGGCGTGCCTGGAAATCCTCGAGGTAGGAGGTCCAGTACGCGCCCAGGTCGAATCCCCGCGGCCGGTCGAACCGCTCCTCGCTCAGCACCGCGTCGAGGACCTGGGCGACCCGGTAGGTGGCGATCCGGCTCTCCCCGGCGGCCACGAGGTACCAGACACCGGATTTGAGCACCAGGCCGTACGGGCGCAGACGGCGGCTGACCTCCTGCGGGGCGCGCCAGCGGCGGTAGCGCACCTCCACCGCACGCCCGGTGAGCAGCGCGTCGACGAACACGGCCAAGTGCGGGGTCGGTTCGGGTTCCCGGTACCAGGCGGGGGCATCCAGGTGGAACACCGCCGCGGTCCGCGCCGCCTCCTCACTCAGTTGCGCCGGCAGCGCGGCCAGGAGCTTCAGCCGCGCCGCGCTCACCTCCGCCGTCAGCCCCAGGTCGGCGGCGGGGCCGGGCAGCCCGGCGAAGAACAGCGCCCTCGCCTCACCCTCGCTCATCCCGGTCAGGCGGGTGCGATAGCCCTCGAGCAGCTGATAGCCGCCTCCGCGGCCCGGCTCGGCGTAGACCGGGATCCCGGCGGCTTGCAGGCGTGCCAGGTCACGGTAGGCGGTCCGCACGGATATCCCCAGCTCACCGGCTACGGCGCGGGCGGAGACGCGGCCGCGGGATTGCAGCAACAACAACAGCGACAGCAACCGGCCTGCGGACATGGACGCAATTCTGCCCGGAAACCCTGACAGCACGTGGCACACCACTCCCCTAGCGTCAGCCGGTGCCCGGCCCCGACCGACCGAACCGGCCGGACGTGGCACGCCTGAGGAAAAGCACCCCGGACAGGAGCCGCAACATGACCCCCACCGACGCCGTCAGCAGCCCCGCAGTGATCGAGCTTCGCCACTACACGCTGCGCCCCGGCCGGCGTGAGGAGCTCATCGAACTCTTCGACCGGGAGTTCATCGAAACCCAGGAAGAGACCGGGATGGTCGTACTCGGCCAGTTCCGGGACCTCGATGACCCGGACCGCTTCGTCTGGCTGCGCGGGTTCGAGGACATGACGGTACGGCACCGTGCGCTGACCGCCTTCTACGACGGACCCGTCTGGTCAGAACACGGTCCCCAGGCCAACGCCACCATGGTCGATTCCGACGATGTGCTGCTGCTACGGCCCCTGACGGCCGGAAGCGGCCTCACCGTCCGCCCCTCCCACCGGCCCCGACCCGGGGCACCGGCACCGGAGGGGTTCGTGTCCGCCACCGTGTGGTCCTTCCCTCCCGGACAGCCCGAGGGCATCACCCTCATCCGGCACGGCCTTCTGCCCGTGCTCCACGAGACCGGACCCGCGCCACTGGCCGCCCTCACCACCGAGACGGCACACAACACCTTCACCAGGCTGCCGGTCCGCACCGGAGAAAACGTCGCCGTCGTCCTCACCTCCTACCCCGACGAAGGCGCGCATCGCCGGCACATCGCCGAGACGCGGGCCCACCCCCGCACCCGGGAAATCCTGACGGACATCGGGAGAGAACAGACGGCGGTCCCCCGGACACTGAGACTGGCACCCACAGGCCGTTCACTCATCCCCCAACTCGGGTGAGCGGGCAGCGACAACAGAGCCACCCGGTGATCGAGCGATACCACGGCGGCGTTCTTGCCAGTGACCGGCTCCCAGAACCTGCCGCGCTCGCATCGCCCTGGCCCGTCGGCGTCGGCTTGGGCTCCGGCTGGCTCCGGGCTTGGGCTCCGGCCTGTTGGTTTGTGGTTCATTGTGTTGACATCTGTCGAGACGCGTGTGACGGTTGCGGGACTTGCTCCTGGTCTGGATGTGCGCACTGTTCGTTCATCGACGGAAGTGGGACTCATGAGCTCAGGAATTCGGCGCCGCAGCATTCTGTCCGCGGCCGCGCTGGGAGGTGCGGCCGGTTCGCTCGGTCTCTCCGCTTCCGCTTCCGCACAGCCCGTACCCAGCGCCGAAGCGTCGGCGGCCGCGCCGCCCGCCGAGGACGGGTACGACCTGTGGCTGCGGTACCGACGGGTGGCGGATCCGGGCCAACTCCATTGGTACCGGGTCGCGTTGGGGACGCTGGTCTGGCAGGGAGGCGGGCCGCTCCAGCGGTCGGCGGTGGATGAGTTGGTCCGCGGGCTCGGCGGGCTGCTCGGCATACGGGTGAGGCCACGCGCCAACGCCCCCGCCCACGCGGCGCTCGTGGTGGGTACCCCTGCGACGTCCGCCCTCATCCGCGAGCTCGTCCCCGCGGCCGACCTGGCCGAGCTGGGCGAGGAGGGCTATGTCGTCCGCAGGGTCACCCGGCGCGCCGGGGACTTCACCGTGGTGGCGGCCCACGCGGACTGGGGGGTGCTCTACGGCGCGTTCCACCTGCTGCGCCTGGTACAGACCCGACGGCCGCTGGAGCGCGTCGATCTCACGGAGCGCCCGGCCGCCCCGCTGCGCATGGCCAACCACTGGGACAACGACGACGGTTCGATCGAGCGCGGCTACGCCGGCCGGTCCTTCTTCGACTGGGAGAAGCTGCCGCGCCTCGACGACCGGTACACGGACTACGCACGCGCCCTGGCCTCGCTCGGCATCAACGGCGCCGTGATCAACAATGTCAACACCCCGGCGGACTACCTCGCCGAGCCGTTCCTGACCAAGCTGGCCGCGCTGGCCGGTGTGCTGCGCCGCTACGGCGTGGCGCTGTACGTCACGGCGAACTTCGCCGCCCCGATCGACCTGGGCGGGCTGGACACCGCCGACCCCTTCGACCCGGGAGTGCGCGACTGGTGGACGAAGAAGGCCAAGGAGATCTACGGCAAGATCGAGGACTTCGGCGGCTTCCTGGTGAAGGCCAACTCCGAGGGCCGACCCGGGCCGTTGGACTACGGACGCACCCACGCCGACGGGGCCAACCTGCTGGCGGGCGCGGTGAGACCGTACGGCGGGGTCGTGATGTGGCGGGCCTTCGTGCACGACACTGACGCGAAGTGGGACCGGCAGGCGTACCTCGACTTCACCCCGCTGGACGGGAAGTTCGCGGACAACGCGGTTGTGCAGATCAAGAACGGGCCGATCGACTTCCAGGTCCGCGAGCCCGCCCACCCCCTCTTCGGCTCGCTGCCGCGTACCAACTCGATGATCGAGCTCCAGGTGACGCAGGAGTACACCGGGCACGCCACCCATCTGTGCTATCTGGTTCCGCAGTGGAAGGAGGTCCTGGACTTCGACACGCTCAAGGCGGGCGAGGGCAGCACCGTGGCCCGAGTCGTGACCGGCAGGGTGCACTCCTACGCGCACTCCGGGTTCGCCGGCGTGATGAACTTCGGCGATGCCAGGAACTGGACCGGCTCACACCTGGCCGCCGCCAACACCCACGGCTACGGACGGCTCTCCTGGAACCCGGGCCTGTCCGCGCGGGACCTGGCCGACGAGTGGACCCGGATGACCTTCGGCAACGACCCGCACGTCGTCAAGACCGTCTCCGCCCTGCTGCTGGACTCCTGGCGCACCTACGAGGACTACACCTCGCCGCTGGGCACGGGATATCTCACCCATCCGCCGGACGGCTCGGTGACCGGGCACTTCGATCCCAGCCCGACGACGACCACCCAGTTCCACAAGTCGGACCGCGAGGGCATCGGCTACGACCGCACCGCCGCCACCGGCGACGGCTACACCGAGCTGTACGCACCGGCGACCCGGGACGCCTACGAGTCGCTGGAGAACTGCCCCGAGGAACTGCTCCTCTTCCTTCACCATGTCCCGTACACCCACCGGCTGGACAGCGGAAAGACCGTGATCCAGCACATCTACGACACCCACTTCTCCGGCGCGGCGCGGGTGGCGGAGACGCTCACGGACTGGGAGGGGCTGCGCCGCCGGGTCGACCACCGGCGGTTCACCGAGGTGCACCGCCAGTTCGGGGAGCAGCTCGCCGAGGCCGCCAAGTGGCGGGACACCCTGGTCGCCTACTGGTTCGAGCTGAGCCGGATCCGCGACGAGCGCCGCGGCTGGCTCCAGGCGATCGTCGCCCCGGCCGACACGGCGCTGCTGGGCGGGGAGCGCAATGAGCTTCCGGTCCAGGTGGTCAACGCGACGGGCGCCGGGCTGCGCACGGTGACCACGCTGGACGTGCCCGAGGGCTGGCGGTCCGAGGAGGCGACCGCCTACGTGGCCTCGCGGGAGGGCGAGACGGTGAAGATGCCCGTGGTGCCGCCGCCGACACCCGCGCTCGCCACGCTGCACGCGCGCCCGAGGTCGGGCGCGGTGCCGGTGCTGGACTCCTCGCTGCGCGCCCTGGCCAAGGTCGTGGTCGTCCCACCCGCCGCGCGATGCGTCCACGCGCTGGACGCCGGGCCCGCCTCGGCGCCGGTGCTGAAGGACTACACCCGCCTGTCGCCGGGCAGCGGCTGGCACGAGGGCGCCGGGTTCGGCTGGGTCGGCAACACGCCCGACGCCACGGACACCGGACTGTTCGATGTCGTCCGCCGGGACTACGTACGCGACAGCGCCCCCGCCGTGCTGCGGCTGAGACTGCCGGCCGGACGCTGCACCGCGCATCTGCTCACCGGCGACCCCAACACCTTCAACAGGTCGCTGATCGTCCGCGTGGACGGAATCGAGCGGGCCCGGAGCGAGCGGCTGGACGGCCGGGAGTTCACCTGGCTCCGGATCCCGCTGGACGGCGGGCCCTCCGGACGCGATGTGGATCTGGAGCTGTCCTCGGAGGAGGACGAGACCTGGCATCTCAGCGCCTGCGTGGTACTGGCGGACGGCCAGAAGCGGGTCTAGCCGCGAGCAGCGCTGTTTGATCGGGAATGGTTCCGTCCTGACTCTTGACGGTGGGTGAAGCTCACGCCAGAGTTCGTTAATGCGCATTAGTAATGCGCATTAACGGATCGGTGAGCGAGGGGACGCACGGGGTGGATCAGCCGAAGAAGCGGGCGAAACCGGGGCGGAATCCGGCGCCCGCGAGCCGTACGTCACGGCCGCGGCAGGCCGAGGTGGCCGGGCTCGCCGGGGTGTCCCAGGCGACGGTGTCACTGGTCCTGTCGGCGCGCGGCGACGGCAGAGCCGCCGCGATCTCCGAGGAGACCCGGCAGCGCGTCCTCGACGCGGCCCGCAGTCTCGGCTACGTGCCGGACCCGGCGGCCCGGCGACTGGCGGCGGCCAGCAACAACCTGCTGGGCGTCTTCAGCTTCACCGCCACCTTCCCGACCGACGTACAGCACTCGTACTACCCGTTCCTGGTGGGCGTGGAGCAGGAGGCGGCCGCCCGGGGCTATGACCTGGTGCTGTTCACGGGGTCCAGCACCGGTGGCGCGGGCGCCACCGGGCCGGACGCGCTGAGCAGGGTCCGGCTGGCCGACGGATGCCTCTTCCTCGGCCGGCACGTACCGCGCGCGGAGCTGAAGCGGCTTGTCGCCGACGGGTTTCCGGTGGTGCATCTGGGGCGCCGCGAGGAGTTGGAGGGGCTGGCCTGGGTCGGCGCCGACTATGTCAGCGCAAGCCGTGAAGTCGTCACCCATCTCGCCGAGTTGGGGCACCGGCGGATCGTACTCGTACGGGAGGACGACGACGCTCCCCCGTCCACGGACCGCCAGCAGGGGTTCCTGGACGGCCTGGCGGCGGCGGGCATCACGGGTGGCACCGGCGCGGTGCTGCGCTGCGCCGATCCGGCGCGTGAGCTGACCGCGCCGCGGGTGCGGGCCCTGGTCGCGGACGGGGTGACCGCGTTCGTGGCCGAGGAGACCGATACGGGGGCGGCGTGGCGGGCGCTGAACGCCGCCGTCCGGGAGGCCGGGCTCAGCTGCCCGGGCGAGGTCTCGCTGGGGCTGCTCGGGAGCCCGCCCGCCGACCTCGCCGCCCGGCCCGTGCCCATGGGGTTCGACATCCCCCGGCACCGGCTCGGCGCCGCGGCCGTCCGGCTGCTCGCCGCGCTCGTGGCCGGTGAGGAGGCGCGGGAGCCGCTGGTGACCTGCGAGTTCCGGGCCGGCGAGACGGCGGGGCCGCCCGTCCCGCCACCGTAGCGACCGGCGCCGCAGCAGCAACTCCGATGCCACGGAACGAAGTTCAGTCACGACCACGAGGAGCACGGTGATACCCCAGCCAGACATCCTGATCGTCGGTGGCGGCCTCGGCGGCGTCGCCGCCGCGCTCGCCGCCTGCCGCGCGGGCCGGCGCGTGGTGATGACCGAGGAGACCGACTGGATCGGCGGGCAGTTGACGGCGCAGGCCGTGCCGCCGGACGAGCACCCGTGGGTGGAGCGGTTCGGCACGACGGCGACGTACCGGGCCCTGCGCGAGGGCATCCGGGCCTACTACCGGCAGTGGTATCCGCTGCGGGGCGAGGCGCTCGGGCTCACCGAGCTCAACCCGGGCGCCGGGCGCGTCAGCAAGCTGTGCCACGAGCCGCGCGTGGCGCTCGCCGTCCTGGAGGCGATGCTCGCGCCCCACCGGGCCTCCGGGCTGCTGACCGTCCTGACCGAGCACCGGGTCGTCTCCGCCGAGCACGACAACGATGCCATCACGGCCGTCACGGTACGGGATCTGCGTACCGGCACCCTGCGCACCGTCACCGCCCCCTACGTCATCGACGCCACCGAGACCGGTGAGCTGCTCGAGGCGGCCGGTGTGGAGCACGCGAGCGGCGCCGAGTCACGGGAGGAGTTCGGGGAGCCGCACGCCCCCGCCCAGGCCCAGCCCGGCAACCAGCAGGGCATCACGGTGTGCTTCGCGCTCTCCCACCACGAGGGCGAGGACCACACGGTCGACCGGCCCGAGACGTATGACTTCTGGCGCGGCTACCGCCCCGAATTCTGGCCGGGGCCGCTGCTCGGGTTCGAGGCCCCCGACCCGCGCACCCTGGAGCCCGTACCGCGCACGTTCGTGCCCAACCCGGAGCTGGATCCGCTGGATGTCAGCGCGGACCAGAGCGCGGACGCCGGGGACAAGGAGCTGTGGGGTTTCCGCCGGATCCTGGCCCGCAAGCTGCACCGGCCCGGGGCCTTCGACTCGGACATCACGCTGGTCAACTGGCCCCTCAACGACTACTGGCTGAAGCCCTTCATCGGCCAGGAGGCCGAAGCGCTGCACGAGGCACGGCAGTTGTCGCTGTCCGTCCTGTACTGGCTCCAGACCGAGGCGCCGCGCGCGGACGGCGGCACCGGCTTCCCCGGGCTGCGCGTCCGCCCCGATGTGACGGGCACGGCGGACGGCCTCGCCAAGGCGGCCTATGTGCGCGAGTCGCGGCGTATCAAGGCGGTGACGACCGTCGTCGAGCAGGACGTCGCCATCGACGTGGTGGGACCGTACGGCACCAAGCACTACCGGGACTCGGTCGGCGTCGGGGGCTACCGCATCGATCTGCACCCCTCGACCGGCGGCGACACCTACATCGACATCGGCTCGGTGCCGTTCGAGATCCCGCTGGGCGCGATGGTGCCGCGCCGGGTGCGGAATCTGCTGCCGGCCGGCAAGAACATCGGCACGACGCACATCACCAACGGCTGCTACCGCCTGCACCCCGTGGAATGGAACGTCGGCGAGGTCGCGGGCGCGCTCGCCACGCACTGCCTGGCCGAGGACGTGGAGCCGCACCAGGTGCAGGCGGACGACAAGCGGTTCGAGGAGTTCGCGCGGGTGCTGGACCGGGCGGGTGTGCAACGGCGCTGGCCCGACGTCCGCGGCTACTGACCGCCTTCCCGATCGGCAACGTACGCACGTCATACGCACGCCATACGCACGTCAACGCACAAGGAGGTGCCCGACATGTCCCCTGACCGTCGCGTCCGCGTCGGTATCGACGTGGGCGGCACGTTCACGGACGCCGTGGCCGTCGATGCCGCGACGCTCGAACTCGTGGGCCAGGTGAAAGTGCCCACCAGCCACCACCACGAGGACGGCGTCGCACACGGCATCGTCCAGGCGCTCGGCCGTCTCCTCGAACAGACCGGGCGCACCCCCGCCGATGTCACGTTCCTGGCGCACGGCACGACCCAGGCCACCAACGCGCTCCTGGAGGGCGATGTGGCCAAGGTCGGGCTCATCGGGATCGGCACGGGGGCGGGTGCCGTGTTCACCCGGCGCCTCGCCGCGTTCCGGAAGCTGGAGGTCGCCCCCGGCAAGCGGCTTCCGCTGGTGTACGCGCATGTGGCGGACCCGTTCGACGGCGATGCGGTGCGGGCGGCCGTGAGCTACGTACAGCAGGAGGGCGCCCAAGTCATCGTCGCCACCGAGCCGTTCGGGGTGGACCGGCCCGAAGGCGAGCAGGCCGTGCTCGACGTGGCGCGGACCACGGGGCTGCCGGTCGCCGCGGCGCACGAGATCACCTCGCTGTACGGGCTGCACAAGCGGACCCGTACCGCCGTGGTGAACGCGGCGATCCTGCCGCGCATGCTGGCCACCGCCGACCTCGTCGACTCCTCCATCACCAAGGCCGGGGTCACCGCGCCGCTGATGGTGATGCGGTGCGACGGCGGTGTCATGTCGCTGGACGAGATGCGGCGCCGTCCGCTGCTGACGGTCCTGTCGGGTCCTGCGGCCGGGGTGGCGGGGGCGCTGATGCGGGAGCGGATCAGCGAGGGGGTGTTCCTGGAGACGGGTGGCACGTCGACGGACATCAGTGTGGTGCGCCGCGGCAAGGTGGCGGTGCGGCACGCGACCATCCTCGGCCGGGCGTCGTACCTCAACGCCCTGGATGTGCGCACCGTCGGTGTCGGCGGCGGGTCCATGGTGCGGGTCTCCGGAGGGAAGGTCACGGGCGTGGGTCCGCGCAGCGCGCATATCGCCGGGCTTCCCTACGCCTGTTACGCCTCGACCGACGAGCTGCGGGACGCGAAGGTCACCACGGTGCGGCCGATGGACGGCGACTCCGACGACCATCTGGTCCTGGACGCGGCGGGCGGCCGGTTCGCCGTGACGATGACATGTGCGGCGAACGCGCTCGGCCGGGTCGGCGAGGGCGACTTCGCGCGCTGCGACCCGGAGGTGGCGCGGGCGGCGCTCGCCCCGCTCGCCGCCCTGCTCGGCCTGGATGTGGCGGGCGCGGCGCGGGCCGTGCTGGACGCGGGGACGGCGTCGGTGCGGGCGGTCGTGGACACGATGATCCGCGACTACCGGCTCGGCCGGGAGACCACCGTCCTGGTGGGCGGGGGCGGCGGAGCGGCGGCCGTGACCCCGCATCTGGCCGAGGCCGCCGGTCTGGAGGGGCGCGTCGCCCGTCACCACGAGGTCATCAGCCCGATCGGGGTGGCGCTCGCGCTGGTCCGCGAGCAGGTCGAGCGGATCATCCCCGGCGCCACCCAGGAGCACATCCTCGCCGTGCGCGCCGAGGCCGAGCGGGCGGTGGTCGCACAGGGCGCAGTGGCCGACGGTGTGGAGGTCGAGGTGACGGTCGACCCGCAGACCAGCACCGTACGGGCTGTCGCCACCGGCGCGACCGAACTGCGCACGCGGGACCGGGCGCACCGGGCCGATGACGCCGAACGGCTGCGCGCGGCCGCCGCCAGCCTCAGGGCGCGGGAGGAGCGGGTGCGGATCCTGGCCGGCACGGACGCGTACACGGTGTACGGCACGGAGGTGCGGCGCCGGCTGCGGGCTGGGCGGCAGCCGGTGCGGGTCGTGGACGCGGACGGGGTGGTGCGGCTCGGGGTCTCGGACGCGCGGGTGCGCACGACGACCGTGGGCGCGGCCGGCGAGGCGCTCGCCTCGCTGGTGCGGGAGGCCACCTCGTACGGTGACGGCGGGGTGCGGGCGCCCGCGGTGCGCCTGCTGGTGGGCGGCCGGATCGCGGATCTGTCCGGAGTGCTCGAACCCGAGGCGCTGCTGGCGCTGGCCCGCAGTGAGTTGCGTACGCGCGCGGCGGATGAGCCGGTGGTCGCGGTCGTGGAGTCCCGCGCATGAGGGGCGACCACGGCCCCGACCACGTCCGCGGTTTCGTCCACGGCCACGACCACGATCCCGGTCTCAACCACGACCACGACCCCGGTCTCGACCACGACCTGGACCTCGCCGTGCGGCTGCTCGCGGGGACGCCCACACACGAGGGCCGCGATCCGCTGGTCCTGCGCCGATGGGCCGAGGCGGCCGAGGAGTTCGGACGCCGGATGCGCCCCGGTCCGCTGCCGGTCCGGGTGGTCGAGCGGGACGGCGGGCTCGCCGCCGGGCTGCTGGCCCGGTACCGGTCGCGGCCGCCGGTGGTCGAGGTGTACGTCGACACGGTCGAACGCGCCGAACGGCTCGTCGCCGAGCTCGGCTGGCGGAACTGGTTTCCCACGGGGTCGGTGCTGGCCGCGGCCCTCGCCCACGAGCGGGCGCATGCCTGGCTCCATCACCCGCGTGTCCGGGCCGAGTTCAAGCGGGCGCTCGGCCACACCGCGCTGCGGCTCGGGCCACGCCGTCTGTACGCGCATGTCGCGGGCGCCGACGAACTCGCCGCGCATGCCTACGCCCGCGCTGCCTGCGGCCTCGGCCGCAGCCCCCTGCTGCTCACCGAGGCGCTGGCCGCCGCAATGTCCAAAAAACCAGAGGTGCCCGAAAGCGAGACGGATCGATGGGTGTCGTGATTCTGCTCCTCATGGCGGCGGGCGTCGCCGCCATGCTCACCCGCAGGCTGCCCACCGCGTTCGCGCTGGTGCTGCTCGCCGTGGCGATCGCGTTCGCCGCGGGCGCACCGCTGACCGGTAAGAACAGCGTGCTCGACACGGTGCTCCAGGAGGGCGCGCCCGCGCTGGCGGCCACGATGGTCGCGATCCTGCTCGGTTCGTGGCTCGGCAAGCTCCTGGAGGAGACCGGCATCGCGGCCACCCTGGTCCGCAAGATCGTGGAGTTCGGCGGCGATCGGCCGGTGTTCGTGGCGCTCGGTGTCCTCGCGGTGTCGGCCCTCGTGGGCACGGTGACGGGGTCCGCGCCCGCGGCGATGCTCGCGGGGCTCATCGGGATCCCGGCCATGATCGCGGTGGGCATCCCCAAGGTGACGGCCGCCGGCACGATCCTCATGGGCATCGCGGTGGGTGTCCCGTTCGAGCTGCCGGTGTGGCAGTTCTTCTCCACGGCGCTGGAACTTCCCGTGGACACCGTGCGCGGCTTCATGGTGAAGCTGTTCCCGTTCGCGCTGGTGGCGGCCGTCGCGTATGTCCTGGTGGAGTCGCGGCGGCGCGGTGTGGAGCACACCTGGTCGCTCAAGTCGCTCGAGGGCGGGCCTGCGTCACGCGGCCGACGGCAGCTGCTCGGCGATGCCCCGTGGTACGCGCTGCTGACGCCGGTGGTACCGCTGGTCCTTGCCCTCGGCTTCGAACTGGCCATCATCCCCTCGCTGCTGGCGGGAGTGGTGTACGCGCTGGTGACGACGACACGGCCGCGCGAGATGAACCGCCGTCTGCTGCGCACCCTGTACGGCGGTTTCGAGGTGGCGGCGCCCCCGATCACGCTGTTCGTGGCGATCGGCATCCTGCTCGCGGCGGTGAAGCTGCCCGGCGCCGTCGATGCGCTGGAGCCGCTGGTCAAGGCGGTCAGCCCGCAGAACGCGGTGCTGTTCGTGCTGGTCTTCACGCTGCTGGTGCCGCTGTGCCTGTACCGCGGCCCGCTCAATGTCTTCGGCCTCGGCGCCGGTATCGCGGGCGTCCTCATCGCCACCGGCATCTACCCGGCGGCCGCCGTCCTCGGCATGGCCACCTCGTACAACCAGGTCTTCGGCGTCGCCGACCCGACCAGCACCCAGACCGTGTGGGCCGCCCAGTACGCGGGCGTCTCACCGCAACAGGTGATGGTGCGGACGCTGCCGTACGTGTGGGCCGTGGCGCTCGGGGGCCTGTGTGTCACCGCCGCGACCCAACTGTGACGTCCTTCCGACAGTAGCCCTTCCGACAGCAACCCTTCCGAACAGCAACCGACCTCAGGAGCCGATCATGCAAGAGCCGCAGTCCGGCCCGGATCGTCGTATGTTTCTGCGCGCGACCGCCGTCACCGGCGCCGCCCTCACCCTCGGCGGCCTGTCGACGCGGACCGCGTCGGCCGCGCCCGGAGGCTTTCCCGACTACACCTACGTACGGACGCTGCTGACGCCGTCACAGCTGAAGTACAACCCGACGGGCGAGATCATCTTCCCGACCGTGCGCGGCGTCTACGACAAGTTGGCCTCGCCGCTCGGCCGTTACTACCTCTACTACGCGCCGCACGACGCGCCCGGCGGCATCTGCCTCGCCTACGGGAACTCGCTGGAGGGCCCGTTCACGGAGTACCCGGCGAACCCGATCGTGTCCAACAAGTGGGCCCCGCACTACTCGGTCAGCCATGTCTCCTCGCCGCATGTGCTGTGGAAGGAGGACGCCAAGGAGTTCTGGCTGTACTTCCACGGCGAGAACACCACGACACGGCTCGCCCGCTCCAAGGACGGCATTCACTTCACCTACGACAAGGTCGTCCTGTCCACCTCGATGATGCCGTCGGGCACCACCGAGACGTCGTACGCCAGGGTCTTCCGGCACGACCTGCCGTCGCGCGGGGCCCGCTATGTGATGCTGTTCATGCTCAACAACACCACCAACCACCGTGATATCTGCTGGGGTTGGTCCGCCGACGGCCGGAACTGGACCTTCGACCAGACCCCGCTGGTACGCCACTCGGACGTCGGCGCGGTGAACGTCGGCGGTCCCCATCTGCTGACGCGCAACGGCTCCGCGTACGTGGTCTACAACAAGGACAAGGAGAGCGGCGGCGACCTCATGATCACCGAGGTGGGCGCGGACTTCTCGCGCCGTCGCCATCTGGGCGTCTTCTACAACTCCCGCTCCGGGCCGCCGGAGAACGGCAGGTCGGCGGCGCCGTCGTTCGGCACCGACCATGGAGTGCCGTACATGATCTTCGAGGCCGGGGAACGGCTCCAGGGCTCGATCGCGGTGGCACGAGGGTAGTCCGGGCCCACGTCAGGTGTGTGCGCTGTCCCGCCGGGTTCGCCGGGTCCGCCGGACAGCGCACGGCCTCGACGGCGATCGGGTCGGACGGCGGCCGTCCGACGTCCGCTTCCCCGGTAGGGCGGCCGACAGTGCGAGGGCCACGGCGGCGACCGCGGCGGATGCCAGGAAGGCCATGCCCCATCCCCACGTCCGGCCCTGCGTCACGCCCAGCAGGAGTGCCACCAGCGCCGCCGCCAGGAGCAGGGTGCCGGGCAGATCCAGCACCGTGCCGTGCCGTGCGCCCCGCGCCGGGGCGCCGCCGCGCGGCAGCCGGGTGAGCAACCCGGCGAGGGCCAGGAAGGTGATCAGCACGGACAGCGGGGACAGCGCCGCTGTACCCAGCGCACCGGCGAGAGGCCCCGCGACCGCCATCGCGAGTGCCCCGCCGACCCCGAACATCGCGCTGAGCGCGGCTATCACACCGTGCAGCCGTTCGGGCGGCGTCCAGCGCCGGGCCAGCCCGAACGTCAGGGGGAACACACCGCCGGACACGCCCTGCAACGCCCGCCCCGCGAGCACACCGCCCAACCATCCCGCGCGGTCGGACACCGCGGCCAGCACACCACCGGCCGCCAGACATCCCAGGCAGGCCAGCAGGACGGGGCGGTGGCCGAGCAGATCGCCCAGCCGCCCGGCGATGGGCGACCGCCGCCGAGGCCAGCATGAACGCGGTGACCAGCCAGGCCGCGGATGACGCGGAGACGCCCAGCTGACGCCGGAACAGCGGAAGCGCGGGGATGACGGCGCCCTGCGTGAAGGCGACGACGAAGGCGGCCAGCAGCAGAACGGCGGTGACACGGCGCGCCGGTCCGCCACCGGGTTCGTCGGATACGGAGGGCCGACAGCCCTGGTGGGCTCCCGGGCCCGACCGCGTCGAGCGCGATCCTCCCCTATCCGCGCCCGGCCGTGGTGCCGCGTACGACGAGGCGCGGGGTGAGGACGACCTCGCGGGGTTCGGTGCGGTTGCGGTCCTGATCGAGGCGTTCCACGGCGGCGGTCACCGCGTGCCGGGCCTGTTCCCGGGCGTTCTGGCTGACGGTGGTCAGGTTGAAGCAGCTCAGCCGGGAGAACGTGTCGTCGTCGTAGCCGGCCACGGAGACCTCGCCCGGGACGGCGACTCCGGCGCGCGCGAGGGCGGCCAGGACGCCGATGGCGCATTGGTCGTTGTAGGCGACCACCGCGGTGGGCAGCCGACCGCCGTCGAGGAGGTGGCGGGCGGCGCGTTCGCCGGCCGCTTCGGTGTTGTCTCCGGCGAGCACACGGATGTGGTCGCCGAGGCCGTGGCGGCGCATGGCGGTGCGGTATCCACGGCGGCGGTCGGTGGCGATGACGCCCTTCCCGCCGTCCACGTGGACGATCTCGCGATGACCGAGTCCGACCAGGTGATCGATGGTCTGGCTCACGCCGTCGTCGTCAGCGGTGCGTACGACGTCCAGGGCGGCGTCCGCGATCCGGCGGCCGACGACGATCACGGGGGCCTTGTTGTCGAGCACGGCGAGCGCGTCCGCGGGTGCGGTGGGGCCGAGCAGGATCAGCGCCTCGCTGCGGAAGGCCAGCAGGGTGTCCACCGCGGTCCGTTCGTCGCGGGTGCGGGTGAGGGTGCTCAGGACCAGGTCGTAGCCGACCTCCTCGGCCGCGGTGTGCAGGTGCTCGACCAGTTCGGCGTGGAAGGGGCTGTGGATGTCGACCATGACGCCGAGCAGGCGGCTGCGTCTGCTGGCCAGTGTGCTGGCGGTGCGGTCCGCCTGATAGCCGAGGTCGGCGGCCGCCTTCAGGACGCGCTGCCGGGTCCGTTCGCTGGGGCCGGGCACCCCCCGCAGCACCAGGGAGACCGATGCCGCGGACAGGCCCACCCGCGCGGCCACGTCCTCCAGCCTGGGGCGCTTGGGCGCGCCGTTCTGGTGACGCCCGGAACCACCGTCCTCCATCTGTGCCTCCCCGGCGCGAATCTCCTCGTGCGACACCCTTGACACCCTCGCGCAGCACGGCCGATAGTACCAGGACTTAAAGCGCTTTAAATTGTCCTGTCGTTCCAACAAAGGTGCGTCGATCGGAGCCGTCGTGGCGTCCGCCCGCCCCACCGGCAGCTTGGTGATCCACCCTCCCCTCCCCGATGCACAGCGAGGTGCACGCAGCATGAGCCGCGTATCTCTCCCCCGGCCCCCACCCACGCGCCCGCCGGTGACACCTTCTGGGACACCGTCCGCGAGGGCGCCCAGACAGCCGCCGCCAAGGACAACGTCAAGCTCATCTACTCCGGCGACGAGAACGCGGGCGACCAGGCCGACCTGGTGCGGAACGCGATCAACCAGAAGGTCGACGGCATCGCCGTCACCCTCGCCGACGATCAACGCCAAGCTCAAGCAGGACGGCTCCATCGACGAGGTGGTCACGCTCGCCGCCCCCATCGCGCTCACCGCGGTACAGGCCGTGTCCGAGGGCGGCGGCAAGGCGAAGGTCGCCACCATGTTCTCCCCGCCCGAAGGGATTCCCCATGAAGATCGCCCTCGACCCGTTTATGATCCGCGACGTTCCGCTCCTCGAACTTCCCTCGGTGGTAGCCGAGTTGGGCTACGAGTGGATCGAACTCTCCCCCCGGGAGGACTTCATCCCCTTCTTCCGCCACCCCCGTGTCGACGACGCCACGGTGCGGAAGTTCCGCAAGGCGCTGGACGCGGCCGGAGTGGGCGTCTCCTCCCTGCTGCCCCTGTTCCGCTGGTCCGGCCCGGACGAGGACGCACGACAGGCCGCGGTCCGGTACTGGAAGCGCTCGATCCAGATCTGTGCGGACCTCGGAGTGGACAGCATGATCTCGGAGTTCAACGGACGCCCCGAGGACCCGGACCGCAGCGAGGCGCAGTTCTGGCGCTCGATGGAGGAACTGCTCCCGGTGTTCGAGCGCGAGGGCATCAAGCTCGCGCTGGAACCCCACCCGGACGACTTCATCGAGAACGGCTATGACGCGATCAACCTGATCCGGGGCATCAACCACTCCCACGTCGGCTTCCTCTACTGCGCCCCGCACACCTTCCACATCGGCGACGACGCGCCCGGCATCATCGAGTACGCGGGCGACCTCCTCACCCATGTCCACCTCGCGGACGCCTTCGACCACACCGCGTCCTCGGGCAACCGCTACATCCTCAACCCGCCCGGCACCCCGGCCCGGATCCATCAGCACCTCGACATCGGCCAGGGCGAGGTGGACTTCGACGAGCTCTTCCGCGAACTGCGCGCACACGGCTTCGACTCCACCCTGACCGCCTGCGTCTTCGCCTGGGAGGAACGGGCCAGGGAGTCCTCCGCCTTCATGCGGAAGAAGATCGACGAATATCTGGCCGCCCATTCCTGACCGGCCGCGCTCCCATCGCCCCACACCCAGATCGAAAGGCATCCGCCATGACCACGTCCGCCCGACCCCTCTCCGTCGCGGTGATCGGAGCCGGGATGGCCGGCCGCGCCCATGCCGCCGGCTATCGCAACGTCAACACCGTCTTCGACGCGGGTCTGCCGCCGATCCGGCTGGCCGCGATAGCCGACGCCAACATCGCGCTGGGCGAGGACGCCGCCCGCCGCTACGGCTATGAGAAGGCGCTGCCGAGCTGGGAGGCCGTTGCCGAGGACCCGACGATCGACGCCGTCAGCATCGTCGTGGGAAACGATCTGCACCGTCCGATCGCCGAGGCGCTGGTCGCGGCGGGCAAGCATGTGCTGTGCGAGAAGCCACTGGCGGGAACGCTCGAGGACGCCCGTGCGATGGCCGAGTTGGAGCGCGGCGCCGATGTGGTGACCGCCGTCGGGTACACCTTCCGCCGCTCACCCGCCATCGCCGCGATCCGCGATCATGTCCTACGCGATGAACTGGGCGATCTGACGCTGTTCAGCGGCCGGTACTGGTGCGACTACGCGACCGACCCGAAGGGGCCGCTGAGCTGGCGGTTCAAGGGCGGGCCCGGTTCCGGTGCGCTCGGGGACGTCGGTGCGCATGTGATCGACACCGCCGAGTACATCGCGGGCCCCATCACCGCGGTGTCCGGTGCCACGCTGTCGACGCAGATCCCCAAGCGGCCCCTGCCGCTGGGCGCGGTCGTCGGCCATAACGCCGCGCCGGTCTCGGACGAGCTCGGCGCGGTCGAGAACGAGGACACCGCGTCCTTCACCGCCCGCTTCGAGTCCGGTCTGGTCGGCACCTTCTCGGTCTCGCGCACCGCCTTCGGCCTGCCCAACGGGCTCTCCTTCGACGTCCTGGGCGTGGGCGGCCGGGCCGCGTTCGACCAGCACCGCCCGGCCGAGTACCTCTTCGACGGCGCCCAGCCCGACGCCCGCCCGAGCGGCGCCCGGCAGATCATCGCCGGCCCGAACCTGCCCTACTTCAAGGGCGGTTACCCGATGGAGGCGCCGGGCGTGGGCGGCGGCAACGCCGAGATGTTCACCTACCAGGCCCGGTCCTTCCTCGACCAGGTCGCGGGGGTGGCCGAACCGCTGCCGTCCTGCGCCACGTTCGCCGGCGCCCTGCGGACGATGGAGATCATCCAGGCCGTCGTCGAGTCCTCGGGTCAGGGCGGCACCGCCGTCGACGTCCCGCCCGCCGTCTGAACCACCCGTAGGGAGTAGTACCCATGGCCCTCAAGCTCGGCGCCTACACCGCCTGTCTGCACGACCGCCCCCTCTCCGAGGCCCTGGACATCCTCAAGGAGAACGGTCTGACCTCGGTCGAGGTCAACACTGGCGGTTTCATCCCCTCCCCGCACTGCCCGGTCGACCTGCTGCTGTCCTCGGCCACCGCACGCGAGGAGTATCTGTCGGCCTTCGCCGACCGGGGGATGGAACTGACCGGCCTCAACTGCAACGGCAATCCGCTCAACCCGCTCCCCGGTGTCGGCCCGAAACACGCCGACGACCTGCGCCGCACCATCCGCCTCGCGGGCCTGCTCGGCGTCGAGCACGTGGTCACCATGTCCGGCACCCCGGGCTCCGACCCCGACGCCAAGTACCCCTCCTGGGTCGTCAATCCCTGGGACGGCGTCTACATGGACGTCCTGGACTACCAGTGGGGCGTGGCCGTCGAGTTCTGGAAGGGGATCGACGCGCTCGCCCGGGAGAACGACGTCCGGGTCGCCATCGAGATGCACCCGCACAACGTCGTCTTCTCCCCGGTCACCCTGAAGCGGCTCGTCGACGAGACCGGCGCGACCAACGTCGGCGCCGAGATGGACCCCTCCCATCTGATGTGGCAGGGCATGGACATCGTCGCCGCCGTCAAGTGGCTCGGCCCACTGGTCTTCCACGCCGCCGCGAAGGACGCCACGCTCTGCCCCGGCGCCGACATCCGCGGCGTCCTGGACACGTCCTTCACCCGTGTCCCCGCCGACGCCCCCGGCAAGGTCCCCACGGGCTACGGCTTCTGGTGCAACGCCTGGCCCGAGAACCCGGCGTGGAAGTTCGTCGCCGTCGGCCTCGGCAACGACGTCCCCTTCTGGACGGAGTTCCTGCGCGCCCTCGCCGAGGTGAACCCCGACATGGCCGTCAACATCGAGCACGAGGACGCCGCCTACTCCCAGACCGAGGGGCTGGCGCTGGCCGCCAAGAACCTCCGTAGCGCCGCCGAAGCCCTCTGATCCACCCGCACCCGTGGGCCCGCTTCCGCATGGCCGGCGGAAGCGGGGCCTCGCGCGTCACTTGCCCCAGATCTCGCGGTACGCCCGTCGATAGCCCGGCGGGTTCCAGCTCGTGGCACCTCCGCTGTTGGCGGCCGTGACGATGTGGACGGGGGCGACGTACCCGCTGGGGGCCCGGCCGGAGAAGGCCCGGTTGAACTCGTCGATCACCTGCCAGCCCTGCTGGGACAGCGGTTCGGGAACGGTGGCCGCCTGGTACTGCCCGCTGTTGACGCGCTGGAAGGCGGAGGGGTCGCCGTCGCCCGCGCCGATGTTGAAGGGCGGGCCGGTGCCCCGCTTGCCGGCCGCCCGGAGGGCGGGGGCGGCGTCCGCGAAGTACAGGTCGTTGATGGCGATGGAGTAGTCCCATGCGGTCGGGAAGCGCGAGAGGAGGGAGGAGACCTCCTGAGGGGTGCGGCTGCCGGCGTCCGGGATCGGAATGTTCGCGTAGGCCAGCAGCCGTACGCCCCGGCACCTGGCCAGCCCCTTTCTGATCAGCTGGGCCTTGTTCCTGGCGAAGGGGATCGAGTCGTCGGTGAACACCACGACCCGGGCATGGCCGTCGGACCGTGCGATCACCCAGTCCGCGCTGGCCCCGGCCACCTCCTCGACCTCGGTGGTGATGTTGGTGAAGAGCTCGGGGCGCTTGCTGGGGCCGGGGGAACCGACCGCGTGCCAGCCGATGACCGGGATGTCCGCGGCGTTGGCCCGGGCGACCTGCCGGGAGGTCGCCCTGGGGTCGAAGCCGCCGATGACGATGCCCGAGGGCTCGAGGGTGATCGCCTCGCTCAGTGCCGCCTGGATGCCCACGGGGGTGCCCCCGCCGTCGATCACCCGCACCTTCCAGCCCATGACCCTCGCCGCCTCCCGCACGCCCTGCGCGACGCCCGCGACGCCCGGGTTGGTCATGGTCTGCGCCACATAGGCGATGGTCTTGCCGCGCGTCGCCGTGGGGCCACCGGTCGGGCCGCTCCAGGGGACATCGGTACGCTCGGCCCGCTTGACGGCGGCCTCGGCCCTGGTCTGGGCCGCGGGGCAGCCGCTCGGGCCCGCGGTGGACTCTCCGGGACCGGCCGATGAGCCGCGTTCGCAGCCGGTGAGGGCGGTCGCCGCGAGCAGCACGACGGCCGTGAGCGGGATGGCGCGGTCGCGGCGCACGTCAGGCTTCTCCGACCCCGGTGCGCAGCCGGCGGCGGGCGGAGTAGCCGGCCAGGCCGACGACGATGAGCAGCGTGCCGCCGTTGAACAGCGGGGTGGCCCAGAACTGGGCGCCGAGCTGGCCGATACCGGCGAGCCCGATGGCGAGGACCGCCACCGCGACGAGGGTGCCCAGGGCGTTCGGGCGGCCGGGTTTGATCGCGGTGGAGCCGAGCAGCGCCCCGGCGAAGGCGGGGAGCAGGTAGTCGATGCCGACGCTCGGGTTGCCGATCTGCTGCTGGGCCGCGAGCAGCACCCCGGCACAGCCGACGACCAGCCCCGATACCGCGAAGGCGCAGACGGTGTAGGTACGGGTGGGGATGCCGACGAGGTCGGCGGCGCGCGGGTTGGAGCCGATGACGTACAGGTACCGGCCGAGTGGCAGCCGCTCGAGCAGGAGCCAGAGGGCGACCGCGAGGGCGAGTACGTAGAAGGCGGGCACCGGAAGTCCGAGGAAGGTGGAGTCGTAGAGGTCGGTGAAGGCGGCCGGCAGCCCCTGCGGGCCGGGAACGATCCTGCCGCCGCCGGTGATCCAGCCGGTGCAGGCGTACAGCATGCTGCCGGTGCCGAGCGTGGCGATGAAGGAGTCGATCCGGCCGAACTCCGCGATGACACCGTTGACCACGCCGACGACGGTGGATCCGGCGATCACCACGAGGCAGGCGAACGGCCAGGGCCACCCCTCGTTCACGATGAGCCGCATCACCAGGACATGAGCCAGGCCGAGCCCGTAGCCGATGGAGAGGTCGAAATTGCCGGTCGCGATGGGGACCGTGACACCGAGCGCGAGCATGGCCGGGATCGACTGGGTGGTCAGGATCGAGGAGATGGTGTCCAGGGTGGGAAAGGTGCGCGGCAGGGTCACGGAGAAGATCAGGAACAGCAGGGCGGTGAGGGCGAGCAGGCCGTAGGTGCCGATCAGATGCCCGCCCGCCCGGCCCCGGCCGCGCCCCCGGCCCGGTCTGCCGAGTGGGCCCGTCCGGGACCGTGGCGGAGGAGGGCTCGTCATCGGTCCCTCATGTCCGGGGGTCCGGCGTCGCCGAGACGGCCCGGGTGAGTCCCTCGGCGGTGAGCGACGAGCCGCTCAGCTCGGCCGTCACGGCGCCCCGGACGAACACCAGGGCGCGTCGGCACACGCCCGCGACCTCCTCGGCGTCGGTGGAGATGAGCAGTACCGCGAGGCCGGTGGCCAGCGCCTGGTCGAGGAGGCGGTAGATCGCGGCCTTGGCCCCGATGTCCACGCTCGCGGTCGGCTCCTCGAGAATCAGCAGCCGCAGGTCCACCCGGAGCCACCGGCCGAGCATGACCTTCTGCTGGTTGCCTCCGGACAGGGTGGCGATCGGGGCCTCGGTGTCGCGGGGGCGCACCGCGAACCGTTCGATCAGGGCGGCGGCCTCGGCACGCTCGCGGCGGGGGCTGAGCCGGCGCAGTGCGGGCAGACCGCCCGCACGGGGGTTGGCCAGGAGGTTCTCCCGTACGGTCAGTTCGGCGGCGCAGCCCTCCTCCATTCGGTTGCCGGTCACCAGGCCGACTCCGGAGCGAACGGCGGCGGCGACGGTACGGGGGTGGTACGGCCGGCCGTCGAGCAGGGCCCGCCCGTCGCGGATGGGCCGGGCGCCGGCGAGGGCGCGGCCGAGTTCCCTGTGCCCGGCGCCGGTGAGGCCCACCAGACCGAGGATCTCCCCGGCGCGCAGTTCGAGGTCGACGGGTCCGGTGTGTGCCGTCCGGACGCCGTCGAGGGTCAGCACGGCCGGGCCGCCGGCGGAGGCGGTGCCGGGCCGGTAGCCGGTCGGCTGGTCGCCGACGATGTCCCGCACCAGCCGGGCGGGGCCGTGGTCCGCCAGCGGGCCCCGGCTGACCAGGCGGCCGTCGCGCAGCACCGCGAAGGCGTCGGCGACCTCGTACACCTCGTCCAGGCGATGGGTGACATAGAGAATGCCGTGCCCCCGGTCGCGCAGGGTGTGCAGGACGTCGAAGAGCCGGGCGCAGTCCGCGGCGGGGAGGCCGGCGGTCGGCTCGTCCAACACGATGAGCCGGGCGTTCGTGGCGAGGGCACGGGCGACGGCGACCAGGGAACGCTCGGCGGGGGCGAGGTCGGCGATCCTGGCGTCGGCCGGGAGCTGCCCGGCGACGGTCCGCAGGACCTCCGTGCCGCGCTCCGTGGTCCGCCGCCAGGAGATCAGCCCGCCGCGGCGTGGATACCCGGTGGCCAGGGCGATGTTCTCGGCGACCGTCATCCATTCCACGAGGCCGAGGTCCTGGTGGGTGAAGGACATGCTCGAAGCGGCGGCCTCGGTGCCCAGGGGGTGCCCGGCCACCGTCACCTCTCCCCCGTCGGCCGGATGAACGCCCGCGAGCACCTTGATGAGGGTGGACTTTCCGGCGCCGTTGGGGCCGAGGAGCGCGAGCACACTGCCGCCGTGGAGGTCGAGGTCGACGCGGTCCAGCGCGAGGGTCCCGCCGAACCGCTTGCTGAGACCCCGGATGCGGACGAGGGGGTCCGGTCGGGCGGCCGGGGATGCGTTCACCGAGGTGGCGTCATGCACGGACATCTCCGGGTCGGCCTGGCGAACTGTCGCGAACTCACCCACGACAATAGCGGGACCGACCGGCATATCTCCGGAATCCGGCGGTCTTCCGGGGCTCTGTTACTCCAACGGATCAGTTGATCAGGAGCTTGATCGGCGGGGCGTTCGGCTGTCTGTCCGGTGCCGGGCCGTCGGTCCTGGACCGGCCGCTCAGGGTGGGCCGAGGGTGCACTCGGCCCAGATGACCTTGCCGTCCGGGGTGTGGCGCGTCCCCCACGCCTGGGCCAGTTGCGCGACGAGGAACAGCCCACGGCCGCCCTCGTCGGTGGTGGCGGCCCGGCGCAGATGCGGTGCGGTGCTGCTGGTGTCCGAGACCTCGCAGATCAGGGTGCGGTCATGGAGCAGCCGCACCCGCAGGGGCCCGGTGCCGTGGCGGATGGCATTGGCGACCAGCTCGCTGAGCACCAGCTCCACCACGAACGAGGCCTCTTCCAGACCCCACTCGGTGAGCCGTCGGGCGGCGGCGGCACGGACCTCGGAGACGACGGCCGGATCTGCGGGCAGATCCCAGGTGGCGATCTGGTGGGGGGCGAGGGCGTGGGTGCGGGCGACGAGCAAGGCGATGTCGTCGCCGGGGTGGGCGGGGGCCACGGCGTCCAGGACCGCCTGGCAGGTGTCCTCGGGCGTGCGCTCCGGGTGGGCCAGGGCATCGCGGAGCTGGTCGAGGGCCACGTCGATGTCGCGGTGCCGGTCCTCGATGAGTCCGTCGGTGTAGAGGACCAGCTGACTGTTCTCGGGGGCCTCGATCTCGGCGGTTTCGAAGGGAAGTCCGCCCAGGCCGAGCGGGGGGCCGGCGGGCAGGTCGGGAAAGGACACGCTGCCGTCGGGGCTGACCAGCGCCGGTGGCGGGTGGCCCGCGCGGGCCATGGTGCACCGCTGCGAAGTGGGGTCGTAGACGGCGTACAGGCAGGTCGCGCCGATGATGCCGAATCCGTCGCCGCGCTCCTCCCGGTCGAGGCGTACCACGAGGTTGTCCAGGTGGGTGAGGACCTCGTCCGGGGGGAAGTCGAGTTCGGCGAAGCTGCGTGCGGCGGTGCGCAGCCGCCCCATGGTGGCGGCCGAGTGCAGGCCATGACCGGCGACATCGCCGACGACGAGGCCGAAGCGGGTGCCGGGCAGCGCGATGACGTCGTACCAGTCCCCGCCCACCCGCGACTCGGCGGGCAGATAGCGATGGGCCACCTCGGCGGCGTTCTGGTCGGGCACGCCCTGGGGAAGCAGGCTGCGCTGGAGGGCCAGGACCATGTTGTGCTCGCGGGTGTAGCGCCGGGCGTTGTCCATGGAGAGCGCGGCGCGGGTCGCCAGTTCCTGGGCCAGTGAACGGTCGTCGTCGCCGAAGGGCACGGGGTCGAGCGAGCGGTAGAAGCTGGCGATGCCCAGGACGACGCCGCGTGCGATCAGGGGTACGGCGATGAGGGAACGGACGTGGGCCAGCAGCCGCTCGGTGTGCTCGGGGTCCTGGGCGAGCCAGCCGGCCGCGGTCTCCAGGTCCTCCTCCAGGATCGCCATCCCGGTGTTCACGCACCGCAGCTGAGGGGTGGTCGGATGGAAGTCGATCCGCTTGGCGACCGGGTAGAAGGGGCAGTCGTCGTGGATGCCGTGCACCACCGCACGGCGCAGGTCGTTCCGGAGGTCGGGAGGCTCCTCGCCGCGCAGTACGGCGTCGGGCAGGTCGATCGTGACGAAGTCCGCCAGCTGCGGTACGGCCGTCTCGGCGAGTTCCTGGGCGGTGCGGCGCACATCCAAGGTGGTGCCGATGCGCGCGCTGGCCTCGGACAGCAGCTCCATGCGGCGTCGCGCGGCCAGGGCGTACTTCCCCACCTCCGGCTCGCCCACCAGTACCAGCCCTCTGGTGGCCTGGTCGTCCGTGGTACCGGCCGTGCCGCTCGCCCGCTCGGCGGCCGGAGCGCCCCGGCCCGGCACGGCGGGGCGAGGGATGTCGGGACGGCGCGGGAGGGTGAGCGGCTGTCGCGGTGCGCGGTCGTGGAAGACGGCCTCGACGGCGATGCCCTCCACTCCGGACGCGCTCGTCGTGGGGCGGCTGATCAGGGTGACCCGCCGTCCGTCGGACAGGGAGACGGCGGTGGCCGCCCGCTGTGCGCGGGAGAGCAGTTCGGCGGCCTTCTCCTTGATCACCATCCGGTCATGGTGGTGCAGCCGCTCGACGAGCGCGTCCACCCCGATGGCCTGCCCGCCTCCCGGCGGCTCCCCCATCCGCACCCGGTCCGCCCCCAGGTATGCGCGCAACAGGGCGCGCTCTCGCGCCGAACTCTCCTCCAGCAGCCGCCATTCGATGGCCTGAGCCGCCTTGCGCACCACCTCGTCCAGCGCGGGGTGCGAGGCGTCGCGCGGATAGCCGAGGCACAGGATGCCTTCGACGCGCCCGCTGAACGGGTCGTGAACGGGTATGGCGCGACAGCCGTTCGCCTGGCCGCGCTCGGCGAAGTGCTCGGCGCCGTAGACCTGGATGAGTTGCCTCTCCACGAGCGCGAGGCCGATGCCGTTGGTACCGGCGAACCGCTCGGCGAAAACGAAACCCGGTACCCGCTGGATATCCGGGAGGGTTCTGGCCCACGCCTCATCTCCGAAGCGGCGCAGGAGCACCATCCCGCTTCCGTCGGCGAGCGAGATGTTCATCTGGCTGCCCAGGAACCGGGCCCGCAGCCGGTCGAGCACCGGAGCGGCCGCCCGGACCAGCCTGCTCTCCGGGTCGACGTCCTCCCGGTAGGGCAGTTCCATTCCGCCCAGCGGCAGCCCCAGGGAGCGGCAGCGCTGCCAGGAATTCAGAATGAGGTTGCGCACGCCTCCCTGGACGCCGCCCTGGACCGCCTCCCCCTCCAGGAACCGCTCACGCGGATATGCGGGCCCGATGTCACTTCTCGCGAGCCCCACCAGAATCGGTTCCGCGCCGCGCTGGATCACGCCTCTCCCGGACCATGAGTCCAAAATATCCCCTTTTCGACAATAGCGCGGTACAGAAGGCGGCAGGTCACAGAACCGCGACCGGGTTGACCGGCGAGCCGGTCCCACCCGGAATGTTCAGAGCCGCCACGACCAGGAGGAACTCATAGCGGCCCGCCTCGGCGGTGGCGGCGGAGAGCGCTTCGAGATCGAGGTTGTCCAGCAACGGCACCCCCATCGCGGCCAGGGCGAGCGTATGGACGGGAGAGTGCACCCCCTCGACCGGCGAGGGACGTACGTCGCTGTCACCGTCGCCGCCGAGCAGCGCGATACCGCGCTCGGCCAGCAGCGGTACGGCGTCCACATGCAGCCCCGCGCTCGCCGCGTCGGCGTCCCAGGCGCCGAGTTCCGCACGGCGGCGGAAGCGCCCGGAGCGCAGCAGCACCGCGTCGGCGTCGCCGATCCTCACACCCAACGCCTCCTCGGCCGCGGCGATGTCCTCGGCGTGGACCGCCTGCCCCGGTTCCAGCCAGGCGGATCCCCGGACGGCGGGGAGGTCGAGCAGCACACCCTTCGTGACCAGGGGTCCGAGTGCGGTGACCGCGCCGTGGTGGGCGCCCGACGCGTCGATGGCCTCGCGTGCCGTCCACCCGCCGTAGAGCTGCCCCCGATAGGCGATGTGGCACAGGGCATCGAGGTGGGTGACGCCCTTGCCGTGGTAGTCGACGGCGATGAAGTCCTTGTGGACGGAGGGCTCCGGGGCCTCCACATCGCCGAGGTCCGTCATGTGGTGCAGGGCGGGCCCGCGGTTGTCCGGTGCGGACCGCGTGTTCCAGGGCAGGCCCAGCGGAACGACCGTCCCGGACCGCACCCGGGCGGTGGCCCGCTGTACATGGCCCGGGGTCACCCGGTTCCAGGCGCCCCGGTCGGCCGGATCCCAGCGGCCCCACGTACGGACCGCCTCGAAGAGCGCGTCGAACTGGCGGTGGGAGACGGCGGGGCCGTTGCCCGCACCGGTCGGCGTCATGGGGTTTTGATCATCACCAGGGCTACCGGTCATCCGTACTCACCCCTGTGGGGTCCGGAGCGACGTCAGCGGGGCGACTGCGTGATCAAAATTTTAGTCGGCCATCGGACTGTACGGAGAGCGGCCGCGAAGGTGGGGCGTGGCCACGGGGCCAGGCGAGCGCGGGTCCCGCTATGCGTCGCAGAGCTGAAAGGCGATCTCCTGCGGCTGCGGCCCGAACCCGAGCCGTACCTGGGCTCCGACACACGCCCTGGCCAGCGGCACGGCACTGACCCTGGCGCGGAGGCGGAACCCTTCGTGCATGTCGATGATGGCCATGGCGCGGGGCCTGCCCGCGCTGCGGCCGACAACGGTGACGTGGTGGATGACGCCGATGCCGTCACTGCGTTCCTCGGTCATGTCGGTGGAGCCGCAGACAGGGCACAGCAGACGGCGGAAGACCGCGGTACGGCACCAGCGGCAGCGCTGGAAGTACAGCACCCCGTCCCAGATCCCCCCTGCCGGGATGGGGCCGCCGCGCTGGTCCGCGTCGATCCGCGGTGCGGCGGGCGAGACGCCGTCCCCTTCGAAGGGGCCGTTGGCTGCGGTTTCGATCACTGTATGGGACATGGCGAATTCTCCTGGCTGATGCGTTCGTCAATCCTTGATTTCGCAGATCACGGCGCCGGAGGTGAGGGAGGCGCCGATCTCGGCGGCCAGGCCCTTGACGGTGCCGGACTTGTGCGCGTTCAGCGGCTGCTCCATCTTCATCGCCTCCAGGACGACGACCAGGTCTCCCTCCTTGACCTCCTGGCCCTCCTCGACGGCGACCTTGACGACCGTGCCCTGCATCGGGGACGCGAGGGCGTCACCCGAGGCGACCGGGCCGGACTTCCTGGCCGCGCGCCGCTTGGGGCGGGCGCCCGCGGCGTGGCCGGTGCGGGACGGCGACATGGCCAGCGAGGACGGCAGGGAGACCTCCAGGCGCTTGCCGCCGACCTCGACGACCACCGTCTCGCGGCCCGGCTCCTCGTCCGTCTCCGCGTCCGCGGGAGCGGCGAAGGGCTTGATCTCGCCTGCGAACTCGGTCTCGATCCAGCGGGTGTGGACCGTGAACGGCTCGGTGGAGCCGGTCAGTTCGGGGGCGAACGCCGGGTCCCTGACCACCGCGCGGTGGAACGGGATGGCGGTCGCCATGCCCTCGACCCGGAACTCGGCCAGGGCGCGGGCCGCGCGCTCCAGGGCTTGCGCGCGGGTGGCGCCGGTGACGATCAGCTTGGCCAGCAGCGAGTCCCACGCGGGGCCGATCACGCTGCCCGACTCCACCCCCGCGTCCAGGCGCACGCCCGGGCCGGACGGCGGGGCGAACGTGGTGACCGTGCCCGGGGCGGGCAGGAAGTTGCGGCCCGGGTCCTCGCCGTTGATGCGGAACTCGAAGGAGTGGCCGCGCGGTTCGGGGTCGTCGTAGCCGAGTTCCTCGCCGTCGGCGATGCGGAACATCTCGCGCACCAGGTCGATGCCGGTGACCTCCTCGGTGACCGGGTGCTCCACCTGGAGCCGGGTGTTGACCTCCAGGAAGGAGATCGTGCCGTCGAGGCCGACCAGGAACTCCACCGTGCCGGCGCCGACGTAACCGGCCTCCTTGAGGATGGCCTTGGAGGCGGAGTACAGCTGCGCGACCTGCTCCTCGGACAGGAACGGCGCCGGGGCCTCCTCGACCAGCTTCTGGTGGCGGCGCTGGAGGGAGCAGTCACGGGTGGAGACCACGACCACGTTGCCGTGGGTGTCGGCCAGGCACTGGGTCTCGACATGGCGGGGCTTGTCCAGGTAGCGCTCGACGAAGCACTCGCCACGGCCGAACGCGGCCACCGCCTCGCGGACGGCGGAGTCGTACAGCTCGGGGACCTCTTCGAGGGTGCGGGCGACCTTCAGACCGCGGCCGCCGCCGCCGAAGGCCGCCTTGATGGCGATCGGGAGACCGTGCTCCTCGGCGAAGGCCACCACCTCCTCGGCCCCGCTCACCGGGTCGGGGGTCCCGGCCACCAGCGGGGCACCGGCGCGCTGGGCGATGCGCCGGGCGGCGACCTTGTCGCCCAGGTCGCGGATGGCCCGCGGCGGCGGGCCGATCCAGATCAGACCGGCGTCCAAGACCGCCTGCGCGAACTCGGCGTTCTCGGAGAGGAAGCCGTATCCGGGGTGGATGGCGTCCGCGCCGGACTCGCGTGCCGCGTGCAGGATCTTGTCGATCACCAGGTAGCTGGTCGCCGGGGTGTCACCGCCCAGCGCGAACGCCTCGTCCGCGGCGCGGACGTGCGGAGCCTCCCGGTCCGGATCCGCGTAGACGGCAACGCTCACGATCCCGGCGTCCCGGCAGGCCCGGGCCACACGGACGGCGATTTCGCCACGGTTGGCGATCAGCACCTTCGTCAGCATGCCGACTCCGGCTCGTTCCCTGCCGCGGTCAGCCGGTGCACCACACGCGCGGGCGGTGCCGCGATGGCGCCGGGATGCTCCGCTCGTTCCAACAGGTCGTTCATGCTGTCTTCTCCATGAGTCGGGGTCTGCTCGTCAGACGGGACCAGTAGGAGCGGTCCGGACTAGAGGGGGATGTTGCCGTGCTTCCTGGGCGGCAGCGACTCGCGCTTGGTGCTCAGCTGACGCAGGCCGCGCACGATGTGCCGACGGGTCTCGGACGGCATGATCACCGCGTCGACGTAGCCGCGCTCGGCCGCGACATAGGGGTTGAGCAGGGCGTCCTCGTACTCCTGGATGAGCCGCGCCCTGGTCGCCTCCACATCGCCGCCGGTCTCGGCCTCCGCCTCCGCCTCGGCGAGGGTGCGGCGGTGCAGGATGTTGACCGCGCCCTGGGCGCCCATCACGGCGATCTGGGCGGTCGGCCAGGCGAGGTTGAGGTCGGCGCCCAGGTGCTTGGAGCCCATGACGTCGTAGGCGCCGCCGAACGCCTTGCGGGTGATCACCGTGATCAGCGGGACCGTCGCCTCCGCGTAGGCGTAGATCAGCTTGGCGCCGCGCCGGATGATGCCGTCGTGCTCCTGGCCCACCCCCGGCAGGAAGCCCGGCACATCGACGAAGGTGATGACCGGGATGTTGAAGGCGTCGCAGGTGCGTACGAAGCGCGCGCCCTTCTCGCTCGCCTTGATGTCCAGGCAGCCGGCGGACTGCATCGGCTGGTTGGCCACGATGCCCACCGGGTGGCCCTCGATCCGCCCGAAGCCGGTGACGATGTTCGGCGCGAACAGCGGCTGCGTCTCGAAGAACTCGGTGTCGTCGAGGATGTGCTCGATCACCCTGTGCATGTCGTACGGCTGGTTCGCGCTGTCGGGCACGAGGGCGTCCAGCTCCAGGTCCTGGTCCGTGACGGCGAGATCCGCCTCCTCGGGGAAGACCGGCGCCCGGGAGAGGTTGTTGGACGGCAGGTACGACAGCAGCTGCTTGACGTACTCGATGGCGTCCTTCTCGTCCCCGGCCATGTGATGGGCCACGCCGGAGGTGGAGTTGTGGGTGCGGGCGCCGCCCAGCTCCTCGAAGCCGACGTCCTCACCGGTGACGGTCTTGATGACGTCCGGGCCGGTGATGAACATGTGCGAGGTCTGGTCGACCATGACCGTGAAGTCGGTGATCGCCGGGGAGTAGACCGCCCCGCCCGCGCACGGGCCCACGACCAGGCTGATCTGCGGGATGACACCGCTCGCGTGGGTGTTGCGGCGGAAGATCTCGCCATAGGCGCCGAGGGAGGCCACGCCCTCCTGGATGCGGGCGCCGCCGGAGTCGTTGATGCCGATGATCGGGCAGCCGGTCTTCAGCGCGAAGTCCATCACCTTGACGATCTTCTGGCCGTAGACCTCGCCCAGCGCGCCGCCGAAGACGGTGAAGTCCTGGGAGAACACGGCCACCGGGCGGCCGTCGACCGTGCCGTAACCGGTGACGACGCCATCGCCGTAGGGGCGGTTGCCGTCCAGGCCGAAGTTGGTGGAGCGGTGCCGGGCGAACTCGTCGAGCTCCACGAAGGAGCCCTCGTCGAGCAGCAGCTCGATCCGCTCGCGAGCCGTCAGCTTGCCCTTGGCGTGCTGCTTCTCGACGGCGCGTGCGGAGCCGGCGTGCGTCGCCTCCTCGATACGGCGCTGGAGATCGGCGAGCTTACCGGCGGTGGTGTGGATGTCGATGTCCACCACGTCCTCGGCACTCTGTGTAACGGAATCCACGCCGCAGCCTCCTGTGGTACTCAATGTCTTATGAACGGTACTCAGTACCGCACGGAGGGGCAAGTGGTCTCCGAGCACTGAGACAGGGAAGGATGAGCGGTCATGAGCAAGCCAGCCGCGCGGATCCGGCTCGCGGACGCCGCGTTCGTTCTCTTCGACGAACGCGGATACGAGCGGACCACCGTCGATGACATCGCCGAACGGGCCGGAGTGGGCCGTACGACGTTCTTCCGGCACTACCGGTCCAAGGAAGCGGTCATCTTCCCCGATCATGACCGGCTGCTGGAGCTGATCAGGGACCGCCTGGCGACCTCCAGTGAGAGCACCGCCCTGGTCGCCGTATCCGACGCCGTACGCCTGGTGCTGCTGCACTACATCGACGAGGGCGACCTCGCGCGCCGCCGGTACGCGCTCACCAGCAAGGTCTCCGCCCTGCGGGATCGGGAGATCGCCAGCGTGGCGCGCTACCAGCGGCTGTTCCGCGAGTTCATCGCGGACTGGATGGGGGATCCCACCGAGGCGGCCTCGCTTCGGGCCGAGCTCATGGCGGCGGCAGTGGTGGCGGCTCACAACCACGTATTGCGCCGCTGGCTCCGGGGCGAGTCCGCCGACCCCGTCGCAGAGGTCGACGAGGCGATGCGTGAGGTCCTCGCTCTCTTCCCGACGCCGCAGTCCCCCGGGGGAAGGGGCGATGACGGCACCACCCTCGTCGCGTTCCGGACCAGCCAGGATCTCGATTCCTTGCTGCCCTCGCTGCGACGCCTGATCGAGGACAGCCCTTGAGCGTGCGTCGGGATGGCCGCCAAACGACGAGCACCGCGCCCCCCGCACGGGGGCGCCCCGCACGGCTGAGCCGTGAGCTGATCGTCTCCACCGCCCTGCGGTGCGACCTCTCCACGCTCACCATGCGGGAACTCGCCACCCGCCTCGGCGTCTCGCACTCCGCGCTCTACCGCTGGGTCCGCGACCGCGAAGGGCTCTTCGACCTGATCAGCGAGGTCATGGTCGAGCGCATCCTGCCGCCGGACGACCCCACGGAGCACACCTGGCGCTCATGGCCGGCCCGCCTCGCATGGGCCATGCATGACGAGTTCCTGGCCGTACCCGGATACGCCGCCCGCGTCGCGCATCCGCACCGGCACAACCCGGCCTCGTTCGGGCGGCTGCGCGAGCGGGTGGAGGCCGCGTTCATCGCGGCCGGCGCCGCCCCGGAGGCGGCACGGCAGAGCTGGTACGTCTTCGGCCTCGGCGTCGTCCAGTGGCTGGGCGGGTCGACCAGGGCGTCTCCGTGGACGGCCCCTCACCCCGCTTCGACCTCTTCCTCGACACGCTGCTGCGCGGCCTGCCCGCCCGCCTTCCCGTCGAGCACCCGCGCCCCGACGGCTGAAAGCGATACGCCCGCGAACTCCCGGCCGTAGGTCACAGCGCCGCGACCTCGAGCGCCAGCTTGCCCGTGGTCGTGCCCGACTCGATGCGGCGGTGGGCCTCGGCGGCCTGTTCCAGCGGCAGGGTTTCGACCCGCGTCCGCAGATCTCCCGTGGCCGCGGCCGCCACCGCGCGGCGCAGAGCACGGTGTGTCTCCTCGGGGAAGGCGGCGGAGAAGGCGGCCAGATTGAAGCCGGAGACGGTCCTGTTGGTGAACCACAGTTCGTTGGCCGGAATACCGATGTCCTCGGCGCCGGAGGCGTTGCCCATCACCACCAGGCGCCCCATCGGGGCCAGCCGGTCCAGCCCGGCACGGCGGGCCGGGCCGCCGACCATGTCGACCACGACGTCGAACTCGCCCGCGTCGGCGATCCGGTCCCGCGTGATCACCTCGTGGTAGCCGAAGCGCCTGGCCGTCTCGATCTTGGCCGCGCTGCCGACGGTGCCGACCACATGGCCCGCGCCCAGCAGGCGGGCGGCCTGGCCGAGTTGGCTTCCCACACCGCCGGCCGCCGCATGGACCAGAACGCGTTCTCCGGGCTCGATCCGGGCCACCCGGTCGAGCACGAGGAACGCGGTGGTGCTGTTGGACGGCAGCGCCGCGGCGACGTCCATTCCGATACCGAGGCCGTCCAGCGGCACGACCAGGTCGGCCGAGGTGACCACCACCTCGGCGTAGCCACCGCCGTCGACGATCGAGAGGGCGGCCACCGGCTGCCCGACGGTCAGGTCCCCGACGCCCTCACCGACCGCCCGGATCCGCCCCGACACCTCGATACCGGGCACGAAGGGAAGCGGCACGTCGACCACGCCGCGCCGGTAGAGAACCTCGGCGAAGTTGGCGCCGGCGTACGCCACGTCGATGGCGACCTGGCCCGGCCCGGGCTCGGGGACGGGAACGGTGGCGACGCGGAGCACCTCGGCGTCGCCGAACTCGGGGATGGTCACTGCCTTCATCTGCCTGCTGCTGTTGTCCATGTCCACGATCCTGCGGGCACGGCGGCGACGCGGGCAGTGTTCACTCATCCTGGGTGTGGCACCACCAGGCTGTGCCGCCGCAGCAGCGTCTCCAACCGCTGCTGGGTGTCGGTGCCGGGGCGCGGGTTGTGCAGGATCAGATGGTGCCCGGGGTGCTCGGGCAGCGGCAGCAGGGTGGCATCGAAGATCATCGTCCCGGCATCGGGATGATCGACCGCCTTCACCGCGCTGGTGTGCTCGGCCACATCGTGGCGCGCCCACAGCTCGGCGAATTCGGGGCTGACCGCGGCCAGGTCGGCGGCGATGCGGCCGAACTCCGGATCGTCCGGGTAGCGCGCCGCGTCGGCCCGGAAGGCGGCGGCCACATCGGTCGCGGTCCCGGCCCAGTTCCGGTGCAGCACCCGGTAGCGGACGTTGGTGAAGAAGGAGACCAGACAATTGTGGTCGCTGTCGCCATAGCCGAACACCACGCGTGCCGCGTCGTTGACGGCGGTGAAGTTCCAGTGGCGGTCGCGGACATAGCCGGGCCGCGGTGACCAGGCGTCCAGCAACCGCCGCACCTCGGGTGAGGGTGCCGCCGAGGGCGCGGAGGGGGTCTGCGGCGGGTTGAGTCCGGCCAGGCGGTAGAGGTGGGCACGCTCGGCGGGGCCCAGCAGCAGTGCCCGGGCGATCGCGTCGAGGACCTGCTCGGACACCTTGATGTCGCGTCCCTGCTCCAGCCACGTGTACCAGGACACTCCGACGCCTGCCAGCACCGCGACCTCCTCGCGCCGCAGACCCGGTGTGCGCCGCCGGCCGCCGGCCGGCATGCCGACATCGGCCGGCGACACCCGGGCTCGGCGGCTGCGCAGAAACTCCCGCAGCTCGGTGCGCCGCTCGTCGCGGGACAGGGGCGAGTCAGGGGTGGCCATGGCGGTCAGCCGTTGATGGTGCGAAGGAAGTGGTCCGCGTCCTCGGGTTCACCCAGCCGTCCTGCTTCCAGCCAGGAGCCGTCGGCGAAGCGGAGCCGGAAGGTGGCGAATCCGCGCGGCTGGCCCGCCTCGCCCTCGACGCGGGCCTGATCGAGGGGGAACTCCGCGACGATCCGGAAGTCGTCGGCCTTGGTGGGCGACAGCCGACGGCGAGGGGACGCGGCGATACAGACCCGCTCGCGGGCCAGCATCACCAGGCGTTTCGGGTTGGGTGAGTGCCCGTACCAATGCAGCAGCAGCTGGCCCGCCGTCAGGTTCCAGTCGCCGTCGAAGACGTGGTTCGCCGGACCCTGTCCGCGATCGCGGCTGCGGCCGGAGCCGGAAGAGCGGGCGTCCGGCCGGTCACGTCGACCGGCGCCCAGCTTGTCGAGCAGCATCATCGGGACGACGATGAAGAAGAACACCACGGCACCGACGTACAGCAGCCAGTGGTGACCCGGCTTCAGCCGTCCCCCGCCCGCGGCGCGGTGCACCTCTTTGGGCGGCGTGGGAATGGGCTTGTGGATCTCGCACCAGACCAGGGCCACGGGCTCCTCGCCCAGGATCTTCCGGGCCCGCCGATGGACCGCGCGCTTCGCCATGCCGAAGATCCTAGAGGAGCCCTCCGGGTGCGCTCCGAGAGGCCCGGTATGCGCGCGCTGGGCGGTTTGCTCGATAGGTCTGGTATCCCTGGCGCCGATGCCCTTGATCGATACCAGTTGCCTTCCGGGGCGTTCGACCAGCGGACTAGCGTCATGGCACACCGAACGGGACGAATCACGGAGGCAGAGTGACGGCGAATCCGCGCTCGGACACGATCGCCGTTTTCGGCGCAGGGGTAATGGGGTGCGGCATCACCGCACTGGCACTGGGCCGTGGGGTGGACGTCGTCCTCGTCGACGTCTCGGACGACGTATTGCGCGCCGCTGAGGCGGAAATCGCCCAGCAGCTGCGGCACGGGCGGTTCATGGGCGCCTTCCCCGGCTCCCGGGCGACCGGAACGCTGACGACGACGCTGTCCGGCGAGGCCGCGGCGGATGCCACCGCGGTGATCGAGGCGATCACCGAGGACTCCTCGCTCAAGGCACGGATGCTGGCGGAGGTCTCCGGCGTGGTCGCCCCCGGGACCACGCTGATCACCAACACGTCGGGGATTCCCATCGACGAGCTGGCGAAGTCGGTGCGGCGGCCCGCGGAGCTGGCCGGGGTGCACTTCATGAATCCGGCCTATCTCATCGAGATGGTGGAGGTGATCCGCGGCCCGCGGACCGCCGAGGACACCGTGGCCGCGGTGTTCTCCCTGCTCGACCGCCTGGGGAAGAAGGCGGTCGTGGTGCACGACGCGCCGGGGTTCGTCACCAGCAGGCTGCTGCACCCCATGATCAACGAGGCGGCGAGGATCGTGGCCGAGGGCACCGCGAGCGCCGAGTCCGTGGACCGGCTGATGCAGGGGTGCCTCGGCCATCCGACCGGGCCGCTGCGCACCGCCGATCTCATCGGGCTCGACAATCTCGCGGACGCTCTTCGGCTGCTTGCCGAGCGGACCGGAAATCCCGCCTTCGCCCCCTGTGACCTGCTGCGGGAGAAGGTGCGCCGCGGCGATCTGGGCCGCAAGACGGGGCGCGGGTTCTATGACTACGAAGGGGTGCTTTCATGAGCGCGGAGCAGGCCATCACCGCCGAGGGGATCGAGCAGGGGATCACGGGGTTCGTCGCGGGGCGGGTGAACGCGGAAGTCCCCGCCGACCAGGACCTCTTCGCCTCCGGGCTGGTGTCGTCGATGTTCGCGATGGAGCTCGTCGTCCACCTGGAGCAGGCGTTCTCGGTGCAGATCCTGGGGGACGACCTCAAGCGGGACAACTTCCGCACCGTGGCGGCCATGACCGCCCTTGTGCTGCGGTTGCGCGACGCCGGGCAGCCCGCCGATGCCTGAGCCGCTCGCCGGGGCGCGCGAGCTCGTCGACGACCTCGTCGGCGACCGGGCCGCGGAGTGGGATCGGTCCGGTGAGATTCCCGATGAGGTGCTGCGGACGCCGGCGGCCCGCGGTCTGCTGTGCGCGGGGGTGCCGGCGGACTTCGGCGGCCTCGGCGCCACCAGCGCGGCGAACGGCGAGTTCACGGCGTATGTCGGCAGCCGGTGCAGCTCGCTGCGGAGCGTGATGACGTCGCAGGGCATGGCCGCGTGGGCCATCCAGCGCCTGGGCGGTCCGCGGCAGCACGCGATGTACCTGCCGAAGCTGGCCGGTGGCCAACTCGCCGCCGTCGCGTTCAGCGAGGCGGAGGCGGGCAGCGATCTGTCGGCGATGACCACGACCATCGAACCCGACGGGGACGCGGTCGTCGTCCGTGGGCGGAAGGTGTGGACCACCGCCGCCCACTACGCCGATGTGATCGTCGTCGTCGGCCGCTACGGCTCCGGTGCGGCGGCCGTGGTGGTCCCCGTCTCGGCTCCGGGCGTCACCGTACGCCGGGTGCCGCTGCCGTCCGGCTGCCGGGCTGCGGGCCACGCGGATGTACACCTCGACGAGGTGCGGCTGCCCGCCGATGCGGTACTCGGCGGTGGACAGCCGCTGATGCTGCTGGTGACGACGGCGCTGGCGTACGGGCGGCTCTCGGTCGCCTGGGGCTGTGTGGGCATCCTGCGGGCCTGTCTCGACGCCGCCCGCCGCCACGCCCGCGACCGCAGGCAGTTCGGTGAACCACTCGCCCGCCACCAGCTCGTCGCCCGCCACCTGGCGAATCTGCTGACCGCCGAGCAGATCGCCACCCGGGTGTGCGAGCACGCCAGCCGCGGCTGGGACAGCGGCTCTCCCGACATGGTCATCGCCACCGTCCTCGCCAAGCAGGTGAGCGCGGTCCAGGCCGCGCAGGGCGCCGCCACGGCGGTACAGGTCCTGGGCTCGGCCGCGGCGCACGAGGGTCATGTGGTGGAGCGCGCGTACCGCGACGCGAAGCTCATGGAGCTCATCGAGGGCAGCACGGAGATCTGCCAGCTGATCCTCGCCGACCACGCGGTGTCGATGGCAGCGAGCTGAGACGAGGAGAAGCAGTGACGGAATCGGCCACCATCGTGAAGTGCCTGGTGTGGGACCTGGACAACACCCTGTGGCAGGGCACGCTCCTGGAGGACGGCGAGGTGACGCTGCCCGCCCCGGTCGAGAAGCTCATCGCCGAGCTGGACAGCCGCGGCATCCTCCAGTCGGTCGCCAGCAAGAACGACCACGACCAGGCGTGGCAGCGGCTCGAAGCGCTGGGCGTGGCCGAGTACTTCCTCCTGCCGCGCATCGGCTGGGGCCCGAAGTCGGACTCGGTGCGCGAGATCGCCGCCGAACTCGGCTTCGCGCTCGGCACGATCGCCTTCGTCGACGACCAGCCGGCGGAGCGGGCGGAGGTCCAGTTCCATCTGCCGGAGGTCCGTGCCTACACCCCCGAGCAGCTCTCCGGCCTCGCCGACCTGCCGGAGTTCAGCCCGCCCACCGTGACCGTGGACGCGGCCCGCCGCCGGCAGATGTACCAGGCCGGATTCCAGCGGAAGTCGGCCGAGGCGGAGTTCACCGGGCCGAGCGAGGACTTCCTGCGCTCCCTCGGCCTGGTGATGCGCATTCAGCGCGCCACCGAGGAGGAGCTCTCCCGGGTCGAGGAGCTGACCCTGCGCACCAGCCAGATGAACGCCACGGGTGTGCACTACTCCCTCGCGGCCCTGCGCGGGCTGCTGGCCGATCCGCACCACGAGGTACTGGTGACCACACTCACCGACCGGTTCGGGCCGCATGGCGCGGTCGGCCTGCAACTGCTGGAGAAGCACGCGTCCGTCTGGCATCTGAAGCTCCTGGCCACCTCCTGCCGCGTGGTGTCGTTCGGCGCCGGCTCGGTGATCCTCGGCTGGCTGGTCGGCGAGGCCGCGCGCGCGGGCGCGCACCTGATCGCCGACTTCCGGCGGACCGAGCGCAACCGGATGATGGAGATCGCCTACCGCCTCGCCGGCTTCACCGGCGAGCCGTGCGGGTGCCGGGCCGGACTCGCCCCGCCACGGGAGCCGGGTGTGGAGCGCCTCCACCTGCTGCCCGAACCCCATGACCCCCCACCCACGATGGAGCTGCACGCCCCCCGCCTGGCATAGCGCGGGAACGCGCCCAGCCGGACAGCGGCACAGCCCCGGCCCGTTCCGACGAGGAGATGACACAGCATGGCGGACCAGTTGGAGCTCTCGGCCGCGCTCTCGAGTTACGTCCGGGAGTTCTCCCTCCGCGAGGACACCGTCCTCGCGGAGCTGCGCGAGCAGACCTCCCAACTGCCCGCGGGCAGCGCGATGCAGGTCATGCCCGAGGAGGGCCAGCTGCTGACGCTGCTGGCGGGCCTCACCCCGGCGCGCGGCATCCTGGAGATCGGCACCTTCACCGGGTACAGCACGCTGTGCCTGGCCCGCGCGCTCGCACCGGGCGGAAAGCTGGTCACCTGCGATATCACCGACCGCTGGGCCCGGATCGGCGCCGACTACTGGCGCCGGGCCGGTGTCGAGGACCGGATCGAGGTCCGCGTCGGTGACGCGGCGACCACCCTCGAGGCCCTCGTCGAGGAGCGGGGGGCCGGCTCGTTCGACCTCGTGTTCATCGATGCCGACAAGCGGGGCCTTCCCGACTACTACGAGCGGTCGCTGACCCTCGTCGGCGACACCGGCCTCATCGTGGTGGACAACACCCTGTTCTTCGGCCGGGTGGTCGATCCCGAGGCGCGGGACGCCGACACCGAAGGGGTCCGCGCGTTCAACGCGCTGGTCCGCGACGATCCTCGCGTGGAGATGTCCCTGATCCCCATGGCGGACGGCATCACCCTGATCCGCAAGCGCCGGGTCACAGCCTGAGTCCGGCGGCGACCTCCAGGAGCTGGTGACGGAACCAGCGGTGGGCGGCGTCCTGGTTGTTGTGGGGATGCCAGTACATGGCCTCGGTCAGCGTGGTCATGGGCACCGGCAGCGGCATCGTCCTGAGCCCCGACCCCGCGGCGTCATCCGCGAGGAGTCCCTGGAACACGGTGACCAGACGGGTCCCGGGCACCAGGTGGGGGGCCATGGCGAATCCCCCTACGTCGGCGGCGACCCGGAGCCCGGCGCCCAGGCGGTCGAAATGGGACTCCACGATCGATGTCATCGGCCCGTTGATCCCGAGGAACGGCAGCCGCCGCAGCTCATCGACGGTGATGGTGTCACCCACTCCGGGGTGGTTCGCGTCGACGGCCACCACGAACTCGTCGGTGAACAGCGTCTCGCTGAAGAAGCCGGACAGATTCTGGGCCAGGCTGGTCGGCCAGATCAGCAGATCGCACTGGCCCCGGCGGAGCTGGTCGATGAAGTCGGCCTGCGCGGGGAAGACGTTGACGCGGATGTTCAGCGATTCCGCCTCCACCTTGCGCAGAATGGGCCGGATCAGCACCGTCTGGGCGTAGTCGCTGGCGATCACGGTGAAGGTGCGTGGAGGGCCGGTGACGGGGTCGAAGGTCTTGCTCGCGCCCATGACGGCCTGAACCGCCTCCAGGGCCTCCTGCGTCGGCCGCACCAGCGACTCGGCCAGCGGGGTCAGCGTCATCCCCCGCCCCTGCCTGACGAGCAGCGGATCTCCGAAATGGCTCCTCAGCCGGGCGAGTGAGGCACTCATCGCCGGCTGTCCCACGAAGACCCGCTCCGCCGCCCGTGTCACGCTGCGTTCGGCCAGCAGAGCGTTCAGGGCGATGAGAATGTTGAGATCGATGTTGCCGAGGTCATCCGACATACGCACGCCGCTTTCCCAGGGGTCGGTCATGCCCGCCGGCATGGCGCCCGGCAGGGGAGGCGCGTGCCCGCGGACACCCGGGGGAACGGCCTCTTCCACATCTTCCGGTTCACCGCGGGCATAGCGTCGGCGAACGAGCAAACGCCAGGCATTTACCCAGGATTCGCCGGTGGCGGAACTGCCCCCGGGCAGTTCCGCCACCGGCGTGCACCGGCCGGGCGGGGCGGCGCGTCGGCCTTACGGCGCCAGGTGCACGTCCCCGTCGGTGTCCCCGTCCCCGGCCCCGTGCACGTCCCCGTCCCCGTGCTCGTGCTCGTTCTCGGCCAGCCACTCGGCCACCAGGGCACTCGTCCGCGAAGCGTGCTCCTCCAGCAGGGTGAAGTGATCACCAGCCGTGGTACGGACATCCGCACGCGTGACGACCGGTACCGAACCGTCACCGGCCGGCAGCGGAACCTCGGCCCGCACGGACAGCACCGGCACCGGCAGCGGCACCGCCGACCATTCCGCGAACAGATCGCAGTTCCACGCCATCGCCGACAGCCCGGTACCGGTCAGGCCCCGCACGACGCCGCGGCGGTCCGTCATGCCCCGCATCAGCGCGGCCACGAACTCGTCCATCCGGTCCGGCGAGGGGAGATACGTGTCCAGTAGGACGACCGACCGCAGCGGTGCGCCGCGTTCGCTCAGCAAAGCGGCCATCGCCAGAGCGAGCAGCCCTCCCGAGGAATATCCCACCAGGACGAACGGGTCGTCCCCGGTCCTGGCGAGGACCCGCTCGGTCTGCACCCGGGCCAGTACCTCTCCCGACTCCGCCAGTGGCTCGCCGTCGAGGAAGCCCGGGGTGGCCAGCACGTCGACCGTACGGCTGCCCCGGAACCCGGAGGCGAACCGGGCGTAGGTGTAGGCCCCCGCCAGCGGCACCAAGGGGGTCAGACAGACCAGCCGGGGGGCTTCGGCACCCGACCCCAGCGGAGTGAAGGCCGGTGTGCCCGGTTCGGTGCGGAAGGCCGGGCGGTTACGGGCGACCGTGCGCAGCAGGTCGAACGCCCGCTTTCCGTCGCCCGCCTCGAACGCCGCCGCGCACAGGTCGGCGACCAGGTCGGACGGCGGTGCCGCGGGCGCCGTCGCCGCGGCGGGTTCGACGGTCAGCAGGGTCAGGAGGTGCCGGGCGAGCCGTTCCGGAGTCGGGTGGTCGAAGGCGATCGAGGTGGGCAGCCTGAGCGAGGTGGCCGAGGCGAGGCGGTTGCGCAGTTCGACGGCGGTCAGCGAGTCCAGGCCCAGTTCCGCGAACAGACCCGCCCGGTCGACCTCCTCGGTGCCCGCGTAGCCGAGCACATCGGCGGCCGTGGCGCGCACCAGCTCCAGCAGCCCCTCCTCGGTACGCGCCGGCCTCGCGGCGGTGGTGCCCGCCGCCCTGCGCGGTCCGCGCACCAGCCCGGCCATCAGCCGGGGCGGGTCCGGCAGGTCGCGGAACACCGTCAGGTCCAGCCGAGCGGCGACGACCTGGGCGTCCCCGCCGGAGGCCACATGGTCGAAGATCGCGTGGCCCTGCTCCTCGGCCAGCGGCATCAGGCCCGACCGCGCGAAGCGCGCGTGGTCAAGGCCCGCGGTCATCGGGCTGGGGAGGTCCCACAGCCCCCAGTCGATCGACACCCCGGGCAGACCCCGCGCCACGCGCTGCCGGGCGAGGGCGTCGAGCACGGCGTTGGCGGCGGCGTAGTTCCCCTGCCCCGCCGCGCCGAACACCCCAGCGGCCGAGGAGAACAGCACGAACGCGCTGAGGTCCAGCTCCTGGGTCAGCTCGTGCAGCAGGCGCGCGCCCCGGACCTTGGGGCGCAGCACCGTCTCCAGCCGGCCGGCGTCGAGTTCGCCGATGGTCGCGTCGTCGAGCACCCCCGCGGCGTGCACCACGGCCGTGAGCGGGTGCGCGGCCGGGACGGCGCCGAGGACCCGGCTCAGTGCGGCGCGGTCGGCGATGTCGCAGGCGGCCACGGTGACCGAGGCGCCGGCCCCGGCCAGTTCGTCCCGCAGTTCGCGGGCCCCGGGCGCGTCGATCCCCGTACGGCTCACCAGGACCAGGCTGCGCACACCGCGTACCCGTACGAGATGCCGGGCCAGCGACGCGCCGAGTCCGCCGGTGCCACCGGTGAGCAGCACGGTGCCGTCCGGGTCGAGGTCCCGGCCGACGGTCAGCACCACCTTGCCCGTGTGCCGGGCCTGGCTCAGATACCGGAAGGCGCTCGGCGCCCGGCGTATGTCCCATGTGGTGACCGGCAGGGTCGACAGCTTCCCGGCGCCGAACAGGGTGAGCAGTTCGGCCAGCATCTCACCGATCCGCTCCTCCCCCGCGTCCGACAGGTCGAAGGGCAGATACTCCACGCCGTCAGGGCCAGCCTCGCGGACGTCGGTCCTGCCCATCTCCGCGAACCTGCCGCCCGGGCGCAGCAGCCTCAGTGAGGCGTCCACGAACTCGCCCGCGAGCGAGTTCAGCACGGCGTCCACTCCCTTGCCGCCGGTGACCTCGGTGAAGGCCCGCTCGAAGTCGAGCGTCCGGGAGGAGGCGATGTGGTCCCGGGCGACCCCGAGTCCGGCGACGGCGTCCTGCTTGTGCTCGCTCGCGGTGGCGAACACCTCGGCGCCCCACACCCTGGCGAGCTGGATCGCCGCCATCCCGACACCGCCCGCGCCCGAGTGCACCAGGATCCGCTGCCCCGGCTGGATGCCGAGCAGATCGCGCAGTGCGTAGTAGGCGGTGAGGAACACGGCGGGCACGCTCGCGGCCCGGGCGAAGCCCCAGCCGTCGGGTATCCGCGCCAGCAGGCGCTGGTCGGTGACGGCCACCGAGCCGAACGCGGCGTCGGCGAGGCCGAACACCCGGTCGCCGGGGCGCAGGGAGCGCACCCCGGGACCGACGTCGAGCACGACTCCCGCGGCCTCCACCCCGAGCCGGGTCAGGTCGCCGGGCACCATGCCGAGGGTGATCAGCACGTCCTTGAAGTTGACCCCGACGGCACGGACGGCGATGCGGACCTGTCCGTCGGTCAGCGGCTCGACCGCACGGGGGGTCAGCGCGAGACCGTCCAGGCTGCCGCTCGGCGAGGCGGTGAGGTTCCACGCCTCGGCGGTGGGCGGCTCCAGCGCGGCCGGCCGCCGGGTCAGCCGTGGCGCGTACCGGTCGGCGCCCCGCAGGGCGACCTGCGGTTCCCCGGTCGCCAGGGCGTCGCGGAGGTCGGCCGTGGTCACCGGCCGGTCGCTGTCGAGCAGCACGAACCGTCCGGGGTGCTCGGACTGCGCGGTGCGCAGCAGCCCCCACACCGCGGCCCGGTCGGGCACCGGCTCGTCCGAGGGGCGCACGGCCACCGCGTGACGCGTGAGCACCACGAGCGGTTCGGGGCGGTCGGCGGCGATCACGGCCTGCACCGCGGCCAGGGTCCGGGGCAGTGAGGACGCGTCGACGGCCGTCAGCACGATCGACGCGCCCGGGGGCACGTCGGACGGCTCGGTGAACGCGGGGACGCCGAGACCGTGGTCGGCCTCGGGGCCGTCGAGCAGCGCCCACTCCCGGTCGGCGGCGGGTCCCGGCTCCGGAAGCGGGGCCCAGTCCACGGTGAACAGCGAGTCGGCGGGCACGGCGCCCGTGCCCGGCCGGGCGAACGGCCGGGTGAGCAGCCGGCCCGCGCGGAAGACGAGCGTGCCCTCGTGGTCGACCGCGGTGATCGACATCGCGTCAGGCCCGGCCGGGGCGAGGCGGACGAACAGCTCCCGCGCGCCGTGTGCGTGCAGTTCGGCATCGGACCACAGGAACGGCAGTCCCGGCTCGTCCCCGCCGGCCAGCGTCATCGCCTGGCAGGCCGCGTCCAGCAGCGCGGGATGCAACTGGAACCCGTCGGTGGTGACCGTGTCGGCCAGGGCGACCTCGGCGAAGAGTTCGTCGCCCGACCGCCAGGCCGCGCGCATGCCGCGGAACGACTCGCCGTACCGGTAGCCGGCGCCGTCGAGTTGACCGTAGAAGTCGTCCAGTGCGAGCGGTTCGGCGTCGGGCGGCAGCACCGGCGTGGCCGGAGGCACCGGCGACGCCACCGCCGAGAGCCGGCCGGTGGCGTGTCGCGCCCAGTCGTGCTCGCCCCGGCTGTGCACGGAGAACGGCCGGTCCCCCGACGCGTCGGGGCCGTGCACGGTCAGCTGGATCCGGATGTCGCCGCCGGTCAGTACGAGCGGCGCCGCCAGGACGAGTTCGGCGACTCCATGGCAGCCGGTCTCGTCGGCGGCCCGTACCGCCATCTCCAGGAACGCGGTACCCGGCAGCAGCACCGAGTCCCGCACCACATGGTCGGCCAGCCATGGGTGGGTCCGGGTGGAGAGGGTGCTGGTGAACACCACGTCCGAGGAGCCCGCGAGCTCTTCGGCGGGACCCAGCAGCGGGTGTGTCTGCCCGGGGCGCCGCGGTGGCCGGGCCGTCGGCCAGAACCGCTTGCGCTGGAAGGCGTACGTCGGCAGCGCGACGGCCCTGCCGCCGGGCAGCGCGGGGCTCCAGTCCACGGCCACCCCCCGGGTGTGCGCGTCGGCGAGCGAGCGCAGGAAGCGGTCCATGCCGCCGTCGTCGCGGCGCAGCGACGCGACGGTGTGCACCTGCTGGTCCAGCGCCTCCGCCGTCTGGTGGAGGGCCGCCGCCAGCAGCGGGCGCGGGCTCATTTCGATGAACACCGTGTGCCCGTCCTCGATCAGCCGGCGGCCCGCGGTCTCGAACAGCACCGGGTCGCGCAGATTGCGGTACCAGTAGGGCGCGTCGAGGGCCGTGGTGTCCAGCCTTCCCCCGGTGACCGTGGAGTAGAACGGGATGTCGGCGCCCTTCGGGCTCACTCCGGCCAGCTCCGCGAGCAGCGCGTCCTCGGCCGCCTCGACGGCGGAGGTGTGCGAGGCGTAGTCCATCGGCACCCGTTTGGCCGCGGGCACGGCTTCCAGTACGCGCTCGAGCGCGCTGTTGGTCCCGGCGACCACCGTGGACGAGGGCCCGTTGAACGCGGCGATCTCGACGCCGTCGAAGCGGATGTGTTCGGCGGCGACCGGAACGGACAGCACTCCATGGTCGCCGGAGAGGCGGTCGGCGATCACCCGGCCGCGTCGCACGACCGCGACCGCCGCCTGTTCGACCGTCAGCGCGCCCGCCACGCACGCGGCGGCGTACTCGCCGAGGGAATGCCCGACCACGGCGGCCGGGGTCACGCCGTAGGACTCCCACAGCCGGGCCAGCGACACCATGACCGCGAACAGGGCGGGCTGGACGACGTCGGCCCGCCGCAGCATGTCCTCCTCGCCGAGCGCCTCCAGCAGGTCCCAGTCGGCCTCGGTGGCCATCGCCCGCGCGCACTCGGCCATCGAGGCCGCGAACACGGGCGAGGACTCGATCAGCGCGCGTCCCATCCCGGCCCAGCTGGAGCCCTGGCCGGGGAAGACGAAGACCGGGCGCGGGTCCTGGCCGGCGGCCACGCCGGAGACCACCGACGGTGCGGAGGTGCCGCTCGCCAGGGCGGTGAGTCCGGCGGCCAGTTCGGCGCGGTCCCGGCCGAGCGCCACGGCCCGGTGGGATTGCGACGAGCGCGTGGTGACCAGGGACCAGCCGATGTCGACCGGATCGGTCCCGCCGTCCAGCAGCGCGGACAGCCGCCTCGCCTGCTCCGCGAGGGCTTCCGGCCCCCGTCCGGACACGGCCAGCGGAATCAGCGCCGTCTCCCCGGTCGCCCGCGGCTCGGCGGCCGGTGGGGTGTCCGCCTCCAGCACGACGTGCGCGTTGGTGCCCGAGATGCCGAACGCCGAGACCCCGGCCCTGCGCGGTGCGCCGGTATCGGGCCACGGGGTCCTGTCGCGGACCAGCTCGACGCTGCCCGCCGTCCAGTCCACCTGGGACGACGCCGTGCCGGCGTGCAGGGTCGCGGGCACCGTGCCGTGGTGCAGGGCCAGCGCCGTCTTGATCACGCCCGCGACACCGGCGGCGGCCTGGGTGTGGCCGATGTTGGACTTCAGCGTCCCGATGAGCAGCGGCCGTGCCCGGTCCTGCCCGTAGGCCGCCAGCAGGGCGTGGGCCTCGATCGGGTCGCCGAGCGGTGTCCCGGTGCCGTGCGCCTCGACCACGTCGACGGCCCCGGCGGACAGCCGCGCGTTGGCCAGGGCCTGGCGGATGACCTCCCGCTGGGCACGGCCGTTGGGCGCCGAAAGGCCGTTGGACAGGCCGTCCTGATTGATCGCCGAACCCCGCACCACGGCCCATACGCGGCGTCCCGCGGCACGGGCGTCGGACAGCCGCTGTAGCACCAGCATGCCCGCGCCCTCGGCGAATCCGGTGCCGTCGGCGGAGTCGGAGAACGCCTTGCACAGGCCGTCGGGGGCCAGTCCGCCCTGGCGGGAGAACTCGACCAGGCCCGTGGGGGTGGTCATGACCGTCACCCCTCCCACGAGCGCCGTGGCGCACTCGCCGTTCCGCAGGGACTGCGCGGCCAGGTGCAGGGCGACCAGCCCGGAGGAGCACGCCGTGTCGACGGTGACGGCCGGGCCCTCGAGTCCGAGCGCGTACGCGACCCGGCCGGAGAGCACCGATCCCGCGCTGCCCGTGCCCGCGTGACCGGCGGCGCTGTCGGCCGCGGCCCCGGTCAGGAGCGCGTAGTAGTCCTGGCCGGTGCTGCCGAGGAACACCCCGGTGCGGCTGCCGGCCAGGCTGCCGGGCGCGATGCCGCCGTGCTCGAGCGCCTCCCACGAGGTCTCCAGGACCAGCCGCTGCTGCGGATCCATGGCCATGGCCTCCCGCGGGGAGATCCCGAAGAACTCCGCGTCGAAGGCCGCGATGTCCTCCAGGTAGGAGGCCGTGGTCACACAGTCCGGGGGCAGCGCGGCGAGGTCCCACCCCCGCTCGGGCGGCGGGGGCCCCACCGTGGTGCGTTCCTCGGCGAGCAGGTCCCACAGCTCGTCGGGCGAGGTGACGCCGCCGGGGAGGCGGCAGGCCATTCCGACGATGACGACGGGGTCGGTGGTGAGGTCCGGGCCGGCCACCGGGTGCGCCGGGGTCCCGTCCGGACCGCCGCCACCGAGCTCGGCGCGCACATGGTCGGCGAGCGCGGCGGGCGTCGGGTGGTCGTAGACCACGGTGGTCACCAGGGACAGCCCCGTCACGGCGTTGAGGCGGTTGCGGAACTCGACGGCGGTCACCGAGTCGAATCCCAATTCGTTGAACGGCCGGTAGGGCTCGACCTGGGTCCCGGAGGCGTAGCCGAGGACCGCCGCGGTCTGGGCGCGTACGACCGCGAGCGGATCGGTGGCCTCCGCCGGCGCCGTCTCGGTGGTGAGCAGCGACCTGACCTCGGGGATCCGCGAGAGCGCCGGGTTCGGCCGCAAGGCGGTGACCGCCGTGTGATAGCGGTCCCACTCGATGTCGGCGAGCACGACCGCGGCGTCGCCGTGTTCCACCGCCGTCCGCATCGCCGCCGTCGCGTCCCGCGGGGACATTCCCGGTACTCCATGCCGTCGCGCGGCCTCTCCGAGGGGGCCGTCGCCCATCCCGTCCCCGGCCCACACCCCCCAGCCGATCGACGTGGCCGGCAGCCCCTCGGCACGCCGCCGTTCGGCCAGCGCGTCCAGGTAGGCGTTGGCCGGTGCGTAGGTGCCCTGACCCGCGGCGCCAACCGTGCCGGCGAGCGAGGAGAACAGCACGAACGCGTCGAGGTCCAGGTCGCGGGTGAGCTCGTGCAGATGGGCCGCGCCCCGCGCCTTGACCGCGAAGACCCGGTCGAACTGCTCCATGGTCAGGGCGTCGATCGCGGCGTCGTCCAGTACGGCGGCGGTGTGCACCACGGTGCGCAGCGGTGCCGCCGGGTCGATGGAGTCGATCACCCGGGCGAGGGCGGCGCGGTCGGACAGGTCGCAGGGGACGATGCTGAGTCGCGTCCCCGAGCCGTCGAGGTCCGCGGCCAGTTCGCGCGCGCCGGGGGCGTCCGTCCCGCGCCGGTTCACCACGACCACGTGCTCCGCGCCCTCGGCCGCCAGCCAGCGCACGACATGGCTGCCGAGTCCGCCGGTGCCACCGGTCACCAGGGCGGTGCCGCGGACCTGCCAGTCCCCTCCGCTCTCCGGGGGCGCGGAGGCGCGCACGATCCGCCGTCCGAACGCTCCGTTCCGGTCGATGCGGACCTGGTCCTCATGGGTGTCGCCCAGCAGCACGGCGGCGATGCGGCGTTGGCCGGTGTCGTCCAGCGGCTGCGGCAGGTCGATGAGACCGCCCCAGGCGCGCGGCCGCTCGAACCCGGCCACCCTGCCGAACCCCCAGGTCATCGCCTGCGCCGGGGATCGCGTCGCGTCCCTGGTCACACACCACAGCGGCGCCTCGACGCCCGCCGCGCCCAACTGCCGCACCAGCCGCACGGTCCGGGCGAAGCCGCGGGGGACGGCGGGGTGGTCCGGCTCGGGGTCCTCGTCGTGGGCCAGCAGCGCGAGGACACCGGCCGGCTCGGGGAGGGCGGCGAGGTCGAGCTCGCCCGGCGCCCGGACGACCACTTCGGCGCCGTACCGCCGCAGCGCGTCGAGGACGCTGTCGGACCAGGCGTCGGCCCGGTCCGTGACGACCAGCCAGGTGCCGGCCAGTACCGGATCGGCGGACAGCCGCAGCGGCGTCCAGTCGGTCCGGTACCGCAACCGGTCGAGGGGGCTCGCCGCGGGTGCGGGGCCCCCGGCCGTCCGCTCCGCGGGTGCCACCCAGTAGCGCTCGCGCTGGAACGGGTACGTCGGCAGGTCCACGGCGCGGGCCTCGGGCAGCGCCGCGGTCCAGTCCACCGGCAGGCCGTGCAGATCGGCGGCGGCCAGCGAGGCCAGCATCCGGCGCAGTCCGCCGTCGTCGCGGCGCAGGGTGTCCAGTACCGGGCCCGCCGCGGTGATGTGCGCGAGCACCGGGTGCGGGCTGACCTCGACCATGAGCCCGTGTCCGTCCCGTACCAGGACGTCCACCGTGTCGGCGAAGTCCACCGTCCGCCGCAGGTTGCGGCACCAGTACCCGGCGTCCAGCCCCTCCGTGTCCAGGCGGGAGGTGGTCACCGTGGAGTAGAACGGCACCTTCCCCGGCCGGGGCCGGATCGGCGCCAGCGCCTCCAGCAGCTCGGCCTCGATCCCGTCGACATGGGGTGAGTGGGCGGCGAAGTCCACCCCGGCGAGCCGCCAGCGCATGATCCCGGCGGCGGACAGCCGGCGCTCGACGGCGTCCAGCACCGCGGGATCACCGGAGACGGTCACGTTCTGCGGCCCGTTGACGGCCGCGATGGACACGGCCTCCGTCCCCTCGTCCGCCAGCAGTTCGCGCACGCGGTCCGGCGAGGCCATCACCGTCATCATCGCCCCGCGCCCGGACAGCCGCTCGTGGATGAGGCGGCTGCGCAGCGCCACGACACGGGCGCCGTCCTCCAGGGACAGACCACCGCTGACGCAGGCGGCGGCGATCTCGCCCTGGGAATGGCCGATCACCGCGGCGGGCTCGACACCGAACGAGCGCCACAGCGCGGCGAGCGAGACCATGACCGCCCACAGCGCCGGCTGCACGACCTCGGCCCGGGCCAGCGCCCGCTCGTCGGACAGCGCCTCCCGCAGCGGCCAGTCGACGTACGCGGACAGCGCCTTCTCGCACTCCCGCATGGCCTCGGCGAACACCGGTGACTCATCCCACAGCCGCGCGCCCATCGCGGTCCACTGGGAGCCGTGTCCGGGGAAGACGAACGCGACCCGCTCCCGGCGGGGCGGCCGCCCGGTGCCGAGCGCCCGCTCTCCCAGGGCCACGGCGTGCAGCGCCTCGAGCGCCTCGGCATGGTCGAGCACCGGCAGTACGGCCCGGTGCGGAAACCGCGCGCGCGTGGTCGCCAGCGTGAACGCGACATCGGCGAGCGGCTCCTCACGCTCCAGCAGATGCGCGCGCAGCCGGGCCGCCTGGGCCCGCAGCGCGCCGTCGGTCCTGCCGGACAGGATGAGCGGCACCGGGCCGGAGAGCTCGGCGCGGGGCCGCTCCTCGGGCGCGGGAACGCTCTCGACGATGACGTGCGCGTTGGTCCCGCTGATCCCGAACGAGGAGATACCGGCCCGGCGCGGGCGGTCGGCGGCGGGCCACGGCCGGGCCTCGCGCAGCAGCCGCACCGGGCCGGTGGACCAGTCGACGTGCCGGGAGGGCCGGTCGGCATGCAGGGTCTTCGGCAGCCGGCCCGCGCGCAGCGCCTGCACCATCTTGATCAGGCCGACCAGACCGGCGGCCGACTGCGTGTGCCCGACATTGGACTTCACCGAGCCCAGCCACAGGGGGTGCTCGCGGTTCCGGCCGTACGTGGCCAGCAGGGCGTCCGCCTCGATCGGATCGCCCAGGGCGGTGCCGGTGCCGTGCGCCTCGACGGCGTCGACCTCGTCGGCGCGGACCCCCGCGTCGGCGAGTGCCTGCCGGATCACCTCCTCCTGCGCGGCCCCGTTGGGCGCGGACAGCCCGTTGGAGGCGCCGTCCTGGTTGATCGCCGACCCACGCACCACGGCGAGTACCGGATGTCCGAGCCGCTGGGCGTCGGACAGCCGCTCGACGAGCACCGCGGCGACGCCCTCACCGAAGTTGGTGCCGTCGGCGGCGTCGGCGAACGCCTTGCAGCGTCCGTCGGCGGCCAGGCCGCCCTGCTTGGCGATTTCGACGAAGCCGTATGGCGCGGACATCACCGAGACGCCGCCGACCAGCGCCTTCGAGCAGTCGCCCTTGCGCAGCGCCTGAGTGGCCAGGTGCAGGGCGACCAGCCCGGAGGAGCAGGCGGTGTCGACGGTGACGGCGGGCCCGCGCAGGCCGAAGGTGTAGGCGATCCGTCCGGAGGTGACGCTCGGCGCGGTACCGGTGGCGACATAGCCCTCCGCGGCGTCCGGGTTGTCCAGGAGGCGGATCAGATAGTCGCCCGGCCCCGCGCCGACGAACACGCCCGTACCGCTGTCCCGCAGCGCGTCGGGCGCGAACCCGGCGCGTTCGAACACCTCCCAGGCGGCCTCCAGCAGCAACCGCTGCTGAGGGTCCATCGCGGCCGCCTCGCGGGGTGAGACGCCGAACAGGTTCGCGTCGAATCCGCCCACGTCGTCGACGAAGTAGGCGTCCGTGACGAAGGGGCTGAGGGCCTCCAGGTCCCAGTCCCGGTCCCGGGGCAGGGGCGTGAGCACGTCCGCGCCGGAGTCGACCAGCTGCCACAGCTTCTCCGGCGAGTCGGCCCCGCCGGGCAGCCGGCAGGCCATCGCCACCACGGCGATCGGCTCCGTGGCCGCTTCGGTCAGGGCCCGGTTGTGCTCCCGCAGTCGCTCGGCCTCCTTGACCGATGAGCGCAGCGCGTCGACGAGGCGGTCGGGTGAGACGGTCATCGTGATTCCTCCGTGGATACCCCGGCCGTCAGGCCGGGGAGGAAACGGACTCCTGCGGAGCAGGGCAAGGCAAGCTGATTCGCCGTCAGGGCGGAGCGGCGTCCGCCCCCATGAACCCGCAGGAAGTCGCAAGCTGATGCGCTAGTTTGTGAGCCATGACCACGCACGTGAAGCGGGCGTATCGGTACCGCTTCTATCCGACCGATGCGCAGGCGGCCGAGCTGTCGCGCACGTTCGGGTGCGTGCGGAAGGTCTACAACATGGCCCTCGCGGCCCGTACGGAGGCATGGGCGCGACAGGAGCGGGTCACCTACAACCAGACGTCGGCTCTGCTGACACAGTGGAAGAGGACCGAAGAGCTGGCCTACCTCAACGAGGTGTCGTCGGTTCCCCTCCAGCAGGCGCTGCGGCACCTGCAAGTCGCGTTCACGAACTTCTTCGGCAAGCGGGCGAAGTACCCGCGGTTCAAGTCGCGGAAGAACTCTCGCAAGAGCGCGGAGTACACCACCAGCGCGTTTCGCTTCCGCGACGGGAAACTGACCCTCGCCAAGATGACGCAACCGTTGGACATCGTGTGGTCCCGCCCCCTGCCGGAGAGCGCGAAGCCGTCCACGGTGACGGTGTCGCAGGACCCGGCCGGACGCTGGTTTGTGTCCCTCCTCGTCGAGGACCCGCTCGTCCGGCCACTGCCCAGCTCCGAGAACGCGGTCGGTATCGACGTCGGCCTCAGCCATCTGCTTGCCCTGTCCACCGGCGAGAAGGTCGCCAACCCCCGGCACGAGCGCCGCGACCGCAGACGTCTGGCGCTCGCGCAGCGGCGCCTGGCGAAGAAGGTCTGGGGCGATGGCGCGAACCGGGCCAAGGCCCGCCGCAAGGTCGCCAGGATCCACGCCAGGATCACCGACCGCCGGCGCGACCACCTGCACAAGCTGACCACTCGACTCGTGCGTGAGAACCAAACGCTCGTGATCGAGGACCTGCCCGTCCGCAACATGGTCAGGAACCGGAGTCTGGCCCGCGCCATCAGCGACGCGGCGTGGACGGAGTTCCGGAGCATGCTGGAGTACAAGGCGCGGTGGTACGGACGGGAAGTGATCGCGGTTGACCGCTTCTTCCCCTCGTCCAGGCTGTGTTCCCACTGCGGCACCCTCGCCGGGAAGCTGTCGCTCGACGTCCGCACCTGGACGTGCGACTGTGGAATGGTCCACGACCGTGATGTGAACGCCGCGAAGAACCTTCTGGCCGCCGGGCTGGCGGTGTCTGTCTGTGGAGCTGGTGTAAGACCTCAACGGGAGTCCTCCCGGATGGGGCAGTCGGCGATGAAGCAGAAACCCCCACGGCGCGAGCCGTAGGAATCCCCCTCCTTCAGGAGGGGGAGGAAGTCAACCTTCGGAGGTGTGCGGTTCGGCCGTGCCGAGCGCGAGGGACATCAGCTCCTCCACGCCGAGGCCGTCGATGTCCACGTCGGTCAGCGCCCCGTCGCGCGTGCGCTCCTCCCCGGCCCGTTCCGTAGCCGCGTCGGGTTCAGGCGCGTCGGGCTCGGGCGCGTCGGCCCCGGGGAACAGCTCGGCGGCCAGTTTCCGGGCCAGGGCCTGGGGGTTGGGGTTGCTGAACACCGTCGTGGCGGGGAGCCGGAGCCCCGTGGCGGCGTTGAGGCGGTTGCGCAGTTCGACCGCGCTGAGCGAGTCGAATCCGATCTCGCCGAACGCCCGCAGCGGGTCCACCCGGTCGGCGTCGTGCCCGAGAACGGCGGCCGTGTGCGCGCACACCAGGTCGGTCAGCACCTGTACCCGCTCGGCGGCGGGGACATCGGCCAGCAGGTCGGCGGTCGAGGTCTCGGCCACGGGTGTCGCGGCGACCACCCGGCGGACCCGGCGGCGCACCAGGTTGTGCCACAGCGGCGGCGGTTCCGCCTCGCCGGACGGGTCGACGTCGATGGGCAGCAGCAGTGCCTCGTCGCGGGAGAGCGCCTGGTCGAACAGGTCAAGCGCGGCCGTCGCGGACAGCGCGCGCACACCGGAGCGGGCGATCCTCGCCCGGCCGGTCTCGCTGAGCGTGGCGGTGAGATCGCTGGTGTCCGCCCAGAGCCCCCAGGCCAGCGACTGCGCGGGCAGGCCCTCGGCGGCCCTGCGTTCGGCCAGTGCGTCGAGGAACGCGTTGGCGGCGGCGTAGTTCGCCTGACCGGCGTTTCCGGTGACGCCCGCCGCCGAGGAGAACATCACGAAGCCCGCGAGGTCGTCCGGCCGGGTCAGCTCGTCGAGTACCGCGGCGCCGTCGGCCTTGGGGCGGAAGACCGCGTCGACATCGGTCCGACCGAGCGAGCCGACCAGACCGTCGCTGAGGGCACCGGCGGCGTGGACGACGGCGGTGAGGGGGCGCTGTGGCGGTATCGCGGCCAGGACGCCGCGCACCGCCTCCCGGTCGGCGACGTCGCAGGCCGCGAAGGTCACCGAGGACGCGCCGAGGGCGGTGAGCTCCGCCTCCAGCGCGGCGGCCGTCTCCGCGTCCCTCCCCCGGCGGCTGAGCAGCAGCAGGTGCCGGATCCCGCGCTCGGCGACCAGGTGCCGGGCGAGCACGCCGCCCAGCGTGCCGCTCGCGCCGGTGAGCAGCACCGTCCCCGCCGGATCCCACGGCCGGGGCACGGTGAGGACGACCTTGCCGACGTGACGTGCCTGGCTGACGTACCGCAGCGCCTCCGCGGCGCGGCGGACGTCCCATGCGCGGACCGGCAGCGGGGTCAGCGCGCCCTGCCCGATCAGGGCGGTCAGTTCGGCCAGCATCGCCTGGATCCGGTCGGCACCGGCGTCGAGGACCAGGTCGAACGCCCGGTAGCGCACCGAGGGGTGGCGCAGGCCGATCTCGTCGGCGTCGCGGATGTCGGTCTTGCCCATTTCCAGGAACCGGCCTCCCTCGGCGGTCAGCCGCAGGGAGGCGTCGACGAACTCGCCGGTCAGCGAGTTCAGTACGACATCGATCCGGTGCTCTCCGAGCACTTCCCGGAAGGTGCGCTCGAACCGGGTGGTCCGCGAGGACGCCAGATGGGACGCGCTGACACCGGCGGCCCGCACCTCGGGCCACTTCGCCGGGCCGGCCGTGGCGAACACCTCGGCCCCCAGGTGCCGGGCGATCCGCACCGCGGCCATGCCGACGCCGCCGGCCGCCGCGTGGATCAGCACCCGGTCACCGGGCCGGACGCCTCCGAGGTCGGTCAGCCCGTAGTAGGCGGTGAGGAAGGCGACCGGGGCCGCCGCTCCCTGGGCGTAGGTCCAGCCGGTGGGCAGCGGCACCAGCGTGCGGTGGTCGGCCACGGCGACTGGCCCGGCGTAGGCGCCGGTGACCAGCCCCATCACCCGGTCGCCGACCGAGAAGCCGGTGACGCCCGGTCCGACCTCGGTGACCACACCGGCCGCCTCGCCGCCCGCGGGCCGGTCCCCGCCGGGTACGACGTCGAGGGCGACCAGGACTTCCCGGAAGTTGACGCCCATCGCGCGTACGGACAGCCGGACCTGGCCCTTCGTCAGCGGCGCCAGCGCGTCGGGCGCGGGCACGATGGCCAGGTCGTCCAGGGTGTCCGCGGAGTCCAGGTCGACGCTCCACGCCTCGGCGTCCGCCGGCACGGTGAGGGCGGGAAGGGGGGCGTGCTCCGCGAGGCGGGGCACGAACAGCCCGTCGCCCCGCACGGCGACGACGGGTTCGTCGCCGGGGGTGACGGCGGCGGGCGGCAGTACGGGCGGATCGGCGTCGGGGTCGAGGTCGATGACCAGGAAGCGCCCCGGGTGCTCGCTCTGCGCCGAGCGGATGAACCCGGCGGCGGCGGCCGCGGCCGGATCGGGCCCCCGGCGCTGACCGGCCGGGAACGCGCCCTTCGTCACGAACGCGAGCGTGGCGTCGGCGAACGCGTCGTCGGACAGCCAGGTCTGGATGGCGGCCATGGCATGTCCGGTGAGTTCGTACCCGTCGGCCACCGCGTCGCCGGACCGCGGCACGAGGGGCAGCAGAACGACATCGGGGGCGGTGCCGGTGCCCATCGCGGCCGCCAGCGCGTCCAGCCCGGCGTACGGGCGGGCGGCGAGACCGTCGAAGGGGGGCGGGGCGGACTCCCCGGGCTCCGGCCGGCCGGGAAGGACCGCCGTCCTCGGCGGGGGCGAGGTGTCCGCGGGCGCCCGGGTGTCCACGGGCGCCGGTACCCAGTCGACGCGCAGCAGCTTCGCGGTCGATCCGCGGTGGGTGGACAGCGGCCTGCCCGCGGGGAGCTTCATGGTGACGACCTCGCCGATGGCCAGCACCTGGACGCCCCGGGAGTCGGTGGCCAGCAACGACACACCGCTGTCGCCCCGGGGCTCCATCCGCATCCGCAGCGCGCGGGCGCCGGAGGCGGACACCGAGATGTCCGACCAGGTGAACGGCAGGAACGTCGCGCCCTCCGCCAGGCTGCCGTGCGCCATCACCTGGAGCGCCGCGTCCAGCAGGACGGGATGGAGTACGAAGCCCTCGGGGGTGGCCGCTTCCGGCAGGGCGATCTCCGCGTAGCGCACCTCCCCGTCGCGCCACACCCGTCGCACGCCCTGGAACATCGGCCCGTACCGGAGGCCGTCCGCCGCGAGGGCGTCGTAGAAGCCGCCGAGGTCCGCCTCGACGGCGCCCGGGGGTGGCCATGCCTCCCAGACCGGGGGTGCCGGGGCTGGTTCGCGGGCCACGGTCGCGGTCGCGTGCAGCACCCATGCCGTCGAGGTGCCCGCCGCGCGCGAGTGCACCGTCACCTCACGACGCCCGGCGCGGTCGCCCGCCACGGCCACCTGGATGTCGACCCGCTCATGGCCCTCGAACACCAGCGGTGTGTGCAGGGTCAGTTCCTCGACGCGCCCGCAGTCGGCCTCGTCCGCCGCCCTGAGCACCATCTCCACGAAGCCCGCGCCGGGGAACATCACCGAGCCGAGCACGGTGTGATCGACCAGCCAGGGGTGGGAGTCGATGGACAACGAGCCGGTCAGCACGGTGGCCCCGGTCTCGGCGACCTCCAGCACCGCGCCGAGCAGACCGTGTTCGGCACCGGCCAGACCGACCGTGGACACGTCGCCGGCTCCGGTGTCGGTGAGCCAGTACCGCTCACGCTGGAAGGCGTAGGTGGGCAGGTCGACGAAGGCGGGCGGGCGGTCCGCCCACAGCGGGCCGAAGTCCACCGCCGCGCCACCGGCGAACGCCGCGGACAGCGCGCGCAGAAACTGGTCCATGCCACCGGACCGGCGGCGCAGCGTACCCACCGTGGTCGCGGGAACGTCCAGCTCCGCGAGTATGTCCTGCACCCCGGGCAGCACCACGGGATGGCTGCTGACCTCGATGAACGTATCGAAGCCCGCCTCGGCGAGGCCACGTACCGCCGAGTCGAGGCGGACGGGTCGGCGCAGGTTCCGCAGCCAGTACCCGGCGTCCAACGCGGCCGTCGGCTCGAATCGCCCGGTCACGGTGGAGAAGAACGGCACCGTGGCCTGGCGGGGAGTGATGGTGTCCAGGGCGCGCAGCAGTTCGTCGGCGAGGATGTCGACCTGCGCGGAGTGGGAGGCGTAGTCCACGTCGATCCGGCGGGCCCGTACGTCTTGTCGTGCGCAGTGGGACATCAGCTCGTCGAGGTCCTCGGGCGCGCCGGATACGACCACCGAGAGCGGGCCGTTGACCGCAGCGATCGACAGCTCGGCGTCGCGGGCCGCGATCAGGTCCTCCACCTCGGCCAGAGGGAGTGGCAGAGACATCATCCCGCCGCGCCCGGCCAGTTCCTGTGCGATCAGCCGCGACCGTACACACACCACCCGTGCCGCGTCCTCCAGCGACAAGGCGCCCGCCACGCAGGCCGCCGCGATCTCCCCCTGCGAATGGCCCACCACCGCCGCGGGCTCCACTCCGAACGAACGCCACAACCGCGCCAGCGACACCATCACCGCGAACAGCGCCGGCTGCACCACATCCACCCGCGCCAGCGCCTTCTCGTCGCCCAGCACATCCGCCAACGACCAGTCCACGAACGGGGCCAGCGCCGCCGCGCACTCCTCCATCGCCTGGGCGAACACCGGCGACGAGTCCCACAACTCCGCCGCCATGCCCACCCACTGAGCCCCCTGTCCCGGGAACACGAACACGACGTCGTGGGTCTCCGCACGGGCGGTGCCGGTGACGACGTCGGCGCCGGGCTGTCCGTCGGCCACGGCGCGCAGGGCGGCGCGCGCCTGGGCGACGGTGCTCACGACCGACACCGCGCGGGTGCGCAGTGTCGCCCTGGTGGTGCTCAGCGCACGGGCGAGGTCGGTCAGGTCGTGGTCGGTCGGGTCGCGGTCGGTCGGGCCGTGGTCGGTCGGGTCGTGGTCGGTCGGGTCGCGGTCGATGACGTCGAGCAGCCGTTCGGCCTGCGCCCGCAGTGCCGCCGGGGTGCTGGCCGTGAGCACCAGCGGCACCACGGCGTCGCCCGGCCGGGACGACATGGTGCCGGAGCCCGATGCCTCGGGCCGCGCGGCGGGCTCCGGTTCGGCCTGTTCGAGGATGAGGTGGGCGTTCGTACCGGACGCCCCGAAGGAGGAGACGGCGGCGCGGCGGGGACGATCGACCACCGGCCACGCACGCGCCTCGGTCAGCACCCGCACCGACCCCCACTCCACCTTCGA
>NZ_BAAAIF010000050.1:0-75803 GCF_039525925.1 Streptomyces javensis | reverse complement strand
GGGCGGGGCGGGGGCGGGCGCCCGTGTGGGGGGCGTGGGGGCGGAGCCCCCCCGCGCCGCGGTCCCGCGTCGGGTCACGCGTTCGCCTTGCGGCCCGCCGCCGGGGTGCGGCGGCCGGGCGCGAGGCCGAAGCGGCGGGCCAGCCGCCGCAGCCGGGCGCGGGCGGCGGTCCGGTAGCGCTCCCAGAGGCGGGCGAACCGGCTCGCGCGCAGCTCCTCGAAGAGCTGGTCATAGCGCCGGGCGATCGGCTCCGGGTCATAGATCCGGGAGCTCTCCAGGGCCGCCGCGCCCATCGCCCGCCGGGCCGGGGCATCGCCCATCAGCTCCATCAGGGCGCTCGCCAGCGCGTGCTTGTCCCCGGTGGGGACGAGCCGCCCGGTGACCCCGTCCTTGATGATCTCGGCGGGACCGAGCGGGCAGTCGGTGCTCACCACCGGCACCCCGCAGCGCATGGCCTCCACGATCGTCATCCCGAACGACTCGGCGTCCGAGGCGACCGCGACCAGCGACGCCTTGGCGAACTCCGCCTCGATGGGGGAGCGGGACCCCATCAGCTCCGCGCTCCCGGACAGGCCCAGCCGCTCGATGCGCTCCGCGAGCCGCTCCTTCTCCGCGCCCCCGCCGTAGATCCGCAGCCGCCAGGCCGGGAACTTCGCCGAGATCTCCGCGAAGGCGTCGATCAGCAGGTCGAAGCGCTTGCCGCGGACCAGCCGCCCGGCCGCCGCGATCACCGGCTCGGTGCCCTCGGAGGGGGCGACATCGGGCTCGGGGACGCTGTTGGGTATCGCCAGGGTCCGCACCCCCGGCATCGGCATCTTCCCGCGGTAGACCGCGGCGTCCGCCTCCGTCGTGGTGACCACGGCGTCCAGCGCCCGGTAGAACGGGGCCAGCTCCGCCCGCAGCTTCTTGCTGTGCGCCTCGTACCGCAGATGCTCCTGGGCGATGCGCAGCGCGCGGCGCGGGGCGAAGCGGGAGACGTAGACGTTCACCCCCGGCCGGGTGCCGATGATCACATCGGCGTCGCAGCCGCGCAGATACTCCGCGGCCCGCGTGTCCACCAGCCGGTTGTACTGCTTGATCCGCTTCTCGCCGGCCGGAAAGTCCCGGCTGGCCTCGAAGAACAGCGGGTCCTTCGCGTCCGCGCCCTCCGGACGCGTGTCCACCAGGGGGACCAGCCGCACCCGCGGGTCGAGGGCGAAACGCGGCGTCTCGCGGTGCCGCATCATCGAGACGATCTCGACCTCGTGGCGGTCGGCGAGCGCCGTCGCGAGGTTCATGGTCGTCCGGATCGTTCCGCCGATCCCGTAGGCGTTGTGCAGCAGGAATGCGATCTTCATGCGGTATTTTCTCCGGCCGGGTGCGTCTCCGGGGCGAGTTTCCCCCGGAAGCTGCTCGACACCTTGTCGAGGCCCGGTAAGCCCACCGCGTGAAGAAGGTGAGAGCGGGGTAAGAAGCCCCGCTCAGGACCCCCGCCCGCCGCGGGCACCGCTGTGGCCTTGGCAGACTCGGGGTGTGACCAACACCGTGCTGCTCGCCGAGGACGACCGTGCCATCCGCCAGGCCCTGGAACGCGCCCTGACCCTGGAGGGGTACCGCGTCACCGCCGTGCCCGACGGGATAGAGGCGCTGGCGGCCATCCACCGCGAGCGCCCGGACGTGGTCGTGCTGGACGTGATGATGCCGGGCGTGGACGGGCTCCAGGTGTGCCGGGTGCTGCGCGCCGAGGGCGACCGCACCCCCATCCTCATGCTCACCGCGCGGGTCGAGACCGCCGACCGGATCGAGGGGCTGGACGCCGGCGCGGACGACTACGTGGCCAAGCCCTTCGAGATCGAGGAGGTCTTCGCCCGGCTGCGCGCGCTGCTGCGCCGCGCCGCCCCCGCCGAACCGGCCGCGCCGGAGGACACCGCCATCGACGGGGTGCTGGAGGTCGCCGATCTGCGGCTGGACTCCTCGGCCCGGCGGGTCTGGCGCGGCGGTACGGAGCTGGAGCTCACCCGCACCGAATTCGACCTGCTGGAGCTGCTGGCCCGCAACGCGGGCATCGTCCTGGACCACACCACGATCTACGCCCGCATCTGGGGCTACGACTTCGGCCCCGGCTCGAAGAACCTCGCCGTCTACATCGGCTATCTGCGCCGCAAGGTCGATCCGGAGGGGCGCGCCCCGCTGATCCACACGGTGCGCGGGGTCGGATACAGCCTGCGGGAGGAGTGATGGTGCGGCTCCCCCCGCTCCGCCGTGGCCGGCCCAGTCTGCGGACCACCTTCGCGCTGTCGTTCTCGGCGGCGGCCACCGTGGTCACCCTCCTGGTCGGCGGGCTCAGCTACGACGCGGCGGCCGGGCTGGTGCGGGTGGACCAGCAGTCGGCGTTCGACGACGTCATCCGCGATCTGCGCGACGAGGTCCGCGGCGAGAAGGTGATCCTGCGGCAGTACCCCTCGGAGGCCGTCGGGCCCGTCCCGTACGACCTGCGGGACGATCTGCGCCGGATCAGCCGGATGGACGTCCAGGTGATCAACGGCCGGGGCACGGTCTACGATGCGGGCAAGCCCCCGCTGCCGGTGATCGACGACGACCGGACGACCGCCGCCTCCCGCACCCCGGGCACCGTCCTACGGCGCGAGATCGGCATCGGCGGGGAGCAGTACCGGGTGGCCACGGTCGCCGTGGGCGACGGCACCGGGGCGATCCAGGTGGCCCAGCAGATCAGCGACACCGAGGATCTGCTGCGCGAGCTCCAGAAGCGCACCGCGCTGTTCGTGGTCGCCGTCATCCTGGCCGCCGGGCTGGCCGGCTGGTGGCTGGCCGGGCGGATCACCCGGCGGCTGGTGCGGCTGACCAGGGTCGCCGAGAGCGTGGCCGCCACCGGCCGGATGGAGGTCGCGGTGCCGGTCGCCGGGGACGACGAGGTGGGCCGCCTCGGGCGGGCCTTCGACGGCATGCTCGGACAGCTCGCGCGCTCCAAGGACGACCAGCGGCGGCTGGTCCAGGACGCCGGGCACGAGCTGCGCACCCCGCTCACCTCGCTGCGCACCAACATCTCCCTGCTGCGCCGCTTCGAGGAACTGCCGGGGCCCGCGCGCGAGGATCTGCTGGCCGATCTGGCGGGGGAGACCCGGGAGCTGACCGATCTCGTCAACGAGCTGGTGGACCTGGCGGCCGGGCAGCGGGACGACGAACCCCGTACCGAGGTCTCGCTGGCGGAGGTGGCCACCACCGCCGTGACCCTCGCCCGGCGCCGGACCGGCCGGGAGATCACCGTACGGGCCGAGGGCGACAACCGGCTGACGGGCCACCCGGCCACCCTTCAGCGTGCGGTCTCCAATCTGGTGGAGAACGCGGCCAAGTTCGACCAGGGCGGCACGGAGCCCGTCGAGGTGGTGATCAGCGGCCGCCGGGTGGAGGTACTCGACCGGGGGCCGGGCATCGCCGAGGAGGACCGCGAGCGGGTCTTCGACCGCTTCTACCGCGCGCCCGGCGCCCGCAGTCTGCCCGGGTCGGGGCTGGGCCTGGCCATCGTGCGCGAGGTCGCCCTGGCACACGGCGGCACGGTGTTCGCGCGGCCGCGACCGGGTGGGGGCGCGATACTGGGCTTCACGGTCGCCGACACCACCGCGGCGCCGTGACACCGCGCCGCGAAGCCTCCGCCGCGCGGCAAGGGCTTCGACCCCGGCGGCCGACCAGTCGACCGTCCCCGCCGTGGACACCCGCACCGGCGGGCTGACCGCGGTCGGCGCGCCGGGGGCTGGGGCGGGGTCCCAGATTCGGGAAGGGGCGGGGTGGGGAGCGGCTTGCCGCAGGCGTTACGGCTTGCGGGCCACTCCCGCCCACATGTTGATGTCCGCGCTGCGGATGTCATCCGGCCGGTCCCCGGGTTCCGGATTCCAGTGGTGGGGCTCCGACACACCCGGGTCGACCAGCTCCAGACCGTCGAAGAAGGCCCCGACCTCGCTCTGGGAGCGGGTGGTGAAGGAGATCCCGCTCTCCTTGTAGACCTGGATGACGTTCCGCCAGGTCTCCTCGGAGAAGTCATGCGTGGAGTGGGTCAGCATCAGATAGCTGCCCGGGACCAGCGGCGCCATCAGCTCGCGGATGATCTCGTACGGCTTGTCCTCCTCCGGAATGAAGTGGAAGAGGGCGTTCACGGAGATCGCCACCGGCTGGTCCAGGTCCAGCGTCTCATGCAGCTCGGGGGCGCTCATGATCCGCTGGGGATCGCGCACATCCGACTGCACATAGGCCGTACGGCCCTCGGGGGTGCCGACGAGCAGCGCCTGGGCGTAGGCCAGCACGATGGGGTCGTAGTCGGTGTAGACCACCCGGGCCTCCGGGGCGACCGCCTGGGCCACCTGGTGGAGGTTGGGCTCGGTGGGTATGCCGGTGCCTATGTCCAGGAACTGCCGGACCCCGGCCTCGCGGGCCAGCCAGCGGGTGGCGCGGTGGATGAAGGCACGGTTGACGGTGGCGTTGAGCCGGACGGTCGGATAGACCTCCAGCACCCGCCCGGCGGCCTCCGCGTCGACCTCGTAGTGGTCCTTGCCGTTGAGGTAGAAGTCGTACATCCGAGCCGGGTGCGGCTTGGTGGTGTCGATCTGGTCAGGGGCGAGCCCGTTGTCGGTCACGCGGCCCTCCGTTCCGGTGCGGAACCCGCCGAGGTGGTCAGGTTTTCTGGGCGTGTGAGCAGGAAGTCCGCGGCGCCGGCCTTGGCGCCCTGGATGAACTTCTCGATTTCGTGGTGGGTGTAGATCAGGGCGGGGCCGTCCGGATCGGTCGACTGGCGCAGGGCCACCCGCCCGTCGTTCAGCCGCATGACCTCCACGCAGGCACCGCCGTTGGGGCCGCTCCAGGGCTTGGCCCAGCCTTCGGTTCCCAGATGTTTGGCGGGCATGCCGTTGTACACATGTACCTGATCCACAGTCAGAGCTCCTTGCGAATCCCACGGAGAAAGTTCTCCGTCCGCCGCGCCGGTGTGGCCTGGGTGCCCATGCGGTCCAGGGCCTCCAGATAAGCGACCACATCGGAACGTTGGTCGAGATAGCCGGCGCCGGTCAGGCCCTCGGCATAGACGATGTCCGGCAGTTCCGGGATCTGGAACCGGAAGAGCTGGAAGGGTCCGCCCATGCCCGGGTGAGGGCCGGCGGAGAACGGCACCACCTGAAGGGTGATGTTCGGTCTTTGCACCGCTTCGATCAGACGGTCGACCTGGGCGCGCATCACCGTGGGACCGCCGATGGACAGACGGAGCACCGTCTCGTCCATCACGACCCACAGATGCGGTGCGTCCGGGCGGCTGAGCAGCTCCTGGCGCTCCATCCGCAGTGCCACGCGGCGCTCGAGCTCCTGGGCGGACCCGTGCGGGAAGCCGATGGAGAGCAGCGCGCGGGCGTAGTCCTCGGTTTGCAGCAGTCCGGGTATGAAGTGCGGCTCATAGGCGCGGATCCGGCTGGCCGCGCCCTCGAGGCTCACATAGAGGCTGAACCAGTCCGGCAGCACATCGCGGAACCGGTGCCACCAGCCGGGCCGGTTGGCCTCCTCGGCGAGTGCGAGGAAGGCGTCGATCTCCTGCTGCTCGGCGCCGTAGGTCTGGAGCAGCTTCTCGACATAGGGGAGTTTCAGGCCGACTTCGGCCTTCTCCATCCTGCGCACGGTGGTCTGGTTGACGTGCAGCGCCCTGGCGGCCACGTCGTAACTGACGCCGGCTTTTTCGCGAAGGTCCCGCAGCCGCATGCCGAGGACCATCTGCCCGACGGTCGGGGCAGATCGCGCTTCACCCACGTCGTACCTCCTGGGACGGTCTTGTCAGGATCAGTGTGCCACGTACGAGGTGGGGACAACAGAGTGCTCTGGCTATTCTGCATTTTGCAGATCGCGCCTTGCCAACTGATGCTCGCAGCAACGATAGTGACGGGTGTGACCAGTCCAACGTGGCTGCTGTGTCGCGCACTTGCGGCATTCACGTACGGCATTCACGCCCCCACAGGTAGGACGGACGGAAGGCACATGGCCGTGGCATTGCGTCAGCGCTCGACGATGGCCCACCACCCGAGCTCCGGGAGCGTTGACTCCGCCCTCCGTCAGGAGAGGTTCCAGCTGCCCGCCAGAGGCGCCTCGGTCGCGGTCGCCCGGCACCGGGTGCGGTCCCGGGCGCCGGAGTGGGGCTTTGCGGAGGATGTCTGCGAGGCCGCGGAACTGGTGATGTCCGAGCTGTTCACCAATGCCCTGGTGCACACCGGGAGCGAGCAGATCCTCTGTGTGCTGCGCGCCCATGAGCGGCGGATGCTCTATGTCGAGGTCGCCGACCAGGGCGGCGGACCGGCCGTCCCCACGCCCCGGGAGGCCGGTCTGGAGGATGAGTGCGGACGCGGACTCGCGCTGGTCCGCGCCCTGGCCGACGCGTGGGGGGACCGGCCGGGCGTGAACGGCGGGCGGGTGGTCTGGGCCCAGATGAGCGTGACCGCCGGCCGCTGACGCCGGGACCGGCCCCTCGGCCCGTCACACCGCCGTCGTGCGCTGCTTCCCCGGGGCGGCCGGGGCGTCGGCGCGGCCCCGGGAGAGGGCGGCGTCCCGGGTCTCCCGCATGGTGAGGTAGACGACGAGCGAGACCGCGGCGCACGCCGAGACGTACCAGTAGTACCCGGACTCCACGCCGCCCTTCTTGAACCACAGCGCCACATACTCGGCCGTGCCGCCGAACAGCGCGTTGGCCAGCGCGTACGGCAGGGCCACCCCGAGCGCCCGGACATGGGTGGGGAACAGCTCGGCCTTCACCACGGCGTTGATCGAGGTGTAGCCGGTGACGATGACCAGCGCCGCGAGCGAGAGCAGCAGCGCCCCGGCGAAGCTGTCGGCGTGCGAGAGCGCGGTCATGATGGGGACGGTGCAGAGCATCGAGCCGATGCCGAAGGTGATCAGCAGCGGACGGCGTCCGATCCGGTCCGAGAGCGATCCGGCCAGCGGCTGCAACAGCATGAACAGGAACAGGGCACAGAAGCTCACCAGCGAGGCGTCGGACTTGCTCATCCCGGCCGTGTTCGACAGGTACTTGGTGAGATACGTGGTGTACGTGTAGTACGCGACCGTGCCGCCCATGGTCAGCGCGATGACCAGCGCCGCCTCCTTGCGGTGGCGCAGCAGCTCGGCGATCGTCCCCCGGTCCCGGCCCTGGTGGTCCTCCTCCTCGGTGTAGACCTCGGTCTCCAGCAGATTGCGCCGCAGCCAGAAGATCACGGCCGCGCCCACGGCGCCGACGACGAACGGGATGCGCCAGCCGTAGGAGTGCAGCGCGTCATCGGACATGGTGTGCTGAAGCAGGATCTGTAGACCGAGGCCGATCAGCTGACCTGCCGTCATCGACACGTACTGGAAGCTGGAGACGAAGCCGCGGCCGCCGGGCCGGGACGCCTCGGTGAGATAGGTGGCGCTGGCCGCGTACTCACCGCCCACCGACAGCCCTTGCAGCAGCCGGGCCACCAGCAGCACGACCGCGCCGAAGTAGCCGACCTGGTCATAGGTCGGGGCGATGGCGATGAGCAGCGCGCTCGCCGACATCAGCGTCACCGTCAGGGTGAGCGCCGCCTTGCGGCCGCGCCGGTCGGCGAACCGGCCCAGCAGCCAGCCGCCGACGGGACGCATGAAGAAGCCCACCGCGAAGATCCCGGCGGTGTTGAGGAGCTGCGCCGTGTCGTTGCCCTTGGGGAAGAAGGCACCGGCGAAGTAGGTGGCGAAACTGGCGTAGACGAACCAGTCGTACCACTCGACGAGATTTCCGATCGAGCCGCCGAACACGGCTCGCCAGGGGGTGCGTGGTTGGCTCCGGGGAGCGCTGTCGGTCACGGGGCCTCCAAGTGAGCGGGGTGAACTCCACACCCCTACCCCGCGGAGGGCCGGTTGGAAAAGAGTTTCCGTGGTGGGGTCGCGACCGGGCCGGGGAGGTCAGCCCTGGCCGGCCTCCTCCAGCGCCGCCATCCGCCGCTTGCCCCACACGCCCAGCGGGCCCAGCGCCGTATTCAGCTCGTCGCCCTGCTCGGTCAGCGAATACTCCACCTTCGGCGGCTTCACGTCGTAGATCTCCCGATGGACGATGCCGTCCGCCTCCAACTCCCTCAGCTGCTGCGTCAGCACCTTCTCCGTCACACCCGGGACCAGCCGACGCAACTCCCCGAAACGGCACCGCTGGTGATTGAGCGCCCAGATGATCAGGACTTTCCACTTTCCGTCGATCACATCCACGGCCGCGTCCAGACCGCAGACATAAGGCTGCTTTCCCAAAGCCCCGCCCGCCCCCACTGACCTCAAGGTAAGTACGCACTGTTTAGTGCGTACTTGCCCACACTACCGCCGTGGAACGAGCCTGTGATCGGCGCGCCGAACCCCTACGACCAAGCGGTATCGAAACCCCTGGAGCAACTGAGATGAGCGAATCCCCCGTGACGGTGCTGGGCCTCGGCGACATGGGCACTGCCCTGGCCCGCGCCCTCCTGCGGGCCGGGCACCGGACGACGGTGTGGAACCGTACGGCCGCCAAGGCCGAGGCGCTCGCCGCCGAGGGCGCGCTGACGGCCGCCACCGCCGGTGAGGCCGTCGCGGCGAGCCCCCTGGTGGTGGTCTGCCTGCTCGACTACGACTCCGTACGGCAGGTGCTGACCCCCCTCGCGGACGCCCTGTCCGGCAAGGCCGTCGTCAACCTCACCAACGGCACGCCGCGGCAGGCCCGCGAGCTCGCCGCGTGGGCGGCCGGACACGGTGCCCGGTACCTCGACGGGGGCATCATGGCAGTCCCGCCGATGATCGGCACACCCGCCGCGTTCCTCCTCTACAGCGGCTCGCCCACCGCCTTCGCGGACCACCGGGCCGCGCTGGACCTCTTCGGCGAGAGCCACCATCTCGGCGAGGACCCCGGCCGTGCCCCGCTGTACGACATCGCCCTGCTCAGCGCGATGTACGGGATGTTCTCGGGGGTGCTGCACGCCTACGCCCTCGTACGGTCCGACGGGGTGGCGGCGGCCGATGTCGCCCCGCTGGTGGGGCGCTGGCTGACCGCCATGTCCGGGGCGGTGGACGGCTACGCGCGGCAGATCGACTCCGGTGACCACGCCACCGGGGTGGCCTCCAACCTCGCCATGCAGTCGGCCGCGTATCGCAACTTCACCAGCTCGGCCCGGGACCAGGGCATCAGCCCCGAACTGATCGCCCCGATCGGCCACCTCATGGCCCGCCGGGTCGCCGACGGCCATGGCCATGAGGGCCTCTCGGGGCTGGTGGAGCTGCTCGGCGGCGGGTGGCCCGGCGCGTCGCCCGTCACCAACGTCCCCGGACAACACAACTAGGGCCCGTCGTCGTGGGATGCCCCGGCTTCACATGCCGATCGCTCCGTCGATGCGCTCGCGCAGCAGGTCGGCGTGGCCGTTGTGGCGGGCGTATTCCTCGATCATGTGGATGAGGACCCAGCGCAGCGACACCGTTCCGCGCCAGGTGTCGTCACCCTCGACGTCGAGGTCGGGGGCCTCGGTGACGAACCGTTCGGCGAAGGCCACCTCGGTCCGCCAGGTCTCCCACGCGGCCGCGATCCCCACGGGGTCGTCCGTGGCGCCGTCGAAGTCCCCGTCGGGATCGGCGGCTGAGGAGAAGAGGGCCGGCGGGTCCTGCCCGGCCAGGACCCGCCGGAACCAGCGGCGTTCCACCTCGGCGAGGTGTCTGACCAGGCCGAGCAGCGAAAGCGTGGACGGCTCCACGGACCGCAGGGACAGCTCAGGGCCCAGGCCGGAGCACTTCAGTCGCAGCGTGGCGCGCTGGGCGCGCAGGACATCGACGAGGATGCGCCGTTCGTCGCCGGTGGTCGGGCCGGTGAATCGGCGGGCGCCGCCCGCGCCGCCGAACAGTTCGCCTCGTCTGGTGGGGTCGCTCATGTCCGCCCTTCACACGCCCTGTCGAAGACTCGAGGCGGCGCCCAGACGGCGTAGGGCCAGCTCGTCGGCTGCCTGCGCCGGGGTCCGGCCGAGGCGCTGGGCGGTCTCCAGCAGGTCGCTGACGGTGTCCTCGATGGCGCGGACGCGTGCGTGGGCCGTGTCGGCATCGGCGTGGTGGAGTTCGGCGCTGATGGCGTTGATGACTCCGCCCGCGCTTGCGACATAGTCCGGCACCCAGATGATGCCCCGGTGGTGCAGCAGGTCCGCGACGTGCGGAGCGGCGAGCTGGTTGTTCGCCGGTCCGACCACGGCTCGGCAGCGCAGCTCCGCCACGTTCCGCTCGGTCAGGACGGAGCCGAGCGCCGAGGGGACCACGATGTCCACGTCCGCGGCGAGGATCTCGCCGGGCGCCCGCCAGACGGCGCCGAGCTCATCGCTGATCCGCTCCTTGTCCGGGTCGATGTCAGTGACCGTCAGGGCCGCGCCCTCCGCGGCCAGGAGGCGGGCGAGCCCGGCGCCGACGCGGCCCAGGCCCACGATGGCGAGACCGCGGCCCTTCAGGCTCGCGGTGCCGTACAGCCGTCGGCTGACGGCCCGCAGCGCGGCGAGCGTCCCCCGGGCGGTGTGGGGGGACGAGTCGCCGCTGCCGCCAAGATGTGCCGGCCGGCAGAAGACATGGGGGGTGGTCTCCCCGATCACCGCCATGTCGGCGGGGCCGGTGCCGACATCCGGTCCGGTGGCGTACATCCCGCCGAGCGAGTCGATGACGTCCGCCACGTCGCGCAGCACCTCGCGACGTCGGCCGGGATCGAGTTCCACCCCCTCCGGCAGGGCCACGACGGCTTTCCCGCCGCCGCTGGGCAGCCCGGCCACGGCGAACTTGGAGGTCATGGCGGCCGACAGGCGGAGGGCGTCGGTGAGACCGTCCCGCCAATCCGGATAGTGCCAGAGCCGAAGACCGCCGGCGGCCGGACCGAGCGCCGTGGAGTGAACGGCCACGATCACCGGAAGCCGTGAGCGCGAACCGGTGTGGATCGCGACCCTTTCATGATCGAGCATGAGCCTGCCGTCCTTTCATCTGTTCGGTCAGGTGGTGTCATGCTGCGCGATCGATTCATGGCACGGGGGAGTCGCCGAACGTTTGGGTAAATGTGGGCTACGGTCGTCGACCATGGACGAACTTGATTCGGAGATCGTGCGGCTTCTCCAGACAGATGCGCGGCGGTCCAACCGGGAACTCGCCCGGCAACTCGGTATCGCGCCCTCGACCTGCCTGGAGCGGGTCCGGTCGCTCCACCGACGGGGCGTCATCCGCGGCTACCACGCCGACATCGACCCCGCGGCTCTCAACCGCGGGGTTCAGGCGCTCGTGTCGGTTCAGGTGCGACCGCTCAGCCGCGTTGTCATCGATGCCTTCAAGGGCTTCGCCAGCGGTCTGCCGGAAGTCCTCCATGTGTTCGTCCTGTCCGGAGGCGATGACTTCCTGCTGCACGTGGCGGTGCAGGACCTCGACCACCTGCATGCCTTCCTGACCGACCGGCTCAGCAAGCGTGGTGAAATCACCGGCTTCCGCACATCGGTCATCTTTCAGCAGGTGAGCAACACCGCCCCGGCACGCCTTGGTTAGGCGTGGTGCTGAAGGACGGCCTCGCCGCGCTCGGGCAGACGCGGGTCGGACAGGTGGGGGTCGGGTTCCTCGTCGCCGGTGGGCTGGCGGGGGATCGGGTGGGGGAGACGGAGCGAGGGGCCGGGCTCGGCGGGTACGTCGGGGCCGACCGGCACCTCGTGCGGGCCGGGTCCGCCGGGCCCCTCCGGAAGCTCCGGCCCGCCGGCTCCACCGGCTCCACCCGCGGCATCGCGCCCGTCCTGTCCGGGGGCGTCCGGCGCCTCGATGACCGTGACCTCGGAGTCCTCGGCGGCCGCTTCCGCCTCGGCCTCCGCCTCGGCGTTGTGCACCGTCAGCATCACCAGGCCGGTGCTCGCGACGAGGGCCGCCACCAGGGCCAGCAGCGTGCCGGGCGCGCCGTGCCGGAAGTGCTCGCCCAGCGCGGCGATGCCGACGGCGGTGGCGACCACGGGGTTGACCACGGTCGCCGTCGCCAGCGGCGAGGCCAGCCCGGCGCCCCGGTACGACGCCTGGGACAGCAGCACCCCGCCCGAGGCCAGCAGCCCGATGGCGATCAGGCCGGGCAGGTTGTCCTGCCACGCGTCCCAGGTCCACTCCACGGCCACGTTCTTGGTGACCACCGACGAGACGCCGAAGGCCGTCCCCGCGGCCGCCGCCAGCAGCACACTGCGGATCCCGGGCGACCGCATCAGGCGAGCGGCCCCGATCAGCACGGCGACGACGGAGACCGTGGTCACGATCAGCCAGAAGCCGTCCCGCTCGGCCAGCGCCTGGGCCCGCGAGGAGCCGGTCAGCGAGAGCAGTCCGGCGAGCCCCACGGTGGCCAGCAGCGCGCCCCGCCAGCCGGCCGCGCCGACCCGGCGGCGGACGAACACGGCCGCCATCGGCAGGGCGAAGACGATCGTGAGAGCCCCTAGGGGTTGCACCACGCTCAGCGGGCCGTAGGCCAGGGCGGCCACATGGAGGACCGCGCCCGCCCCGTTGAGGGTCACCGCGGTCCACCAACTCCCGCGCCGCAGCGGAGCAGAGGCGAGGCGCGGCGTCGTGGCCGCGACATGCTCCTGGAGTATGGCTCCGGCGGCGTAGCAGACCGCGGAGACCAGGGCCAGCAGCACAGACAGCGCGAGGGAGGTCACGTCGCGGCCCCCTGGGCCGATCGGTCTTCGTCCATGCCCTCATCCTTGACGGTGGGGTGTGCCCCCGTCGTCGTCCTTGAGCACAGACTTATGAGTACTACTTGCGTAGTAGGGCCCTCCACCAATGGGGTGCCTTCGCGGCCGCCGTACGGGCCCTTTGGAGCAACTCGTTCTGCGGCTCGGCGGGGCGGTAGACGGTCAGCGCCCCCGGCCACTTGTCGATGAGCAGCCGCTCCGCGGGGTCGGCGGCCACCTCTCCATCGTAGGCACGGCTGTCCACGCCGTGGAGGCCCGACAGGCGCAACTGGCGCATGCGCCGCGTCGTATAGACATGCGACCGGCCGAGCGTGCCGGTGAGCGCCGCGATCAGCAGCCGGGTGCGGGCCAGCCGCTCCTCGCCGTCGATCGCCCGCACATCGAGCAGTCCGTCGTCGAGCTGCTGACGGTAGGTGGGCGCGAAACCCTCGGGGGAGTAGACGCCGTTGCCGGCGAACAGCATCCACAGCCGCCGCGGCCGCCCGTTGACCTCGACCTCCATGGGGCTCGCGGTGCGCAGCACCCGGGCGAGCGCGACGGCGGCCGCGGGCCACTTGCCGAGCCGGCCCTGCAAGCTCTCCCGGATCCGCACCAGCTCCGGATAGAACCCGAGGCTGAAAGTGTTGACGAAGTGGCTGGTCTCGCCGCCTCCGGCGAGCGGCGTGGCGCGGCCGAGGTCCACGGCCACCGCGTCGCCCTCGGTCACGGCGTGCGCGGTGTCCTCGAAGGCCGGGACGCCGAGGTCCAGCGCGAAGTGGTCGAGGGTGCCGCCGGGGAACACGGCGAGCGGCAGCCCGCGTTCGGCCGCGATCGTGGCGGCCGCGTTGACGCTGCCGTCCCCGCCGCAGATGCCCAGCGCCCCGGCCCGCTCGGCGGCGCGCTGGGCGGACTGCCGGAGCAGGCTCATGAAGTCGTCGTCGGGCCCGCACTCCACGATGTCCGCGGCGGGCAGCAGCACCCGCAGCTGCTCGGCGACCGTGAATCCGCCGGTGGGGGACCCCATACCGGCGCGCTGGTTGACCATGACGACCAGACCGTCGCCCTTGGGCAGGGCGGGCGCCGAGATCCGGGGCCGGGCCTGCGCCGGGACCTCGGGGCGCGGCGGCCAGTAGCGGCAGGTCAGCGCGGCGGCCCCGGCGCCGAGGGCGATACCGGCCAGCACATCGCTGGGGTAGTGGACGCCCACGTAGACGCGGGAGGCGGCGACGGCGGCGGCGAGCGGGGCGACCAGCAGGCCGTACCGCGAGGACTCCAGCGCGACCCCGGTGGCGAAGGCGGCGGCGGAGGCCGAGTGCCCGGAGGGGAAGGAGCTGGTCCACGGCTGCCGGCGGAGTCGGCGCACCAGGGGCACCGCGTCCATGACCGGACGCTTGCGTTCCACGGTCCACTTGACCACGACGTTCGACAGGAGCGAGGCGGCGGCGAGCGAGCCCACGCCGCGCAGCGCGGCCCGCCGCGCGGTGCGACCGCCGACCGTGGCGAGCACCCCGGCCGTGCCGAACCACAGCCGGCCGTGGTCGGCGGCCCGGCTGAGCCGGGGCAGCAGTGGATGGGCACCGCGGAGCCGGCTGTCCGCGACCCGCGCGAACAGCCGGCGGTCGAAGTCACTGATGCGTCTCATGCGTGATGGGTATCCCGGATCGGCGGTCGGCACGCGTGATCCGTCGGCGGCCGGGACCCGACCGGTCCCCGGCCGGGGACCGGGGACACGGTTCGGGACGCGTTCAGGACGTGGTACGGGACGCGGATCAGGACGCGGGGAGCCCCCAGCGCGGCGCCGGCTCGCTCGCCTCGACCGGGCGGACCGTCAGGTCCGGGCGGTCGCCGCGGGCGGTGATGATGGCCTCCTCGCCCCTGGAGAGCGCGATCCGGATCGTGCCCGCGCCCACGGTCTCGTACGGCAGCCGCCGCCCCCGCGCGTCCCGCACCTCGATGGGCCCGTCCAGGGAGTGCCGTACGACACAGGGCGCGCCCGCCTCGCTGCGCAGCCGCACCCAGCGGGTCCGGCCGCCCTCGCGGGAGGCGCTCAGCAGGAAGGCGCCCTGGGTGCGGAAGTCGTGGACCATCAGCTCGTCCCAGGCGGCGGGCAGCGCGGGGAAGATCCGGATCACCCCGCCCCAGCTCTGGCACACCATGTCGTGCAGCGACTGCGCGGCGGACAGCGGCGTCTCGATGACCGGTCCTGACTCCTTGTACATGGTGTTCGGCTGGATGAAGCGGCGCATCAGCTCACCCAGGTACTTCAGCGCGTCCTCACCACGCCCCATCTGCGCCGACATCGAGGCGGCGCCGGTGAAGGTGTAGCCCTGGAGAGCGCCCTCGAAGCCGACCCAGTGGTTGAGGGAGGTCTCGATCAGCTCGCGCTTGGCCGGGTCCTCCCAGGTGACCTCGTACAGCGGATAGACCGCGAGCATATGGGAGTAGTGGCGGTGGGACTTGGCGAACGGCACCCCCGCGCCGATCATGAAGCCGTTCTCGTCGACGGGGTACGGGGTGAGCTTGGTCAGCACCTCCCGCCAGCGCGGCGCGGAGGGGTCCTTGACGCCGAGGATCCGGGCCGAGTCCAGGAGGGTGGCGCAGCCCCAGCGCAGCAGCATCAGGTCGTAGTTGCAGTCGGGGGCGTTGACGCCGTACTCCGGCGAGAAGGTGGCGGGCAGATGCAGCTTGCCGTCGCTGCCGGGGGTGAGGAAGTGGAGGTAGTAGGCGACGGCCTTGCGCAGCAGCGGATGGACCACATCGCGCAGCACCGACTCGTCCATGGTGTGGCGGTACGTCAGCCACACGTTGTGCAGCGCCCAGGTGAGGTTGCCGACCTCCGGGGTGGGCGGGTCCTGGCCGGGGATGCCGACCGCGTAACCGCCGTTCGCGGCGGCGCCGCCGTTGACCAGATGGATGTCGGTGGTGCGGGGGATGCCCGCCGAGTCCTTGCGGTACGGGGCGTCGAGCTGGTTGGAGAGGTTGTCGCGGAATTCGCCGAGCGCCCGTGTCACCGCGTCGAGTTCGAGGTGGTTGGAGCCGTGGATCAGCCAGTACTCCAGCTGCACATTGAGGTTCCACCAGGTGGCGGGCCACGGGGTGGACTCCAGCCAGGGCCCCGAGGTGGCCATCACGGGGGCGTCGGCGCGCGCGGCCGCCGCCACCTTGTACAGCTGGATCCAGTAGAAGCGCTGGAGCCGGGCGTCGGGGAGGGAGAGGAAGCTCTTCCGGTAGTAGGCGTGCCACCAGGCGCGATGGGTGGGCGCGAGGGCGTCGTAGGGGAGCGCCGAGGCGGACCCGATGTCCTTCAGCGCGCGGTCGCGCGCGGTGCGCCTGGGGTGGGAGTGGGCCACGGTGACGTACAGCGTCCGCCGTCCGGCGCGGGTCCGCTCCCGCCAGGCCGTCACATGCTGTCCGCCGGCCAGCAGCGGCTGCACGGCGGCCCGCACGCCGTGGTGGTCCTCGACGACGGCCGGGGGGTTGCCGGTGTAGCCGTCGGGCACCGGTTTGAAGTCGACGCGCGGGCTGATGGCCTCGGCGGGGTGGAACACCCAGCGGAACGCGGCCTCACCGGCGCTCGGGGTCACCTCGATGGCCATGACGGAGCGTGAGTTGTGCACCAGCGCGCGGAGGGTGAGCGTGCCCTTGTCGGTGGTGATGGTCCCGGTCAGCTCGGCGTCGCGCAGCCGCAGCCGCCAGTCGACGGCGGTGATCGCACCGACCGGTTCCAGGGTGAAGTACCCGATGGGCAGCCGCGCGAGCCCGAAGAGGGAGCCGAACTCCGGCCGGTGGTCCTGGACCTCGCTGTGCTGCACATTGAAGCGCACCGCGTTGGCGCCGCCCGGCTCGGCGTAGATGCCCGAGCCGAGCCGGGCGTTCCCGAGGAAGGGGCCCTCGTACCAGGTCTGCGGCATCTTCTGCCACACCATGTCGGCGTCGGCGAGGACCGTTTCCCAGGGGTCCCCCGCGGGGCGGGCGGCCGCGGCGGGGGTCTGCGGCTCGGTGGCGTACGCGGTGGCCGGACCGGCGAGTCCGGCGGCGGCGCCCGCGGCCATGGCGGTGCCGACGACGGTCCTTCTGGTGGGTGCGGATGACATGACGCTCCAGGGGTGTGAACCGGGGTGCGGGTGTTCTTCGGTGGGGCGGCGGGGCGCGGCGGCGGTCACGTACATGCCTGAGGTTCCTCGATCTGAACCCCTCGGGCATGATGCAGCCCCCATGGCGGAACCGGAACCCCTCGGGCGTCATAAACATCGGATGGACGACGGGGATGGCAGCCGGAAATGGCGCCCACGTGAGCGTGGGTGCGGCAAGACCTCGGATCTCCTGGCCCGAAGGCGGGCGGGTTACGCGCTCGCTTCCCGTCCCCTGACGATCAGCCCGACGCCATGCCGGAAGCGGTGCTCGAAGTCGCCGAAGTGTTCGATGACCGCGGCCAGGGACGGGAAGCGCTCGGCGGTGGCCGCCCGCAGCAGCGGCTCCATACCGCCGGCGCCCCGGGCGGCCTGCTCCTCCTGGGTCAGGCCGAGCGTGAAGTACACCAGCGACCAGGTCCGCCAGCCCGCCTCGGCGGGGCCGTGGCCACCGTCGAGGAACGCGCCGGTCAGGGCGTCCGCGAAGCGCAGGGTGTGCTCCTCGGCGGCATACGTCCCGGCCACGACCCGGGCGCCGTCGCAGCGGGCCAGCAGCGCGGCGCGGTAGCGGTGGGCGAGCGTCCGCGCCCGCTCGTCCCAGGGCTCCGGTAGCGGCGCGTCGGCGCATCCCTCGAGCATCGCGTCGGCCATCAGCTCCAGCAGCCGTGGCTTGCTGGAGGCGTGCCAGTAGACGGTGTTGAGCTGCACGCCCAGCCGCTCGGCGACCTTGCGCATCGTGAGCTTGTCCAGCCCCGCCTCATCGAGCAGTTCCAGCGCCGCCGTCACCACGGCCGTGCGGTCCAGGCCCATGCCGTCGCTCTCCCCTCGCTTGCGTCTTGATCCGGGATCAAGTCTACTGGGGCCAGATCATTGATCCTGGATCAAGAGCTTTTGGGGCCGGGATCGGAACCGAACGAGGGAGATGGTGTGGTGAACGACGTCGTCGTGGTGGGGGCCGGACCCGTGGGGCTGCTGCTCGCCGCCGAACTGCGGCTGGTGGGCGTGGACGTCACCGTGATCGAGCGCGCGGCCGCCCGCAGTCCGCATTCCAAGGCGCTGACCCTGCATCCGCGCAGCCTGGAGGTGCTGGCGATGCGCGGTCTCGCCGAGCCGTTCGTCCGCGAGGGCGTGCCCGTGCCCACCGGGCACTACGGCGGGCTGCCGGTCCGGCTGGACTTCTCCGTACTGGACACCCGCTTCCCGTACACGCTGGTCCTGCCGCAGCTGCGCACCGAGCAGCTGCTGGAGGAGCGGCTGCTGGCGCTGGGCGGGGAGATCCGCAGGCGGCACCGGGCGCTGGAGGTGCGCCAGGACGCGGACGGCGCCGAGGTGGACGTGGCGGGCCCCGACGGGACGTACACCCTGCGCACGGCGTGGGTGGTGGGCTGCGACGGGGCCGGGAGCGCCGTACGGACCTCCGCCGGGATCGACTTCCCCGGCACCGGGACCACGACCACCGGCCTCCTCGGCGATGTGGTGCTCGACGCGCCGCCGTCGGCCCCCTCGGTCGACAACGAGTACGGGGGCTTCCTGATCGTCCCGCTGGCCGACGGACACCACCGCATCGCGGGCTCCACCAGGGAGTCCGCCACCATCCCCGCCGACCGGCCGCTCACCTTCGAGGAGCTGCGCGGCCATGTGCGCCGGGTCGCGGGCACGGACTTCGGGATGCGGGCACCCCGCTGGCTGTCCCGGTTCGGCAACGCCGCCCGGCAGGCCGCCCGCTACCGCGACGGCCGCGTGCTGCTCGCCGGGGACGCGGCGCATATGCACATGCCCATGGGCGGCCAGGGCCTGAACGTGGGGCTCCAGGACGCCTTCAACCTCGGGTGGAAGCTGGCCGCGGTGTGCCAGGGCCGCGCGCCCGACGGGCTGCTGGACACCTACCACGCCGAGCGCCACCCCGTGGGGGCCGCGCTGCTGGAGAACACCCAGGCCCAGACCGTGCTCGGCGCCACCCACACGCCCGACGCACAGGCCCTGCGCTCGGTGTTCGGCCGGCTCCTGGCCACCCATCCGGCGGTGAACCGGCAGTTCGCCGGGGAGCTCTCCGCGCTGGACCTGGCCTACCCGGCGGACGGGGCGGCCGACCGGCTCACCGGCACCCGGGCGCCCGACCTCGGGCTGGACGGCGCGCCCGAGCCCAGTCTGTATCCGCTCCTGGCCGACGGGCGCTTCGTGCTGCTCGACCTCGGCCCGGAGGGCGATGCGGGACGCGAACGGGGCGACGCCCTCGCCACCGCCGGGGCGATCGCCGGGAGCCCGGACCGGATACGGGCCGTGAGCGCGCGCCCGACCACCACCCATGACGGCTGGGCGGGGCGGCGCACGGTCCTGGTGCGCCCCGACGGCCATGTCGCCTGGGATGCCGCGCTGTCCACCAGGTGAGACGAGTTCGGTGGATCTCGTACGTACCAGCTCACCACGGATGGTTCCGCGCGGCCACCGGGCGTGGAACGCGGTCCCGGCGGCGGCTTGTTGTCCACTCCCTGAGAATCGGCGCGCGGAGCGTTCAGGCGCTGGTTAATCTGACGACAGATCCGGTTCAGCCGACACGAGGGAGTGTGCGGTGACCCCCGAACAAACGCAGAGCGACGACGCGCGCGCCGATAACAGCGGGCGGTTCGTGCAGGCCGCCGAGGTGGGCAGTCTGGAGGTATGGGCGCGTTCCGCGCCGATCCGACTAGCCGGTTACGAGGACGACCTCGCCGAGCCGCACATCCTCCAGAGCGTGGACTGATGGCCCGGCGCACGCGCTGAGAGCGAGGGAGGGCACCGGTCCTCCGGCCGCCGCCGCTGGCAACAAGCGGACATCCCGGCCCTCGACCGGTCGCCTCCCCCGCCCGACGGATCACCCTTCCGGCTCAGCTACCAACTGGTAGTTAAGTCCTCCGCCCCCGTGATGCGGGACCGGGCTGGTGCGCTCCGCGAGGTACATGGCAGGATGCGTCGCACGGCGTCGTCCGCCTTAACCAACCGTGAGGGTGTGCGAGCCCGGGAGCAGCCGTGAGGGGGCGCAGATGGCAGCGGGTGGAGACAGGTCACCGGACGCGGCCGGCAGCCCGCTGGCGGACCGGCTCAACTACCTGTTCACCACCATGCACCCGCCGGGCGCGCCGTACACCAACGCGTACGTCGCCGAGGAGATCAGCGGCGGCGGGGAGTACGGCGGGGTGAGCCTGACCGAGCAGTATCTGTCGATGCTGCGCAACGGCAGGCGCACCAACCCCAGCCCGGATGTGCTGCGGGCGCTCGCCAAGTTCTTCGCCGTGCCCGTCGGTTATCTGCTGGGCGATCTGTCGCCTTCGCAGGCGGAGCGGGTCGAGGAGGAGGTACGGTTCCTCGTCGCCATGCGCGACAAGCGGGTCCGCAGCATCGCGCTGCGCTCCGTGGGCCTCCCGCCAGAGGTCCAGGACAGTCTCACCACGATCATCTCCCAGTTCCGGCAGCAGATGAACCTTCCGCCCGAGCCGCCCGGTACGAACGGCGCCGGGGAGGCGGACGGTTCGGGCGGTCCGGACGGCGGGGCGACGAATGGCAGCCGCTGACCCGGAACTGTTCTCCTCCTGGCGGCGGACCGGAAACGAGGGTGGTACAGGCATGCGAGTGGGCCGGATACGGCGGCGGTGCAAGCAGCTCATCAAGGAGCTCGGGCTGCCCGCCTCGACCGACCTGCCCGGTCTCTGCGACCTCGTGGCCCGCCGGGTCGGACGCCCGGTCCACCTGGTGCCGATGAGCCTGGGCGGTGTGGTCTCGGGCATGACCGCCTCCACCGACGAGGACTACTGGATCTTCTACGAGCTCAGGACGTCCCCCTGGCACCAGATCCATATCGTGCTGCACGAGATCGGCCATCTGCTGCTCGGACACGAGCAGGACCCGGCCGTCACCGAGGACGCGCTGCGGATGTGGACGCCGTCGGTCGATGTGACCACCGCGATGCGCCGGCTGGGGATGACCCCGGACTTCGCCCGCCACCACGCTTACGACAACCTCACCGAGCGCGAGACCGAGGTGCTGGGCACCCTTCTGATGGAGCGTGTGGTGCCGACCTCGCCCGACCACGGGCTGCCGCTCGATGGCCGGGCGGCCGAACTCGCCGCGGCACTGGGCCCGGCGCTGCGCCATGTGCGCACCGACGGGGCCGATCGTACCGATGGCGTGCGCGGGGAACCGGGCGGTGACACCGGTGTTTGACCTCGTCTATCTGTGCTTCGGCGCCGCCGCCTGGGCGATGGCCGGTTACAAGGCCCGGGCCTGGTTCCGCGACCGCGCCAACGCCGATCTCGGCCTGGCGTGTGTGATGACCGCGGCCGTGGCGAATGTGTTCCTGCTCTCCGCGCCCAGCGTCTACCGCTGGTTCGACGGGCTGGTGGGCGTCGCCAATCTGGCCATGGTCCTCCTCTACTCCTCGGTCGTGGTGTTCGCCACCGGCGCCCTGGTGCTGCTGCTGCGCTGGACGGGCTCCGCGGTGCCGCCCCGCGCGGTGGTCGCCGCCGTGGCCGTGGTGTGGACCGTCGCCGTCGTCGGCTTCGCGGTGGGCCGTCCGGACGCCGTGGAGCACCCCCGCGACTTCAGCACCGCCTACGCCGACGCCCCCGGAGTGGTCCTCTTCCTGGTGCTGTATCTGGCCATTTTCGGAGCCGGTCTGGCGGGGCTCGGCATGCTGTGCCCGCGCTATGCCGCCAGCCTGGGCGGCACATGGCTGGCCAGGGGGCTGCGGGTGCTGTCCGCCGGATGCTGGCTGGGACTGGCGTACTGCGCCTGCAAGCTGATCGGTTTCGTCTTCTCCTGGGCGGGCCACGAGCTGTACTGGCTCTCCAACGGAGTGGCCCCGCTGACCGCCTCGGTCGCCGCGCTCCTGGTGCTGGCCGGTTTCGCCATCCCCGCGGTGGGCCCGCGGGCCTCCGCGTGGCGCCGCTTCCGGAGGTTGCGGCCGCTGTGGCGGGAGGTCACCGAGCGGGCCCCCGAGGTGTCCATGGGGCAGCCCCGCTGGACCGGCTGGTGGCCGTTCGCGGACCTGGAGTGGCGGGCCAACCGTCAGATGGCGGAGATCCGGGACGTCCAGCGCGGCGTACGGCGTCATGTGGAGGCCCGCGCGCTGGAGATTGCGCATGTCAAGGGCAGCGCGGCGCGACTCGACGATTGGCAACTTGCTGCCGTAGTGGAAGCGGCGGCCCTCAGACGCGGTTTGCTGAATCAAGCAGACGGACATGTGCCGGAGTCCGCGGCGGACAGCGTGGTGGTGACGACAGGGGCCGAACTGGTGGACGAGCACGAGCATCTGGCCCGCGTCGCCGACGTCTACCACCTGCCGCTGGTCGACGAGGTGCTCGCGGAACTGAGAGAGGAGACCGCCGCCCAGCGGCGGTGAACGGGGGGATCACAGACGAGGTGGCCCTGGACGGGGGTCGGGGCCGCCCGTGGCACAGGCGGCGCCGGGGGGATTCAGCCCCGGCGCCGCCTCCCGGCCACCACTATTCACCACCGGCGTGCACAGCGCCTGGACGGGCTGGAATGGCCCACCCGTCCAGGCACCGTGGACGCCACGGCCTAGAGTCGGGATCCATGCAGAACACCGCGAACGCCGCCGGAACGGACGGCCCGGAGCTCGTTGACACCGCCCCGCTGGTCGAGGACCTCTACCCGGCCCTGGCCGAGCTGCGCGAGGCCGGTCCGGTCCACCGGATCGCCGGCACCGACGGGCGCCCCGCCTGGCTGGTGACCCGCTACGAGGATGTGCGGCGGCTGTTCGCCGATCCGCGCCTCGCCCTGGACAAGCGCCACGCCGCGCCGGGCAACTTCAGCGGCTTCTCGCTGCCGCCCGCCCTCGACGCCAATCTGCTCAACATGGACCCGCCGGACCACACCCGGGTGCGCCGGCTGGTGGTCAAGGCGTTCACCCCCGGCCGCGTGGAGAAGCTGCGCGAACCGGTCCGGCGGGTCGCCGAGGAACTGCTCGACGCCATCGAGCCCGACGGCCGAGCGGACCTCCTGGCCGCCTACGCCGGGCAGTTGCCCATCATCGTCATCTGCGATCTGCTCGGCGTCCCGCAGCGCGACCGGCGCGACTTCCGGGCCTGGAGCGACGCCCTGATCACCCCCGATCCGGCGCGGCCGCGGGCGGCGAAGGAAGCGGTCGGCAGCATGCTGCGCTTCTACACCGAGCTGATCGCCAAGAAGCGCGCCGAGCCCGCCGACGATCTGCTCTCGGATCTGATCCGGGTCCGTGACGACGAGGCCGGGGACGGCGGCGGTGACGGCAGCGGCGACGGCAGGCTCAGCGAGGACGAACTGACCTCGCTCGCCTTCCTCATCCTCCTCGCGGGCTACGAGAACACCGTCCACCTCATCGCCAATTCGGTGCTCACCCTGCTCGACCACCCCGCGGCCCTCCAGGAGCTGCGCGAGGATCCGAGCGGTATCGCCGCCGCCTTCGACGAGCTGGCGCGGTACGAGGGCCCGGCGTCGCTGGGGATCCGCCGCTTCCCGCTGGAGGACATCGAGATCGGCGGCGTGACCATCCCCGCCGGGGAGACCGTGCTGCTGTCGATGGCCTCGGCCCACCGGGACCCGGCACACTTCAAGGATCCGGACGAGTTCAATCCACATCTTGGCCGGTCCGGTCACCTTGCGCTCGGCCATGGCATCCACTACTGCCTCGGCGCGCCGCTGGCCCGAATGGAGATGGAAACCGCTCTGGCCGCGCTGCTTCGCCGATTCCCGGGGCTGCGGCTGGACGTCCCGAGGGAGCGGCTCGGATGGCGGCCGACGATCCGCGCGCGTGGCCTGATCTCGCTGCCTGTCGCATGGTGATCCGGAGAAGCGAACAGGTTTTTGATGCATAACCCCCCGCCGATGCGGTAAAAAGGTCTTCGAGCCCGCCCGGTGTGCATCCCCCGTCGCACCGGGCGGGCCTCTGTGCGTCCGGTGCGCCGGCAACGGATCGGGCATACGGCCGGTGCCTGGCGGTGGGCCCGTCCGCCCCACCCGCTCCGGCGGTGGTCGGCCGTTACCCCTGAAATCCCTAGTGCTCACCCCTGAGATCACTAGAGAGTAAGCTCACAGCCCCAACCACTGCTCCGGCTTTAGGGGACCCCATTAGCCTCCTCCTATGACGGTCCTGCCCGACGGGCTTCCCCTAGCCGACGATTTCCCTGAAGTGACGCGAGACCAATGGCGCCACCTCGTCGAAGGCGTGCTGCGTAAAACCGGCACTTCGGACGCCGTGGGTGCCGAGGCCGAACAGGCCCTCGCGACCGCGCTCGAGGACGGAATCACCGTCCACCCCCTCTACACCGCCGACGACGCCCCCGGGGACGCCGGATTCCCCGGCTTCGCGCCCTTCGTGCGCGGCGGCCGGGCCGAGGGCTCCGCCGTGTCCGGCTGGGACGTACGCCAGCGCCACGCCCACCCCGATCCGGCCCGCACCAACCAGGCGATCCTCGCCGACCTGGAGAACGGCGCCGGTTCGGTCTGGCTCGCGGTCGGCGCGGCCGGGGTGCCCGTGGACGCCCTGCCGGAGGCGCTGAAGGGGGTCTATCTCGACCTCGCCACCGTCGCCCTCGACGCGGGCGCCGACTTCGAGGACGCCGCCCGCGCCCTGCTGCGGCTCTACGCCGGCCGCGAGGTGCCGCCCGGCGCCGCGCTCGGCAACCTCGGCGCGGACCCGCTGGGCCTCGTGGCCCGTACCGGACGCGACGAGGGCCTGGCCGGACAGCTGGCCGCCGCCGCCGACCTCGCGCTGACCTGCGACCGCGACCACCCCCGGGTGCGGACCTTCGCCGTGGACGCGCTGCCCTACCACGAGGCGGGCGCCGGGGCCGCCCAGGAGCTCGGCTGCTCCCTCGCCGCCGCCGTGGCGTATCTGCGCACCCTCACCGGGGAGGGGCTGAGCGTCGAAGCCGCCTGTGCGCAGCTGGAGTTCCGCTACGCGGCCACCGCCGACCAGTTCCTCACCATCGCCAAGCTCCGGGCTGCTCGGCGCCTGTGGGCGCGGGTGGCGCAGGCGTGCGGCGCGCCCTCCGAGGCGCGCGCCCAGCGCCAGCACGCGGTGACCTCGCCGGTGATGATGACCCGGCGCGACCCCTGGGTGAACATGCTGCGCACCACCGTGGCCACCCTCGCCGCGGGCGTCGGCGGCGCGGACGCGGTCACCGTGCTGCCCTTCGACAGCGCCATCGGCCTCCCCGACGACTTCGCCCGGCGCATCGCCCGCAACACCTCCACGATCCTGCTGGAGGAGTCGCATCTGGCCCGGGTGATCGACCCGGCCGGCGGCTCCTGGTACGTCGAGAAGCTCACCGACGACGTCGCCCGCGCCGCCTGGGCCTGGTTCCAGGAGATCGAGCGCGCCGGGGGCATGGCCGCCGCCCTCGCCTCCGGGCTGGTCCGCGACCGGCTCGCCGAGACCTGGGCCCGCCGCGGCCGGGCCCTCGCCCGCCGCAAGGAGCCGATCACCGGCGTCAGCGAGTTCCCGAACCTCGCCGAGCGGCCCGTCGAGCGCGAGCCCGCGCCCGAGCAGCCCGGCGGCGGACTGCCGAGGGTGCGCCGCGACGAGGCGTACGAGGCGCTGCGCACCCGCTCCGACGCCCATCTGGCGGCCGAGGGCGGCCGCCCCAGGATCTTCCTGGCCGCGCTGGGCCCCGCCGCCGCGCACACCGCCCGCGCCTCCTTCACCGCCAACCTCTTCCAGGCGGGCGGGATCGAGGCGGTCCACGAACCGGTCACGGTGACCGCGGAGACGGTCGCCGAGGCGTTCACCGCCAGCGGCGCCCGGGTGGCCTGCCTGTGCTCCAGCGACAAGCTGTACGCGGAGGAGGCGGCCGCCGTGGCCGAGCGACTGAAGGCGGCCGGGGCGACCCGGGTCTACCTGGCCGGACGGCCGGGGGCACAACAGGACGAGTACGAGCGGGCCGGAGTGGACGGATACGTCTTCGCGGGCTGCGACGCGGTCGAGGTGCTCACCTCGGCTCTGGACACCATGGGGGTGGCGTGATGACCGGCTCTCCGGTGGAGCCCGGGAAGATCCCGGACTTCTCGGCGGTCGATCTGGACGGACCGGCCGAAGGCCCGGTGCCCAGCTCCGGTGACTGGGCCGCCGCGTTCCAGAACGGCGTGGGCAAGGGCGTGGAGGACCTGGTGTGGGACACCCCCGAGGGCATCGGGGTCAAACCGCTCTACACCGCCGAGGACCTCGAGGGCGTCGACTTCCTGGGCACCTATCCCGGCGCCGCGCCCTATCTGCGCGGCCCGTACCCGACGATGTACGTCAACCAGCCCTGGACCATCCGGCAGTACGCGGGCTTCTCCACCGCCGAGGAGTCCAACGCCTTCTACCGCCGCAACCTCGCGGCCGGTCAGAAGGGCCTGTCGGTCGCCTTCGACCTGCCCACCCACCGGGGCTACGACAGCGACCACCCCCGGGTCACCGGCGACGTCGGCATGGCGGGCGTGGCCATCGACTCCATCTACGACATGCGGCAGCTCTTCGACGGCATCCCGCTGGACCGGATGAGCGTGTCGATGACGATGAACGGCGCGGTGCTGCCCGTGCTCGCGCTCTACATCGTGGCCGCCGAGGAACAGGGCGTACCGCCCGAGAAGCTGGCCGGGACCATTCAGAACGACATCCTCAAGGAGTTCATGGTCCGCAACACCTACATCTATCCGCCGCAGCCGTCGATGCGGATCATCTCCGACATCTTCGCCTTCACCTCGCAGCGGATGCCGCGCTACAACTCCATCTCCATCTCCGGCTACCACATCCAGGAGGCCGGGGCGACGGCCGATCTGGAGCTGGCGTACACCCTCGCGGACGGTGTGGAGTACCTGCGGGCCGGTCTGGACGCCGGGATGGACGTGGACGCCTTCGCGCCCCGGCTGTCGTTCTTCTGGGCCATCGGCATGAACTTCTTCATGGAGGTCGCCAAGCTGCGGGCGGCGCGGCTGCTGTGGGCCAAGCTGGTCAAGCAGTTCGACCCGAAGAACCCCAAGTCGCTCAGCCTGCGCACCCATTCGCAGACCTCCGGCTGGTCGCTGACCGCCCAGGACGTCTACAACAACGTGGCGCGCACCTGTGTGGAGGCCATGGCCGCCACCCAGGGCCACACCCAGTCGCTGCACACCAACGCGCTGGACGAGGCGCTCGCGCTGCCCACCGACTTCTCCGCGCGCATCGCCCGCAACACCCAGATCCTGCTCCAGCAGGAGTCGGGCACCACCCGGGTCATCGACCCCTGGGGCGGCAGCGCGTACGTCGAGAAGCTGACGTACGACCTGGCGCGGCGGGCCTGGCAGCACATCGAGGAGGTCGAGGCGGCCGGCGGCATGGCCAAGGCCATCGACGCGGGCATCCCCAAGCTGCGCGTCGAGGAGGCCGCGGCCCGCACCCAGGCGCGGATCGACTCCGGGCGCCAGCCGGTGATCGGCGTCAACAAGTACCGGGTGGACAGCGATGAGCAGATCGAGGTCCTCAAGGTCGACAACTCCTCGGTGCGCGCCCAGCAGATCGAGAAGCTGCGGCGGCTGCGGGCCGAGCGCGACGAGGCGGTCTGCCAGGACGCGCTGCGCGCCCTGACCGCGGCCGCCGAGTCCGGTCCCGGCGCCGGTCTGGAGGGCAATCTGCTGGCGCTGGCCGTGGACGCCGCCCGCGCCAAGGCCACCGTGGGCGAGATCTCCGACGCGCTCGAGAAGGTCTATGGGCGCCACTCGGGCCAGATCCGTACGATCTCCGGTGTGTACCGAGACGAGGCCGGACCGTCGTCCGGCGTGAGCCGCACCCGCACGCTGGTCGAGGCGTTCGAGCGCGAGGAGGGCCGCCGCCCCCGCATCCTGGTCGCCAAGATGGGCCAGGACGGGCATGACCGCGGCCAGAAGGTGATCGCCACCGCCTTCGCCGACCTGGGCTTCGACGTCGACGTCGGCCCGCTGTTCCAGACCCCCGAGGAGGTCGCGCGGCAGGCGGTGGAGGCCGATGTGCACATCGTCGGCGTGTCGTCGCTCGCGGCCGGCCACCTCACGCTGGTGCCCGCGCTGCGCGAGCAGCTGGCCGAGGCGGGGCGCGAGGACATCACCATCGTGGTCGGGGGTGTCATCCCGCCGCAGGACGTCCAGACCCTGCACGAGGCCGGCGCCGCCGCCGTCTTCCTGCCGGGCACGGTCATCCCCGACGCCGCCCACGACCTGGTGCGGAAGCTGGCAGCCGACCTCGGCCACGAGCTGTAATGCCACGGACGATCGACATCGAGGAGTATGCCAAGGGCGTGCTCGACGGCAAGCGCGCGTACATCGCGCGCGCGATCACGCTCGTCGAGTCCACCCGCCCGGACCACCACGACCTCGCCCAGCGGCTGCTGGTCGAGCTGCTCCCGCACACCGGCGGGGCCCGGCGGGTCGGCATCAGCGGGGTACCCGGTGTCGGCAAGTCCACCTTCATCGACGCCCTGGGCACCATGCTCACCGGGGTCGGCCACAAGGTCGCGGTCCTGGCTGTCGACCCCTCGTCGACCCGCACCGGCGGCTCCATCCTGGGCGACAAGACCCGGATGGAGCGGCTGGCGGTGGACCCCAGCGCCTTCGTACGGCCCTCGCCCAGCGCCGGGACGCTGGGCGGGGTCGCCCGCGCCACCCGCGAGTCCATGGTCGTCATGGAGGCCGCGGGCTATGACGTGGTGCTGGTGGAGACCGTGGGCGTGGGCCAGTCCGAGACCGCGGTGGCCAATATGGTCGACTCCTTCCTGCTGCTCTCCCTGGCCCGCACCGGCGATCAGCTCCAGGGCATCAAGAAGGGCGTCCTGGAGCTGGCCGACGTGGTCACCATCAACAAGGCCGACGGGCCGCACGCACGGGACGCGAAGTCGGCGGCCCGCGAACTGGCGGGCGCGCTGCGCCTGTTGCAGCCGCCGGACGCGCCCTGGAACCCGCCGGTGCTCACCTGTAGCGCCCGCGAGTCCACCGGGCTCGATGTGGTGTGGGAGCGCCTGGAGCAGCACCGCCGGGTGCTGGAGGCCACGGGCGCGCTGCGGACCAAGCGGCGCGACCAGCAGGTGGACTGGACCTGGTCGATGGTGCGCGACCAGCTGCTCGCGCGGCTGCACGCCCACCCCGAGGTGCGACGGCTCGGGCCCGAGCTGGAGCAGCGGGTCCGCGAGGGCACGCTGACGGCCACGCTGGCGGCGGACCGGCTGCTGGAGGCGTTCCAGGCCCCGGCCGACGGTGGAGGGGCCCAGGCCCCGGCCGACGGTGGGACGCCCCAGGCCCCGGCCCACGGTGGATGAGGCGCCGCTGGGGGACGCGGCGCGGGTCGGGCCGTTCTTCGCGCTGCGCACCGGCAGCGGCGATCCGGGTGCGGAGGGGTACGCGCGGATCGGCGAGGCGTACCGGCTGACCGGCACGGGCGGCGCCGGGCCGCTGTTGCGCGCCCGTGTCGAGGCGGTCGCCGCGAGCCTGCGCACCGACGAACCGAGGGTCGCCGCCTCACTCGTCTTCCAGGGGCTCGCCGCCCGGGTGTGGTCCCTCGCGCTCGGCCCGGCGGCCCTCTCCGGCGGGGTGCCCCACCTCCGGCCCGACCGGCTGTGGTGGAACCCCGGGCGGGTCGCCCCCGACGACCTGTGGTGGCCCGGCGCGCCGTCCGTGATGGGCGAACCACGAGGACTCGCCGGTCCGGTGGGCACCGCGGCATGTGTCCATCTGGTGCCGCTGCACCAGGCCATCGAGCGGGCGTACCGGGTCTCGGGGCGGCTGCTGTGGGGCAACGCGGCCTCGGCGCTGGTCGGTTCGCTGCGGGTGCTGCACGACTGGTGCCGGGCGCACGGCCGCACCGAGGCGGCGGACCGGGCCGTAGAGCTGGCACGCGCCCAGCTCGACCACCCGCCGCTGCGCGACGCCGGAACCCTCAGCACCGCGCCGCTCGGCTACCGGCGCCGCACCTGCTGTCTCTACTACCGGGTGCCGGGCGGCGGGTTGTGCGGCGACTGCGTCCTGCGCGAGGCGCCGGGGCGGGGGAATGGGCGCGGGACACCGGGGTGGGGCGGACGGCTCTCCTGAGGCGGCCGGTCTCCCGGTGGGGACGTCTTTCGGTGAGGATGTCTCCCAGTGGGGACGTCTCCCGGTGGAGACGCTCTTCCGATGGGTCGATACGGTGGGCGGATGCCGAAGAACGAGAACGTGTTCTCATCCTGGCGAGGCTGGTGCGGACGCGTCACTTCCCGTCTGGTCCACCGCGGCTGGCGCGCCGTACAGCGCGCCGGTGCGGTGACCGCCGAGCGCCCCGGCCCGTACCGCTTCGGCCGCATCGGCGTCGGCACCCGGCTGGCGTTCCCCCAGGGCACCCTCTTCGGCGAACCGTGGATCGAGCTCGGCGCGCACTGCGTGATCGGCGAGCAGGTGACCCTCACCGCCGGCATGATGCCCGATGTGGACCTCGGCCCCGAACCGGTGCTGCGCATCGGCGACGGCGTGGTGCTGGGCCGGGGCAGCCATGTGATCGCCTCCGTGAGCGTGGAGTTCGGCGACGATGTCTTCTGCGGCCCGTACGTCTATGTGACCAGCGACAACCACTCCTACGACGATCCGGACCAGCCCATCGGCCGCCAGTGGCCACGCTCCGCGCCCGTCCACATCGGCCCCGGCAGCTGGCTGGGCGCGGGCGCGGTGATCCTGCCGGGCGCGCGGCTGGGCCGCAATGTGGTGGTCGCGGCGGGCGCGGTCGTACGGGGCGAGGTGCCCGACCACGCCGTGGTGGCCGGGGCGCCGGCCCGGATCATACGGCGCTGGGCCCCGGACGAGGGCTGGCAGCCGCCACTGCGCACCCCGGCGCCGGTGCCGATCCCCGAGGACATGACGGTGGAGCAACTGCTCGCGCTGGCCGAGCTGGAGCGCGAGCGGGAGCGGGCACGGGAACAAGCGGCGGAGCGGAGCCTCGAGGTGGAGGGGCACGGACTGGAGCGGGAGCCGGGGGCCGGGGCGTCCTAGCAGGTCAGTAGAGTTTCGTGGACCGTACCCGACCCGCGAAGGTGACCACCGTGAGCCCGCCGCCTCCCCCCGTGACCGTCATCGGCATCGGCGCCGACGGCTGGGAGGGGCTCGGCCCCGCCGCCCGCGAGGCGTTGCGCACGGCAGAGGTGGTGATCGGCGGGCGGCGCCAGCTGGGCCTGCTGCCGCCGGAGTGCCCCGGCGAACGGGTGCCCTGGCCGTCCCCGCTGCGCCCCGCCGTCCCCGGACTTTTCGCCGCGCACACCGGGCGGCGGACCTCCGTGCTGGCCAGCGGCGACCCCATGTTCTTCGGCATCGGCCGCACGCTGTCCGAGCTGCTGGGCGCCGAGCGGCTGCGGGTGCTGCCCCATCCGTCGTCGGTCTCCCTGGCCTGTGCGCGGCTCGGCTGGGCGCTGGAGGAGACCGAGGTGATCAGCCTCGTCGGCCGCCCCCTGGCCGCGCTGAACCGTGAGCTCTACGCCGGACGGCGGCTGCTCGTGCTCAGCGCGGGCGCGGACACCCCCGCCGAGGTGGCCGGGTTGCTCGGGGCGCGCGGCTTCGGCCCGAGCCGGCTGCGGGTGCTGGAGCAGCTGGGGAGCGCGCGGGAGCGGTGTGTGGAGGGCACGGCCGAGGGGTGGCCCCATCCACCCGGTGACCCCCTCAACGTCATCGCCGTCGACTGCGCCCCGGCGGACGGCGTCCGGCCGCTGTCGCCCGTCCCGGGGCTGCCCGACGCGGCGTACGAGCACGACGGCCAGCTGACCAAGCGCCATGTGCGGGCCGCCACCCTCGCCGCGCTCGCCCCCGCACCCGGCGAGCTGCTGTGGGACGTCGGCGGCGGCTCGGGCTCCATCGCGGTGGAGTGGATGCGCGCCCACCGCGTCTGCCGGGCGGTCTCGGTCGAACGCGACCCTGCGCGCGCCGAGCGCATCGGCCGCAACGCCGCCGCGCTCGGTGTGCCCGGGCTGACCGTCGTCACCGGCGCCGCGCCCGGCGCGCTGGCCGGACTGCCCACCCCCGACGCGGTGTTCATCGGTGGCGGCCTGACCGCGCCCGGGGTACTGGACGCGTGCTGGGCGGCCCTGCCGCCGGGCGGGAGGATCGTGGCCAACACCGTGACCCTGGAGTCCGAGGCGCTGCTCGCCGACCGGTACCGCCGCCACGGCGGCGACCTGGTCCGCCTCGCCGTCTCCCACGCCGCGCCGGTCGGGGGGTTCACCGGCTGGCGGCAGGCGATGCCGGTCACCCAGTGGGCCGCCGTCAAACCGTTCGCTTCCCGAGGCCCTGGCGGGGGCGCCGCCGATCCCGGGGGATCCGTCGAAGCCGCTCAAGGAGAAACACGATGACGGTGTACTTCATCGGCGCGGGCCCCGGCGCCGCCGATCTGATCACGGTGCGCGGCGCCCGGACCCTGGCCCGCTGCCGGGTGTGTCTGTACGCGGGCAGCCTGGTGCCCCGTGAACTCCTCGCCGAGTGCCCGCCGGACGCCCGCCTGGTCGACACCGCCCAGCTCGACCTGGACCGGATCACCGCCGAGCTGGTCGCCGCCCACGAGGCGGGCCATGACGTGGCCCGCCTCCACTCCGGCGATCCGTCGGTCTTCAGCGCCGTCGCCGAGCAGATGCGCCGTCTCGACGCGGCCGGCGTTCCGTACGACGTGGTCCCGGGCGTCCCCGCCTTCGCCGCCGCGGCCGCCGCGCTGAAGCGCGAACTGACGATCCCGACCGTCGGCCAGACCGTCATCCTCACCCGCGTCGCCCAGCAGGCCACCCCCATGCCGGACGGCGAGGACCTGGCCGCCCTGGGCCGCAGCGGTGCCCTGCTCGTCCTGCACCTCGCCGCCCGCTATGTGGACCGCGTGGTCGCCGAACTCCTCCCGCACTACGGCGCCGACTGCCCGGCCGCCGTGGTCGCCATGGCCAGCCGCGCCGACGAACTGGTCCTGCGCGGCACCCTGGACGACATCGCGACCCAGGTGAAGACGGCAGGCGTGATCCGCACGGCGGTCATCATCGTCGGCCGGACCCTGGCCGCCGCCCAGTTCCCGGACAGCCATCTCTACTCCACGGCCAGGCCCCGCCCCTGCGCCCCCGGCTCCCCGGCCGCGCCCTGAGGCCTCACCTCGGCGGGCGCCGTGCGTGGTTCCGCGTGGGCCGTGCTGCGAACGGCGCGCCATCCTCTGTGGTGCCGACGGCGTCGGCGCCGCGCGCGGCGGACCGCAGGGTGAGCGCGACCCGAGCCCGCGCGACATGTGGGGTCGGCTGACGACGAGCGCCCGCCCCGGCGGGTCGTGTGGTGGGCGTGGCGCCCTGCACCCATGCGGCGTATCGGGCCGGGCGGCGTCCGGCGGGCCCGGGTGCGGCGTCGCATGTGCGGTGGGCGCCGGGCGTGTCGTGTCCGGCGTGGCAAATGTGGCGGCGCCCGGCGGGACGGGTTGTGGGTGCGGCGATCCGCACGCCCGGCGTGTGGGGCTGGGCGGGGACGGTGCCTGCCCGTACTGGCTCGCCTGGGCGCCCGTGCGGTGTCCCGTGCGCGGCATAGCTTGGGTGTGTTGTGCGTGGCACGCCGCGTTCGTGGTGACGAGGGCGTCCGCCTGGTGCGGCAGCGTGGTGGGCGCGGGGGCCGCTACGACTTCCGGCGTGCCGTGCCGACGGCCGAAGCCGTCGGCGCCGCACGCGAGGCGTGTCGCGTCCCGCGCGGGGACGGGGGTCAGTAACCCCGGGGCCGTGCGGGGGACGGGGGGTCAGCCACCCCGGGGGCCGCGTGGCTCGGCGCGGCCCACGATCGTGCCGGCGCGGTCGACGCAGATGACGTCCACGGCCACCGGCGCCCCGCGCAGCACCCCGAGGGCCGTGTCGCGGGCCGCGGCCGCGACCAGGTCGCCGAGGGGGACGCCGTGGGCGGTGCACAGTTGCACCGTCTCAAGGCCGGTGTTGGCCGTGGCCACCGCCTCCGCCAGCTCCTCGTCGGCCCCTGCCCGGCGGGCCAGTTCCGCGAGGAAGCCCTTGTCCACCTGGGACCGGGAGGAGTGCAGGTCCAGATGGCCGGCGGCCAGTTTGGAGAGCTTGGCGAAGCCGCCGGCGACCGTCAGCCGGTCCACCGGGTGGCGGCGCAGATACTTCAGGACCGCGCCCGCGAAGTCACCCATGTCCAGCAGCGCGTCCTGCGGCAGCCCGTGCACGGCCACCGCCACCTTCTCGGACGTCGAGCCCGTACAGCCCGCGACGTGGCGGCGCCCCGCCGCGCGGGCGACATCCACCCCGCGCCGGATGCTGTCGATCCAGGCCGAGCAGGAGTAGGGCACCACGATGCCCGTCGTGCCGAGGATCGACAGCCCGCCGAGGATGCCCAGCCGCGGGTTCCAGGTGGAGCGGGCGATCTCCTCGCCGTGGTCCACCGAGATCTCGATCTCGACGTCACCGGTGCCGCCGTGCCGGGACGCGACCGAGGCGATGTGGTCGCGCATCATCTGGCGCGGCACGGGGTTGATGGCCGGTTCGCCCACCTCGAGCGGCAGTCCGGGCCGGGTCACCGTGCCGACGCCAGGACCGGCCCGGAAGACCACTCCGCTGCCGGGCGGCAGAACCCGCACCGTGGCCCTGACCAGCGCGCCGTGGGTCACATCCGGATCGTCCCCCGCGTCCTTGACGACCGCGGCCATGGCCCGGTCCGCCGTCAGCTCCTCGGCGGCGAGCGCGAACGCGGGCCGCTGCCCCTTGGGCAGTTCGATGGTCACCGGATCGGGGAACTCCGCGCCCAGCAGCGCGGTGTACGCGGCCGTGGTCGCGGCGGTGGCACACGCCCCCGTGGTCCAGCCGTGCCGCAGCCCCGACCGCTCCAGCTGCGCGCCCCGCCCCCCGGTCGCCTTGGGCGTCGTCTCCGCCTCAGCCATGGGCGGGCCGCCGCGCATACGATGACGGGCGCACGGACGACGAAAGGCACCCGATCCCGATGAACAGCGCACCGGCGCGCCATGTGCTCATCCTCGGCGGCACCACCGAGGCGCGCCGCCTCGCCGAGGAGCTCGCCGACACGCCCGGGCTGCGCGTCACCAGCTCCCTCGCGGGCCGGGTCGCCGCGCCGCGGCTGCCGGTGGGGCAGGTGCGGATCGGCGGATTCGGTGGCACCGAGGGCATGGCCCGCTGGCTCCGCGAGCACCAGGTGGACGCGCTCATCGACGCCACCCATCCTTTCGCCGACACGATCAGTTCCCACGCGGCCCGGGCGGCCGCAGACGTCCATGTTCCCCTGCTCGCCCTGCGCCGCCCCGGTTGGGTACCCGGTCCGGGCGACCGCTGGCACTCGGCCGGCTCGCTGGCCGAGGCCGCGCGGCTGCTGCCGGACCTGGGGGAGCGGATCTTCCTCACCACCGGGCGGATGGGCCTGGCCGCCTTCGCCCATCTCACCGGGCAGTGGTTCCTGGTCCGCTCGGTCGACGCGCCCGAGCCGCCGGTTCCGCCCCGGATGGAGGTGATACTCGACCGCGGCCCGTTCACCCTCGAGGGCGAGGCGGAGCTGCTGCGCCGCCATCGCGTCGAGGTGCTGGTCACCAAGGACAGCGGCGCCCACGCCACCGCCCCCAAACTCGCCGCGGCCCGCGCCGCCGCCCTCCCGGTCGTCGTCATCCGCCGCCCACCCGCCCCCCAGGGCGTCCCGGTGGCCGAAACCCCGGCCGAGGCCGTCACCTGGGTGCGGACGACCCTGGCCTGAACCGGCGCGCTCCGCGCCAGGAGCCCACCGGGTGCTACGTCTCCGGGTAGCGGCGCGGGGTCCAGACGACGTCGGTGCCGTCGCCGCGCCGGACCGTGCGGGTCTGCGAGGAGCCCACCAGGAGGATCGTGCGCATGTCGACCTGGGCCGGGTCGAGGTCGGCCAGGCGGACGATCCGCACGCGTTCCCCGGGGCCGCCGATGTCACGGCCGAGTACCACGGGCGTGTCGGGGGCGCGGTGCTCCAGCAGGAGTTCGCGGGCCTTGCCCACCTGCCAGACGCGGCTGCGCGAACCGGGGTTGTAGAGGGCGAGCACCAGGTCGGCGGCCGCGGCGGCGCGCAGCCGCTCGGCGATGACCTCCCAGGGCTTGAGCCGGTCGGAGAGGGAGATCACCGCGTAGTCGTGGCCGAGCGGGGCACCGGCCCGGGCGGCGGCCGCGTGGGCCGCCGTCATACCGGGGACGATCCGCACCGGGACCTCGCGATACGGGTCCTCGCAGGCGGCCTCCAGAACGGCGGTGGCCATGGCGAACACGCCCGGGTCGCCCGAGGAGACCACGGCGACACGCCGACCGTGGCGGGCGAGGTCGAGGGCGAACTCGGCGCGTACGGCCTCGACCTTGTTGTCGGAGGCATGGCGCCGCTGGCCCGGCCGTACGGGCACCCGGTCCAGGTACGTGGTGTAGCCGACGAGGTCCTCGGCGGCGGCCAGCTCGCCGCGCGCCTCGGGGGTGAGCCACAGCGGACCGGCCGGGCCGAGGCCGACGACCACGACCTCGCCCGGGCCGCCGGACACACCGCCCGGCGCGTCACCGTCGTCGCCGTGCGGCGCGTCCACGCGGCTCGGGAGCACCGCCATCGAGAAGTACGGCACCGACTCCGGGTCGACCTCGGCCAGCGGGGCGGTCCGCTCCGCGTTCATCGTGGCGCGCTCCACATAGCGCGCGTCCGCGAGCCGTCCCGACCGCTCCAGCGCCCGGCGCACCGTCGGGAAGGTCCGGCCGAGCTTCATCACGGCCGCCGCGTCCGCCGTCGCCAGCCGGGCCGTCAGCTCCTCCTCCGGCAGGGTGCCGGGGAGTACCGTCAGCACCTCCTCGCCCTCCACCAGCGGTGTGCCGAGCCGGGCGGCGGCGGCGCTGACCGAGGTGACACCGGGGATGACCTCGGTGGGGTAGCGGTCGGCGAGCCGCTTGTGCATGTGCATGTACGAGCCGTAGAAGAGCGGATCGCCCTCCGCGAGCACCGCGACCGTGCGTCCCGCGTCCAGATGCGCGGCGAGCCGGGCGGCCGCGTCCGCGTAGAACTCCTCCATCGCGCCGCGATAGCCGCCCGGATGGTCGGTGGTCTCCGTGGTGACCGGGTAGACCAGCCGCTCCTCGATGTGGTCGGGCCGCAGATGGCGCTCGGCGATGGAGCGCGCGATGCTGCGCCCGTGCCGGGCGCTGTGGTAGGCGATGACATCGGCCGCGGCGATGACCTCCACCGCGCGCACGGTCATCAGGGAGGGGTCGCCGGGGCCGAGCCCCACACCGTAGAGCCGGCCCGTCTGCTGCTCGCTCACTCTTCCTCGCTCGCTATCGCGTTGATCGCGGCCGCGGCGATGGCGCTGCCGCCGCGCCGGCCGTGCACCACCAGGTGGTCGAGCGCCGCCGGGTGCCCGGCCAGCGCCTCCTTGGACTCGGCCGCGCCGATGAAGCCCACCGGCACGCCGATCACGGCGGCCGGGCGCGGCGCGCCCGCTCCTCCTTCTTCGACCATCTCCAGCAGCCGGAACAGCGCCGTGGGCGCGTTGCCGACCGCCACCACCGCGCCCTCGAGCCGGTCCCGCCACAGCTCCAGCGCGGCGGCGCTGCGGGTGGTGCCCATGCGCCGCGCCAACTCCGGTACGGCCGGGTCCGACAGGGTGCAGATCACCTCGTTGTCGGCGGGCAGCCGCTTGCGGGTGACCCCGCTGGCCACCATGCGCGCGTCGCACAGCACGGGCGCGCCGGACCGCAGCGCGGCGCGGGCGCGGGAGACCACCTCGGGGGTGTACGCGAGGTCCTTGACCAGGTCGACCATGCCGCAGGCGTGAATCATCCGCACCGCCACCTGGCTGATGTCGGCGGGGAGCCCGCCGAGGTCGGCCTCGGCGCGGATGGTGGCAAAGGACGCGCGGTAGATGGCCGCCCCGTCCTTCTCGTAGTCGAACACGGTGTCCTCGATCATGTCGTTCCACGGGCCGCCGCGACGGCGCCGGCCAACTGCTCTGCTGTCACTTCCACGCCGTCCTCCGCCTCCGGCGTGTCGTCCTTCGCGCCGCCCCGTACGGTGACCCGATAGTCCGTGTCGCCGGTAGCCAGCACATCCACCCAGCGGCCCCCGGGGTGGCCGCAGCGCCGTTCGCAGCCGGAGACGTACACCGGCAGCGGACCGGGCGCGCCCCGGCGGCCGTCGGACGCCGTGCCGCTCACCGGCCGCGGCTCCGAACCGCCCGCGACCATGCGTGCCGCGTGGCACCGCACGTCCGCCAGGGACTTGGCGCAGCCGGGCCGTCCCGTGCACGCGCCGACCCCGAGCCACGGCGAGTCCGGCGTGGTCACCAGTCCCGCGTCGGACAGTTCCGACAGGGCGCCGCGCGCGTCGTCCGGTGCGAACCCGGGGAGCACCACGCCGCGCCAGGGTGTCATACGCAGCTCATCCGCCCCGCTCCGGTGGGCGAGCCCGGTGAGCAGCCGCCACTGCGCGGCGCTCACCCGGCCCAGGGGCAGGGCGACGGACAGCGCGTGGCGCCCGTCCGGGCCGGGGACCGGCCCGGGGGCGGGGGGTGTTGCGGAGGCGGGTGCGGGTGTGTGCCGCACCGGTACGGCCCGGATGCCCGCGTCGGCGAGTCGCGCGGCCAGACCGCCGGTCGTCACGGAGTGTTCGGCGGGGAGTTCGCGCACCCGCCACGCCCGGGTGCCGCTATCCCGCACCCGGGTCAGGAATTCCACGGCGGCCAGTGCCGCTGCCCGCGGCGCGTCCTCGCCCCGCACCCAGAGGCCGCCGCCCCCTGCCACGGACCCGTCCGCGGCGACGCTCGCCACGCAGTCACCGCCGGTGTTCGCCTCCGCGCGTCGGCCGAGCGTGTCGGAGCCGTTCCGACGACCGCCCCGACGCGCTGCCGCGTCCGGGTGTGTCGCGCCCGACGGCGGTGACACACCCGGACCCGGCGGCGGACCACCGCATCGCAGCACCGCCCCACCACCAGGCGTTGCGATCAATGTCACATCCGCGCCCAACGCGGCCACATCGCCGCGCCCATCGTCCAGCGCGAACAGAAACCTGCCCGACAAGCCCGACAATTCCCCATGCCCCGGCCATGCGTCGTCGCACAGCACGGCGTCCAACTCCCGCACCCACGCCACCACATCGGCGTGCCCGCCACCGTCCAGGCCGGACAGCGGCGACGCCACGATGTTGCGCACCCGGTCATGGCGGTCCGAGGGAAGCAGTCCGGCCGCCCGCAGCCGGGCCGCCAGTTCCGCGCCGCACCCCGCCGCCAGGCCGCGCACCTGCGCGTTGCCCCGTGAGGTGATGTCCAGCCGCCCATCGCCCAGTTCCTCGGCCACCCGCCCCAGCACCCATGCCTGACGGATCGTCAGCAGTCCGCCGGGCACCCGGATCCGGGCCAGCGAACCGTCGTCCGCCGGGTGCAGCCGCAGCGCGCCCGGACAGGCGTCATCGCGCCCGCGCACGGGGGTTTCATCCCCGGATGGGGTGGTTGTCGGGGGGAGGGACATGGCGGCGAGCATACCGACGATCCGGTCCGGCCCACCGCCCCGGCCAGGCTTCACGGAGACCGGAACGCACCGTCCCGTGGCAGGTCAGCAACGCTTACTATGCTCAGCGGCGGGTCGGTCCCGACCCGCGACACGCACAAGACGGCACTCACGGTAGGAAGCCGGTGGAAATCCGGCGCGGTCCCGCCACTGTGAGCGCGGTGGCTGCCGAACGGCAGCGGCCGCGCGAGCCAGGAACTGCCGCCGTCTTCAACCCGCCCGGGGCGCGGACCCCGAGGAAGGCATGCGCCGCATGATTCTGCTGCTGTCGACGTCCGACACCGACCTGCTCAGCGCCCGTGCCGCCACGGGCCCGGTGCCGTACCGCCTCGCCAACCCGGCCCGCCTCGCCCTCGACGACCTCCCCGGCCTGCTCGACGGCGTCGAACTCGTCGTCGTACGGCTTCTCGGCGGCATCCGCGCCTGGCAGGAGGGGCTCGACACGCTGCTCGCGGGCGACCTCCCGGTCGTGGTCCTCAGCGGTGAACAGGCGCCCGACGCCCAGCTCATGGAGGCGTCCACGGTCCCGGTCGGCATCGCGGCCGAGGCCCACGCCTACCTGGCCCACGGCGGGCCCGCCAACCTGGGCCGGCTCGCCCGGTTCCTCTCCGACACCGTGCTGCTCACCGGCCATGGCTTCGAACCGCCCGCGCCCGCGCCCACCTGGGGCCCGCTGGAGCGCACCGCCCGGGCGGCCGACACCGGCGACGCCACCGGCCCGACCGTCGCGGTGCTCTACTACCGCGCCCACCACATGAGCGGCAACACCGCCTTCGTGGAGGCCCTGTGCCGCGCCGTGGAGGACGCCGGGGGCCACCCGCTGCCGCTGTTCGTCGCCTCGCTGCGCGCCCCCGAACCCGAGCTGATCGAGGCACTCGGCGCGGCCGACGCCATCGTCACCACCGTGCTCGCGGCCGGTGGCACCCGCCCCGCCGAGGCGTCCGCGGGCGGCGACGACGAGGCGTGGGACGCGGGCGCGCTCACCGCGCTCGACGTGCCCGTGCTCCAGGCGCTGTGCCTGACCTCGCCGCGCGCCGCGTGGGAGGAGAACGACGAGGGTCTGTCGCCGCTGGACGCCGCGACCCAGGTCGCCGTCCCCGAGTTCGACGGTCGGCTCATCACCGTGCCGTTCTCCTTCAAGGAGGTGGACGAGGACGGACTGCCGGTCTATGTCGCCGATGCCGAGCGCGCCGCGCGGGTCGCCGGGATCGCGGTACGACACGCCCGGCTCCGCCATATCCCCGCCGCCGACAAGCGCCTCGCGCTCGTCCTCTCCGCCTACCCCACCAAGCACTCCCGGATCGGCAACGCGGTCGGCCTCGACACCCCCGCCAGCGCCGTCGCCCTGCTGCGCCGGCTGCGCGCCGAAGGCTACGACCTCGGCCCCGAGGACGGGCCGGACGCGCTGCCGGGCCTGGTCTCCGGCGAGGGCGACGAGCTGATCTACGCCCTCATCGAGGCGGGCGGCCATGACCAGGAGTGGCTCACCGAGGAGCAGCTCGCCCGCAACCCCGTCCGCATCCCGGCCGCCGACTACCGCCGCTGGTACGCCACGCTGCCGCGGGAGCTGCGGGACGCGGTCGAGGAGCACTGGGGCCCACCGCCCGGCGAGATGTTCGTGGACACCAGCCGCGACCCGGAGGGCGAGATCGTGCTGGCCGCGCTGCGCCGCGGCAACCTCCTGGTGGTCATCCAGCCGCCGCGCGGCTTCGGAGAGAACCCCATCGCCATCTACCACGACCCCGATCTGCCGCCCTCGCACCACTACCTGGCCGCCTACCGCTGGATGGCCACCGCGCGGGCGGACGGCGGGTTCGGCGCCGACGCCATGGTCCACCTGGGCAAGCACGGCAACCTGGAGTGGCTGCCGGGCAAGAACGCCGGGCTGTCCGCCGCCTGCGGCCCCGACGCCGCGCTCGGCGATCTGCCACTGATCTACCCCTTCCTGGTCAACGACCCGGGCGAGGGCACCCAGGCCAAGCGCCGCGTCCACGCCACCCTGGTCGACCACCTCGTGCCGCCGATGGCCCGCGCCGACTCCTACGGCGACATCGCACGCCTGGAGCAGCTGCTGGACGAGTACGCGGCCATCTCCGCGATGGACCCGGCCAAGCTCCCCGCCATCCGCGCCCAGATCTGGACTCTGATCCAGGCCGCCCGGCTCGACCACGACCTGGGCCTGGAGCAGCGGCCGGACGACGACGGCTTCGACGACTTCCTGCTGCACGTCGACGGCTGGCTGTGCGAGGTCAAGGACGCCCAGATCCGCGACGGACTGCATGTACTCGGCGGCGCGCCGACCGGCCCCGAGCGCGTCAACCTCGTACTGGCCATCCTGCGCGCCCGGCAGATCTGGGGCGGTACGTCCGCGCTCCCCGGTCTGCGCGAGGCGCTCGGCCTGGACGAGTCGGCCGCCACCCGCACCGGCGCCGACGAGGCCGAGGAGCGGGCCCGTGCGCTGGTCCAGGCGATGGAGGACGCCGCATGGGCCCCGGAGGCCGTCGAGAAGGCCGTCCTCACCCTGCCCGATGAGCAGCGCCCCGCGGTCTCCGCGGTCCTCGACTTCGCCGCCCGTGAGGTGGTGCCCCGGCTGGCCGCCACGACGGACGAGATCGACCACGCCGTGCACGCGCTGAACGGCGGCTTCGTCCCGGCCGGGCCGTCCGGCTCGCCGCTGCGCGGACTGGTCAACGTCCTGCCGACCGGCCGCAACTTCTACTCCGTCGATCCCAAGGCCGTGCCCAGCCGGCTGGCCTGGGAGACCGGCCAGGCCCTCGCCGACTCCCTCCTGGAGCGCTACCGCGCCGACAACGACGGTCAGTGGCCGCACTCCGTCGGCCTCTCGCTGTGGGGGACGAGCGCGATGCGCACCTCCGGCGACGACGTGGCCGAGGCGCTGGCGCTGCTGGGCGTCCGCCCGGTATGGGACGACGCCTCACGCCGGGTGACGGGGGTCGAGCCGGTCCCCCTCGACCAGCTGGGCCGCCCGCGTGTCGATGTCACCCTGCGCATCAGCGGGTTCTTCCGCGACGCCTTCCCGCATGTCGTGGGGCTGCTGGACGACGCCGTACGGCTCGCCGCCTCGCTCGACGAGAGCGACGAGGACAACTACGTACGGGCGCACACCCGCGCCGACCTCGCCGCACACGGTGACGAGCGCCGCGCCACCACCCGGATCTTCGGCTCCCGCCCCGGCACCTACGGCGCCGGACTGCTCCAGCTCATCGACAGCCGCGACTGGCGCACCGACGCCGACCTCGCCGAGGTCTACACGGTCTGGGGCGGCTACGCCTACGGCCGCGGTCTCGAGGGGCGGCCGGCGCGCGAGGAGATGGAGAGCGCCTACCGCCGGATCGCGGTCGCGGCCAAGAACACCGACACGCGCGAACACGACATCGCCGACTCCGACGACTACTTCCAGTACCACGGCGGCATGGTGGCCACCGTGCGCGCGCTGAAGGGCACCGCGCCCGCCGCGTACATCGGCGACTCCACCCGCCCCGAGACGGTCCGCACCCGCACCCTCCACGAGGAGACCTCACGGGTCTTCCGGGCCCGGGTGGTCAATCCGCGCTGGATCGAGGCGATGCGCCGCCACGGCTACAAGGGCGCCTTCGAGCTCGCCGCGACCGTCGACTACCTCTTCGGCTACGACGCCACCACGGGCGTGGTCGCCGACTGGATGTACGACAAACTCGCCCAGACCTATCTGCTCGACCCGGAGAACCGCGCCTTCCTGGAGGAGGCCAACCCCTGGGCGCTGCACGGCATGGCCGAGCGGCTGCTGGAGGCCGAGAGCCGCGGGCTGTGGGAGGAGCCCGATCCGGAGGTGCTGGAGCGGGTGCGGGAGCTGTACCTGGAGACGGAGGGCGGCCTGGAGGGCGGGGACGACGAGTAGCCGCGTCCGTCGCTTCCCCGCACGTCCGCCGCTTGTCCGGTGGGTCCCGGTGGGTCCCGGTGGGTCCCGGTGGGTCCGGTGCGTCCGGCGGCGGCTCAGTCGGCGGACGTGCGCGCCGCCGGACGGGTCGCCGCCCGGATCCGGTCCGGCCAAGGGGGGCAGTTGACCAGTTCGGTCCACTCGCGGTCGTAGCGCCCGGGCACCGCGCGCCCGGCGGAGGCCCAGCGCTCGACCAGCGCCGCGTAGATCGGTACGGATGTGGATGTGTGAACGGTCTGATGAACCGTTCCGTCGCCTTCGGTGCTCCGGTCCAGCGCTCTGCTCGGCTGCGAGAGAGAACGGCGTCGCATCGTCGTCGTCATGTTCGGACAACGCGCCCCGCCCCGCCGGGTCACCTTCCGCACGCCGGTCTCACCCGCATCGGCGTGGTGTCGCACATGTCAGCGACTGCCCGCCGGTCCGGCCTGGCGGCGCCACGGTGACCCGCCCGGGCGACCCGGGCGGTTCCCCTTTTCGCAGGCGAAATGAAAAGCATTGCCGCATTCATAAAGCCCATTCGCCGCCGGGGCAAGGGTTTATTGATAACCGTGTCCATTGCAGCCTTTGGCGAATTCCCCTCGGGCCTGTTTCAATTGCGTTGTCCCGAGGACGATCCAAAGGCGATCCGAGGAGGAGCCGGTGGGAGCTCATGCGCACGGACCCGACGTGGGGCACGGCGGGCCCGGCCACGGCGGCCACACCCACGGGGTGGCGGAGAACGCCGACCGCCGGTGGTTGACCTTCGCCCTCGCGCTGATCAGCGGCTTCATGGCGGTGGAGGTCATCGTCGGGATCGTCGCCCGCTCCGTGGCGCTGCTGTCCGACGCGGCCCATATGCTCACCGACGCCGCCTCGATCGTTCTCGCCCTCATCGCGATCCGGCTCTCGGCGCGCCCCGCGCGTGGCGGATACACCTATGGGCTCAAGCGGTCGGAAATCCTTTCCGCCCAGGCCAATGGGCTTTCCCTGCTGCTGCTCGGCGCCTATCTCGGCTACGAGAGTGTGGGGCGGCTGATCGATCCGCCCGAGGTGACCGGTGGTCTGGTTTTGGCCACCGCGCTGGCCGGTGTGGTGGTGAATCTCGCGGCCGCGTGGTGCATGTCGAAGGCGAACCGCTCCTCGCTCAATGTCGAGGGCGCCTTCCAGCATGTGCTCAACGATCTCTACGCCTTCATCGCCACCGCCATCGCGGGACTGGTGGTGGTGACGACGGGCTTCGCCCGGGCCGACGCGATCGCCGGTCTGCTGGTGGTCCTCCTCATGATCAAGGCGGGTGTGGAGCTGCTGCGGGCCTCCGGCCGGGTGCTGCTGGAGGCCGCGCCCGCCGGTGTCGAGCCCGATGAGGTGGGCGGTCGGCTGGTCGCCCATGGCCAGGTGGCCGAGGTGCACGATCTGCATGTCTGGCAGATCACCTCGGGTGAGGTCTCCCTCTCCGCCCATGTCCTGGTGGCGGCGGGCGGCGACTGCCACGCCGTACGGGAGGACCTGGAGGCGGTGTTGAGCGAGGAGTACGGGATCACCCACACCACGCTCCAGGTGGACCATCTGGACGAGCCCGCCGAGCGGGGACGTCCGGACGGGGAGCACTGTCCGACCGCCCACGGTCCGGTGCACCGGGCCGCGTCGTACGGCCACTGAGCGGAGGCCCGGGGCGGGGGCCCGGGGCGGGGGCCCGGGCAGGAGCCCGGGACGGGGCCCGGGAGCGGTCGGCGGGTCGGCCGCGTCAGGCCGCGGCCGGGGCGGCGGTCGGCCTGAAGGCGGCGGTCAGAAGGGTCTTCGCGAGCTGGGCGACCAATGCCTCCAGCGCGAGCTGGGCCAGCTTGACCAGGACGGTCGAGAGAATGTCGGCCATGAGTACCTCACTGGATGGAACAGGATCGGAAGCGAGGCATCCGCTTCCAGTTCCATAGCCTGACCGGAACCGGAAAGCGGGCGGCACACATCGGGTGAGCGTCCGGTTAACGGACGGAAAGATCTGGGTGAGAAACGCCCGAGATATCCCGTTCTCGGGCGACGGCCTCAGACCGCGAGCGACACCCGCCGGGGGAAGAGCAGCCGCGGCGCCATGGCCGCCCCCACGGTGGCGGCTGCCGAGCAGCCACCGACGATCGCCCAGGCCACCGGGCCCAGCGGCGTACAGCCGAAGAAGTGGCTGACCACCGGCGTCTCCACGATGGCGAACAGCGTGGCCGCCGAGGCGACGCTGGTGATCAGCACCAGGGGGCTGTGCCAGTCGGTCAGATACGTCTGGCCCAGCTGGGTGCCGACCAGCGCCGCGAGCCCCATGGTGCTCGCCCGCCGGGCCCGGCCGGTCATCCGCCCGCACTGCCAGGCCGCCGCGGCGCCCAGCGCGGTGGCACTGCCGCGCACCGCGAGGATACGGCCCAGATCGGAGCCTAACAGCGCCGATGACGGGCCGCCGACCAGCGGGTCCTCACCGGACTTGGGCTCCCGGGCCCGGGCCAGGGCCACCGCGAGTGCGGGCAGCATGTCGGTCAGCAGATTCACCAGCAGCAGCTGACGGGTGCCCAGCGGCGCCCGCCCGGCCACCGCCGCGCCCAGCAGGGTGAAGGCGACCTCGCCCGCGTTCCCGCCGACCAGGATCGCCACCGCGTCGCGCACACTGCGCCACAGCGCCCTGCCCTCCCGCAGCGCGTCCAGGATCCGGGTCGGGTCCGGGTCGGTGAGCACCAGGTCCGCCGCGGCGCGGGCCGAGGCCGAGCCGTGGGCGGACAGCCCGATGCCGATGTCCGCGAGGCGGATGGCGGCCGCGTCGTTCACCCCGTCCCCGGTCATGGCCACCACCTGTCCGGCCTGCCGCAGCGCCTGGACGATACGGACCTTGTGCTCGGGGGAGACCCGGGCGAACACGGTGGCACGGGCGATCCGCTCGACCCGCTCGGCCTCGGGCAAGGTGTCCAGCTCCGCCCCGGTGAGCACCGGCTCGGCGTCCGGGATGCCCAGCTCCCGGGCGATGGCGACCGCCGTGGTCGGATGGTCGCCGGTGACCATGGCGACGCGTACCCCGGCGTCCGTGAGCCGCTTGACGGTCTCGGCGGCGCCCGGCCGTGTGGTGTCGGCGATGGCGATGAAGCCCAGCAGGGTGAGCTCCCGGGCGATCTCGGCCACCTCCGCCGTCGGCGTGTCGGACGCGCTGGGCCGGGTCTCGGCCACCGCCAGCACCCGCAGCCCGTCCGAGGCCAGCGAGTGCAGCAGGCGCTCGGTGGCGCGCCGCCGCTCCGGGGTGAGCGGCACGGTGTCGTCCGCCGCCGCCGGGCTCAGGGCGTACGCGCAGCGGGCGAGCACGACCTCGGGCGCCCCCTTGACCGCCAGGTGTGGACGCCCGGACTGCGTGCCCAGACACGCCGAGAATCCCCGGCTGGCCTCGAAGGGCAGCTCGGACACCGGACGCCAGGCACCGTCCCCGTCGCCGTGCGCCGCCGCCGCGTCGATCACGGCCTGGTCGGTGGCGTGGGCCAGCGCCCGCCCGCCCTCCGGCTCGGGACACGCCCGGGCCGCCGTGCGCAGCAGCCGCTTGCCCAGCGCGCCGCGGGTCGGCAGCTCCTGGTCGTACCCGGCGACCCGGGCCACGGCCAGCCGGCCCTCGGTCAGGGTGCCGGTCTTGTCGAAGCAGACGACGTCCACCCGGCCCAGCGCCTCCAGCACCCGCGCCGAGCGCGTCAGCACCCCGCGGTGCGAGAGCCGGCGCGCCGCGGCGGACTGCGCCACCGTGGCCACCAGCGGTAGCCCCTCGGGCACGGCGGCCACCGCGATGGCCACTCCGGTGGACAGCGCCTCGCGCACCGGCACCCCGTGCAACAGCCCCAGCAGGGTGACGGCGGCGCCGCCGAGGCCGGTGGCGGGCAGCGCGACCTTGGTGAGCGCGGCCAGCCGGCCCTCGATCCCGATGGGCGCGGTGGCGCGCCCGGCCAGTTCGGCGGCGCGCCCGGCCTCGGTCTGCGCCCCGGCGGCCACGACCACGGCGTATCCGGTTCCGGCGAGCACCGTACAGCCCTGGTAGAGCATGCAGGACCGGTCCGCCAGATCGGCGCCCGGCGTGGCGGCCGGGTCCTTGGCGACCGGCCCGGACTCACCGGTCAGCCCGGCCTCGTCCAGCTCCAGCCGGTCGCTCACCAGCAGCCGGGCGTCGGCCGGTACGACATCCGAGGGCCGCAGCGCGATGACGTCCCCGACCCGGAGCTCCTCGGCGGCCACCGTGCGCACCGGGGCGGTGGTCAGCCCCGCGAAGAACACCTCGCGGTCCGCCGTCGCCCCGTCCGCCAGGGACATCGCGGGCGCCCAGTCGACCAGTCGGCCGTTCATCCGCTCGCTCAGCAGCAGGCCGCGCAGCGAGCGATCGGCCCGGAGCCGCTGTGCGCCGCTGATCACCGCGTTGCCCGCCATCACGCTGACGACGAGGAAGGAGTCCACCCCGGACCCCACCGCCGCGGAGGCCGCCGCGCCGAGGGCCAGCACCGGGGTGAGCGGATCGTGCAGCTCCTCGCGCACCGCGCGCACCAGCGAGACGGTGTTCCGGGTCAGGGCCGCGAACCGGGCCGAGGCGGACCCCGCGGCATCGGGCGCCCCGGCCCGTACGACCGTCCCGGCGGCCTTGCGCACGGGGCGCACCCCGGCGGCCCACAGCGCCCCGGACATCCGCGACGCGCCCGGTTCCCCGGGGCCCGCGCCGCGCGACGCGCCCGGGCCGTCGGGCAGTTCGGTCCCGTTCTCCCGGAACGCGCACAGCACGCTCAGGGTCTCCCGGGCCCCCAGGGCGTGCCAGTTGCCGCGGATACGGGGCGCCGGTGCCGGGCGGCGCTCCACCCGGCGCGCCGCGCCGATCCCGCCGAGTATGGCCAGGAACGCCGCGCTGTACACCGGGGAGGTGGCCAGCCCGGCCACCGCGGGCCGGGTCCCCGCCGCGGCGATGAGCGCGCCGAGCGCGGATCCGCCCATCGACAGCCGGGCCGACCGCAGGCTGACCGCGCGCGCGTCCTCGAGCGCTCGCAGGACACGCCACGCGTGGAGCAGCCCCGGACCGCAGAGCAGATCGGCCGACCAGCACACCCGGCCCGCACCGCGCGCCGTGACGGCGACGCCGAGATCCGCCACGCCCAGCGCCTCGTCGTCCTCGCCGCTGATCACCAACACGCCGTGGTCCTCGATCTGGAGCCGGCGCACCGTGTCGGGGAGCGACACGCCGAGGGGGAGCAGTTCATCGGCCCATGGAGCGATCTCGTCCGTGCTGGCGTGGCTGGTGAGCACCAGGCGCCGCGCACCGGAGCGGGCCGCCGCCACCAGGGCGTCGGCCAGCGGGTCGAGTTCGCAGCCGATCCGGATCCGGGCCTGTCGCCGGCCGTCCTCGCCGTGCAGATCCGCGGTCAGGGCCAGTGGGCTCGCCGGGAGCGCCGCGGGGAGCCCGGGGGGTCGCTCCAGCCGCCACGGACCCCGCGTCCAGGGCCCCGCACCGGACAGCTCCCGCAGGGTGCGGCGGTCCAGGACGGACTGCGCCGCGCTCCACGCCTCGGCCTCCCCCAGGTCGCCCACGGTGGTGACCGACAGCAGCCGCGGCCGACGGGCGCACAGCACCCGCGAGTCGATCAGCACCGCCGACACGCGGTCCAGCAGCCGCAGCGCGGTGCCGTCCATGGGCACCACGCCGTCGCGTGCCAGCACGTCGCCCAGCCGGGCGGCGAACGCCTCCCGGCCCATGGCGGCCGCCTTCGGCACCGTGGCCAGCAGCGCCTTGGCGGACTGCTCGAGGTCCCGGGTCCACGCCAGCAGTCCACCCGCTCCGGACAGCGAGGCCAGTGAGGTGCGGTCGACACAGGTCTCCACCGGCCCGGAAGGCAGCGGTGCGGGCCGGTGGGTGGGCGGATACGAGCGCGTCGGGAGCCCGTCGCCGTCCGCCACCAACTCCGGTTCCCGGCGCTGCCATACGACCTGCCGGCCGCGGATCTCGGCGAGTTGCAGCACACGTTGCAGCGCGTCCAGGGCGAGCGGGGCCTCACCCCTGGTCAGGGCGTGCACCACGGCGTTCGACACGCCGATCAGGGTGTCGGCGTGGGCGCGGCCCAGCCGGGACTCCAGCAGACCGCGCACCCGTGGCTGGAGCTCCGCCATCACCGCCGGGATCCGCAGCGCGGGGGAGAGGGCGGGGCGCATCGCCACCCGCCGGATCGTGGCCGTCATCAGCCCCAGACAGTCGGCGGCGAGCGCGATCACGGCCAGCGTCGCCGGAGCGGAGGCGAACGGAGGCTGCGGACGGCCCGCCGGGAAGGGGTCCGCGCCCGTCCCATGGGCCTCCTCGACGCGCTCGACCACCTCCAGCACGTCGTCGGGACCGAGCCGGTCCTCGTCGAAGTCGACCAGGACCTGGCCCAGTGCCGCGTTCACCGCGGCCCAGTTGACGCCCGCCACCCGCCGCAGCGCGTCCTCCAGCTCCTGGACCAGCCGCTCATGGCCCTCGCCGTGGCCGGTCAGCCCGCGTACCTCCACATGAGCCCGGCCCGCCCGGGCCCACACCCTCCGGCCGCCGCGCCGGTCGCCGGCGTTCCGCAGGACGTCGGTGATGTCCGCGAGCCGCAGTCGCGGACCGTTCATCGTGCGGGACGGGTCGGAGACGAGGCCCGTGAGCGTCGTGATGGGCAGCACAGGCTGCTCTCCCCTCGGTCCTGATATGCCGGAACCTAAGATCGGCCTATACTTACCTAATTCCGTCATAAAGTAATCAAAAGGGCGTCCGGTAGGAGGAAGGCGTGAACGCAGCGACCACATCCAAGACGGCCGACACCCGGAAGACGGGCACGTCCGCGAGGAAGAACGGCGACCGCACGGTGACCTTCACCGTCCCCCGTGCCGCCATGGCCACGGCGAACGTCGCCACGATGCCCATCAGGACCGCACGGCGGGTGCTGCCCGCCAAGGGTGGGCTGCCGCTCTACCTCGGCCTCGGCGCGATGGGCCTCGCCGGAGTCCTGGAATGGCCGATCGCGCTGGGCGTCGGCGTCGGCTACGCCGTGCTGCGCAACCCCCCGCCCGGCGCCGAGACCCCGAACGCGAAGGGCGCCACCGCCTGAGCCCGGACCGCGCCCCACAGCCGCGGGGCCCGGGGCCCGACCACACAGCCGCCGGGCCCCGGGCCTCCCGGTGTCACGACCGTGACGCCCGCCGGGCCCCGGGCCCGCCCGGCGTCACGCCCGTGACGAGCCGTGATCCTCCAGCCTGACCGGCGGCAGGAACTCGCTCAGCAGGGTGCGGTGCCACCAGGCCCCGGTGGCCCGCCGCTCCGCCCGGGTGGTGAAGCGGTAGAGATACAGCCGCGCCCGCAGATGGGTGGGCGGCGTCCCCGGGAACGGATTGGTCCGCAGTAGCTTCACCGTCGTCCGGTCGTTGACCAGCAGCTTGCCGATCAGCGGGGTGAACCAGGACCCGGCGTAGCCCGGTGAGAGCCCCGCGAACCACATCATCCAGTCCAGCCGCAGATGGTACGGGGCGTACTGGCGCGGCAACCGGCGCACATCGCCCGGCTTGCCCCGGAACTCATAGTCCCGCCAGACCGTGTCCGGGGTGAGGACCGTCTCGTCGGTGCCCTGGATGACCACCTCCTGCCGGCTGCGGTTGACGCTGCCGAACGCCCCGTAGGTGTTGACCAGGTGCAGCGGATTGAACGAGAAGTTCATCAGCTGACGGCCCGACAGCAGATTGCGGGCCGGCCAGTAGCTGAGCACCAATACCAGGACGGTGGCGGCCAGCACCACCGCCTCGTACCAGACCGGGGGAGCGGCGAGGTCCGGTGGCCCCGGCAGCCCCAGCACCTCGGCGGCCCGCCGCCCGTCGACCGCCGGGAGCGCCAGCAGGATGGTCAGCCAGTTGAGCCAGGCGAAGTTCCCCGAGGCCACCAGCCACAGCTGGGTGACCACGACGATCCCCGCGGCCACGCTCGCGACCGGCTGCGGGGTGAACAGCAGCACGGGCACGATCAGCTGCGCCACATGGTTGGCCGCCACCTCCACCCGGTGCAGCGGCTTCGGCAGATGGTGGAAGTACCAGCTCAGCGGCCCCGGCATCGGCTGGGTCTCGTGGTGGTAGTACAGACAGGTCAGGTCCCGCCAGCAGCGGTCCCCACGGATCTTGATCAGCCCGGCGCCGAACTCCACCCGGAACAGCAGCCAACGCGTCAGCCACAGGATGAGCACGGGCGGCGCGGTGTGCTCATTGCCCAGGAACACGGCGAGGAACCCCGACTCCAGCAGCAGGGACTCCCAGCCGAAGCCGTACCACACCTGTCCCACGTTGACGATCGACAGATAGAGCAGCCACAGCACCAGCCACGCCACCATCGCGACCGCGAGCGGCGCCCGGTCCGCCGCCCCCACCAGCAGCGCGGCCGACAGCGCGGCCCCCAGCCAGGCGCAGCAGGCGAAGAACCGGTCGGAGTAGTGCAGCTGGAAGAGGCTGGGCGAGCGGCGGAACGGCACCCGGTCCAGGAAGCGCGGCACCGGCGTCAGCCCCCGCTCGCCGAGCAGCGCCCGGCCCTGCCGGGCCGCCACCAGAAAGGCGATCAGATAGATGGCGGCCAGACCCCGTTGGAAGACCAGCCGGCTCAGCCAGTAGTCGGATGAGGTGAACCACTCCATGGGGACCGCTCCCTGGGCCGGTGCGCCTTCGGCCTGCATGTATCCGGTACCACCTCCGACGGGTGCCCGTCATCCGCCGGGTCATACGGCGGATCGGGTTCATCCGGTAGGGGGCCTAGGGGGGTGATGGGTTAGGGGTTATCGGTGCCGTGCCCGGTCCGTAGCGTCAAAGCCCGGCATGGATCCGGAGGGAACCACCCAATGCTTCTTCTCGAGCACCGCCGCACCCCCCGAACAGCGATGACAGCGATGGCACCGGCGACCGCGGCGGTGGCCGCGCGGGCCGGGAGATCCAGATGACCGAGCAGCCGGTCCGGACATCCGGCGGGCGGCCCATCGGGATCCTCGGCACCGGCTCGTATCTGCCCGCCGAGACCGTGTCCAACGAGCTGGTGGCCGAGCGCGCGGGGGTGACCCCGGACTGGATCTCGGCGAAGACCGGGATCCACCGCCGCCGTTACGCCGCCGACCACGAGGCCACCTCAGACCTGGCCGCGGCGGCCGCCGGCGCCGCCCTCGCGGACGCCGGGATCGGCGCCGATCAGCTCGGCTGGGTCGTGGTGGCCACCTCGACCCCCGATCACCCCCAGCCCGCCACCGCCTGTCTGGTGCAGCACCGGATCGGCGCGACCGGCGCGGCCGCCTTCGACCTCAACGCGGTGTGCAGCGGCTTTGTCTTCGCCCTGGTGACGGCGGCCGGGCTGCTGTCCGCCGGGTCCGCCGCCCCCGCCCCGTACGCCCTGGTGATCGGCGCCGATGTCTACTCCCGCATCATCGACCGCACCGACCGGCGCACCGCCGTGCTCTTCGGCGACGGGGCCGGGGCGGTGGTGCTCGGCCCCGTCCGTCCCGGCTACGGCCTCGGCGGATCGCTGCTCACCAGCGACGGCGCGCTCCATGAGCTGATCGAGGTGGCGGCGGGTGGCAGCCGCGCCCCGGCGTCGGAGAAGACCCTCGCCGACGGGGGCCACTTCTTCCGGATGCGGGGCCGCGCGGTCAGCGAATACGTCCTGGCCGAGTTGCCGCGCGCGATCGGACGCCTGCTGGCCGCGCACCGCACGGACCCCGCGAGCGTGGACCACTTCATCCCCCATCAGGCCAATGGCGTGCTGCTGGCCAAGGCGCTTCCGGACCTCGGACTGCCGCGGGCGCGCACCCATCTGACGGTGGCCGAGCACGGCAACACCAGCGCCGCCTCCATCCCGCTGGCGCTCGACGACGCCCGGCGGCAGGGCGTGTTCGGCGACGGCGAGTTGCTGCTGCTGGCCGGATTCGGCGGCGGGATGTCGCTCGGCGCCGCGCTGCTCACATGGCAGGACGGCCACCGCAGTCCGTGACCAACCCGGGTCAGGTGGCAGCAGGCCACCGCGGTCCGTGCCCAACCCAAGGTCCCAGCCAGCGAAAGGACTCATCGGCATGGCACAGCGCTTCCCCACCGTCGCGGTGTTCGGGCTCGGCACCACCGGCCGTCACCTCGTGGACGCCCTGGTCCGCGGCGGCCGGCGGGTGATCGCCGTGGAGCGGGACGAACCGGCCCTGCGGCGCGGCCGGGCGGAGGTGGCCGCGCCGGGACCCGCCGTAGAGTTCACCACCGACCCGGCGGCCGCGGCCCGGGCCGATCTGGTGGTCGAGGCGGTCCCCGAACGGCTGGCGACCAAGCTCGGGCTGCTCGCCCGCGCCCACGCCGACTGCCCGCCGGAGACGGTGTTCGCCACCACGACCACCGGCCTCCCGGTGACCGAGATCGCCGTCGGCTCCGGGCGGACCGACCGCACGGTGGGGCTGCACCTCTTCCCGGTGGGCCCGGACCGCGAGCAGCCGGCGGTGGAGGTGGTGGGCACCCCGCTCACCGCGGACGCGGTCCTGGCCGACGTCCGGGAACTCATGCGCGACCTGGGCCGGATCCCGGTGCGGGTGGCCGACCGGCCGGGCTTCGTCGGGGGCGCGCTCACCATGGCGTACCTCAACAACGCGGTGGCCATGTACGAGCGGCGCTACGCCTCCCGCGACAGCATCGACACCGCCATGACCCTCGGCTGCGGACTGCCGATGGGGCCGCTGGCCCAGCTGGACGCCATCGGTCTGGACACCGCGCGGGACTCCCTGGAGGCGCTGTACGAGCGCACCGGCGATCCGCGGTACGCGCCCGCGCCCACCCTGGCCCATATGGTGACCGCGGGTCTGCTCGGGGTGAAGGCGGGCCGCGGCTTCTACGAGTACGGGGCGGGCGGCGCGGCGCGGGGCGGGGGGACGGACGGCCTGGGCGAGCCCGTACCGGCCCGTGCGGTGCGGCGGATCGGGGTGGTGGGCTCGGGCACGATGGCCGTCGGGATCGCGGAGGTGTGCGCGCGCTCCGGCTATCCGACGGTGCTGGTGGCCCGGAGCGAGATGCGCGCGAAGGAGGCCACGGCCGCGGTGGAGCGCTCGCTGGAGCGCGGGGTGCGGCGCGGCAAGCTGGCGCCCGAACTGCTCACCGAGGCCATGGGCAGGCTGACCGCGGGCAGTGAACTCCAGGCCCTCGGCGCCTGCGATCTGGTGGTCGAGGCCGTGGCGGAGGACATCGACGTCAAGCGGGCCGTCTTCGCCGATCTGGACCGGGTGTGCGCACCGGGCGCGGTGCTCGCCACGTCCACCTCCAGCCTGCCCGTCATCGAGTGCGCGATGGCGACGCGGCGGCCCGAGGACGTCATCGGGATGCACTTCTTCAACCCCGCTCCGGTGATGCGGCTGGTCGAGGTGGTGCACACCGTGCTGACCTCCAAGGAGGCGCTCGGCACGGCGCACGCGGTGGCCGCGGCGCTCGGCAAGCGCGCGGTGGACTGCCCGGACCGGGCCGGTTTCATCGTCAACGCCCTGCTCTTCCCCTATCTGAACAGCGCGGTGACGATGCTCGAGGAGGGCTGGGCCACCGCCGATGACATCGACACGGTGATGGCGGCCGGGCAGGGCTATCCGATGGGCCCGCTGCGGCTGCTGGACGTGATCGGGCTGGATGTCTCGCTCGCCATCCAGCGCACTCTGCACGCCACCTTCCGGGATCCGGCCCTGACCCCGGCGCGCCATCTCCGGCGGCTGGTCGGGGCGGGTCATCTGGGCCGCAAGGGCGGGAGGGGGCTGCACCTCCACGGCTGAGGGTGCGCAGATGCCATTGGAATAGTCCAACGCCGAGGTGTATGGCTCGGGAATTCATCGGCGCGGGAATAGGTATGCCGACCCGCTGTCCGCTTTATGGCATGAGAATTCCCGGCGAATCGCTTGCGGTTACCAGTGGCAACAGACATAAGAACCGCATTGGCGATCAAAACGGGCAAATAAATGTTCGAAAGGGCCCCCGGGGCCCTCTGTGCATGACCACTTAGTGTCGGAGTCAAGGATGTCGAGAGCTTACCCGGGTACGGCTAGGGGGTCTCGTGTATGCTGGCCCTTCCGAACAAATGCCCACGTGAACGGGGGGTGGCGCAGGTTGTCAGGGTGTCGGTGCACTTCGGCTGCGATGTGTTGCCCCAGGTAGGGGGCCCGCTCGCATCGCTTTTGTCGATCGTCGGGCAGTCCGCTCAGAATTGGTAATTCGTTAACGATGATTTTACGTGCGGCGATGGTGGCGTGACCGGTGGGCGTATAGCTTGCTGGGAGGCGTTCGGACTGCCGTGAGCAGTGCTTCGCGTCGCATTCGGGGGTGCGAGCAATGGTGTTTTCATCGGCCAGAGCCAGACAATTCGACGCGCAATTCGAGAGACTTCGGCGGGCTTTTTCCAGATGTCTGTCCGGGGAGGCGGGCATCGTACTCGTCGAGGGCGCGGTCGGTTGTGGCAAGACCCATACGCTCGAAGCCGTCACGGCCCACGCGGCGAAGGCCGGAGCCCTCGTCCTCAAGGCGTACGGAAGCTCGGCCGACCGGGCCCCGCTCGGCACACTCCGCCAGCTTCTGGACTCGCCGCGGCTGCCCATGGCGACCGCCGACCATCTGCGCCGGGCACTCGACCATGGCGCCCTCGACGCCGCACCGCCCCGGGAAACCCCAGGTGACGACCCCGTCGGCGCGAACCCCACGCATGTCCAGGGGGCCCGGGAGTTCCGCGCCGCACTCCATGAACTCGCCTCCCGCGAATCGGTGGTGATCTGCGTCGACGAACTCCAGCTCGTCGACGCGGCGTCACTTCAGTACCTGCTGTACCTCGCGACCCGTTCGCGCTCCGCCAAACTCCTGATGGTGTTCGCACAGGCGACGGACAGCGAACGACAAGACGCCGTCTTCAATACCGAACTGCTGCGCCAGCCCAATTTCCAGCGGCTACGGCTGGAAAGGCTGTCCTGGGATGAGACGGCACATCTGCTCACCACTCGTCTGGGACTTCCGGATTCCACCGATGTGGCTTACACCTGGTATGAGGTGAGCGGCGGTAATCCGTTGTTGCTACGCGCGGTGATAGACGATTACCGCACCGCGGGGGCGCCCCCACGGCGCAGCCGCGCAGTGGAACCCGTGGTGGGCGACATGTTCGTCCAGGCCGTGCTCACCTGCGTCTACCGCAGTGGGCGCACCGTCTCCCGGCTGGCCGAGGGCATCGCGGTGCTCGGGGCGTCCGCCTCCCTCGAACTCCTCGGCCGGCTGCTGCGCATCGGCCCCGCCGGAACCCGCCGCGGAGTCGCCGCGCTGGACGCGGCGGGCCTCGTCGACGGCCTGGCCTTCCGTCACCCGTATGTCGAGGCGGCGGTGCTGGAGGACATGGACCCCGAGGTCCGGCTGGACATGAACCGGCGCGCCGCCGTCCTGCTGCACCAGGGCGGCGGGGCGACCCTCGCCGTGGCCCGCCATCTGCTCGCCGCCCAGGCCGCCGACGAGCCCTGGGCGGTGCCGCTGCTGCGGGACGCCGCGCAGCAGGCGCTCGCCGAGGACGACGCCAAACTGGCGGTGGCCTGCCTGGAGCTGGCGTACGCGGCCTGCGCGGACGAGGAGCTGCGGGCCGGTATCAGGATCGGCACCGCCGGGATCATGTGGCGGCTCAACCCGTCGGCGTCCGAGCGGATGCTGGAGGAGCCGCTGGCCGCGCTCTACGCCGACCGGCTGCCCGCCTCCCATATCGGCAGGCTGATCGAGCTGTTGCTCGCCCACGGCCGGATCGAGGAGGCGCGCGGCGCCATCGGCCGGCTCAACGCCGTGATGAGCAACGCGGGCCCCACCTCGATGTCCCAGTTCCGGCTGACCGCCCGCTGGGCCCAGGAGTCGGGTGCGCAGGACCGGGCCCCCGGGGCCACGGCCCGCCAGAGTGAGGACGGCGGCGCCGTCCGTGCGCAGCTCAGATCCCGCAGACCCTCCGCGCTGTCGACGATCACGGCGGCGTTCAGCGGCTTCTTCGGCCGTGGGGGGAGCGAGGAGTCGCCGGTGGCCGCGGCGGAGAAGGTGCTCGATGTCTCGCCGCTCACCGACGCCACCTTCGAGCCCATCGTCAACTCGGTGAACGCGCTGGTGTACGCGGGCCGCCCGGACAAGGCGGCGCCGTGGTGCGACGCGCTGATGGAGGAGGCGGAGCGGCGCCGGGCGCCGGGCTGGCGGGCCATCTTCGCCTCGATCCGCGCCGAAATCGCCCTGCGGCAGGGCAATCTGGTGGAGTCGGCGGCCTATGCGACCACCGCCCTGGAGATCGTGCCCGGCCGCGATGGAAGCGTCTTCATCGGCGGCCCCCTGGCCAGCCAGATCCTGGCGTACACGGAGATGGGCAAGCATGACGCGGCGGCGCGGCATCTGAGCCGCCCGGTCCCCGAGGCGCTGTTCAAGAGCATCTACGGACTGGGCTACACCCGCGCCCGCGGCCGCTACTACCTGGCCACCAACCGCATCAACGCGGCGCTCGGCGAATTTCTCATGGCCGGCCGGCTCGCCCAGCTGTGGGAGCTCGACCAGCCGGCGCTGCTGCCCTGGCGCTCGGACGCCGCCGAGGCATGGCTGGAGCTCGGCGACCGGGAGAAGGCCGCCAACCTGGTCTCCGAGCAGCTGGCCAGGAACGGCGCGGGGGACTCCCGGGTCCGTGGCGTCTCCCTGCGGTTACTGGCCGCGGCGGGCGACATCGAGAACCGGTCCCGGCTGCTCGGCCAGGCCGTCGAGGAGTTGCAGTGCTCCGGCGACCGCTTGGAACTGGCCCGGGCGCTGAACGATCTGGGACGTACGCTGCGCGGATCCGGCGAGCTGGGGCGGGCCGACGCCATCATGGGCCGGGCCTGGCGGATGGCCAAGGAGTGCGGCGCCGAGGAACTGTGCGCCCGGATCCGTCTCGACTCCGGTCTGGAGGCCCGCGATCCACGGCCGGTGGTGCGGCCGGTGTCCGGACCGCTCGGCCCGAAACCGGCGGTGCCGCCGCCCCTGGGCGGCAAGCTCAGCGAATCCGAGGCCCGGGTGGCCGCCCTGGCGGTGGACGGTTATACGAACCGGGAAATAGCCGCCAGCCTGTTCATCACCATCAGCACGGTGGAACAGCATTTGACGCGGGTGTACCGCAAGCTGAATATCAGGAGCCGGCAGCAGCTGCCGACCGCGCTCCGCGCCCAGGTGGACGAAATCGCCTGAGCGACGACGGGGTGATGTCCCGCGGAAGGGGTGGCCACACGCGGCCACCCCTGTTCCATGCCCACCCCTGATTACCCCCCTATCGCCGCCACAGACCTGGAGCGCGGGTCGGCCGCGTTGATAGCTTCTGGCCGCATGAAGGGCATAGTCCTCGCCGGAGGAAGCGGTACCCGACTGCATCCTTTGACACATGCGGTGTCGAAGCAGATCCTTCCCGTCTACAACAAACCGATGATCTATTACCCGCTCTCGGTGCTCATGCTCGGCGGCGTCCGGGAAATCCAGATCATCTCGACCCCGCTCCATGTGGAGCTGTTCCGCGCGCTTCTCGGCGACGGCGGCCGGCTGGGTCTTTCGATCGAGTACGCCGAGCAGCCCGAGGCCAATGGAATCGCCGAGGCATTCATCATCGGAGCCGAGTTCATCGGCGATGACCCGGTGGCGCTGGTACTCGGCGACAATATCTTCCACGGGCCCGGCTTCTCGAAGATGCTGCACCATGAGGCAAGCCATGTCGACGGCTGTGTGCTCTTCGGCTACGGAGTCAAGGACCCCGAGCGCTACGGTGTAGGGGAAATGGATGAGCAGGGCCGGCTGATCTCCCTCGAGGAGAAGCCGGCCGCCCCCAAATCCAATCTGGCGATCACCGGTCTGTATCTCTACGACAACGACGTCGTGGACATCGCCAAGAACGTACAACCCTCCGCACGCGGCGAACTGGAGATCACCGACGTCAACCGCGTCTATCTGGAACGCGGAAAGGCCAGACTGGTGGGGCTCGGCCGCGGATTCGCCTGGCTGGACACCGGAACCCATGACTCACTGCTCCAGGCGGGCCAGTATGTGCAGCTGCTGGAGCAGCGCCAGGGCGTGCGGATCGCCTGTCTCGAGGAGATAGCCTTCCGCATGGGGTTCATCGACGCCGCCGCCTGTTATGAGCTCGGTGCGGAGCTTAGCAAGACGGACTACGGACAATATCTGATGGATATCGCGGCCAATAACCGCTGAAGGGTTGTCTCCAGTGCGCATAGTTGTGACCGGCGGTGCGGGCTTCATCGGCTCCCACTTCGTCCGGCAGACCCTGGCAGGGGCGTACGCGGCCTGGGCGGACGCCCAGGTCGTGGTGGTCGACAAGCTCACCTACGCGGGCAACGAGGCCAACCTGGCCGAGGTCGCGGACAGTCCCCGGCTGCGCTTCGTCCGCGGTGACATCTGCGACGGCGAGCTCGTCGGCGAGCTGCTGCGGAACACCGATCTGGTGGTCCACTTCGCCGCGGAATCGCATGTCGACCGCTCGATATCCGGCGCCGAGGAATTCGTGCGCACCAATGTCCTGGGCACCCACACCCTCCTCAACGCGGCCGCGAACGCGGAGGTCGGAAAGTTCGTCCATGTCTCCACGGACGAGGTCTACGGTTCCATCGAAAGCGGCTCCTGGAGCGAGGAGGAACCACTGGAGCCGAACTCGCCGTATTCCGCATCCAAGGCGTCCTCGGATCTGCTGGCCCGGGCCTTCCACCGCACCCACGGACTGCCCGTCTGCGTGACCCGTTGCTCCAACAACTACGGCCCGTACCAGCACCCCGAGAAGGTCATACCGCTCTTCGTCACCAACCTCATGGACGGCAAACCCGTGCCGCTCTACGGCGACGGCGGGAATGTCCGGGACTGGCTGCACGTGGACGACCACTGCCGCGGTATCGCCCTGGTCGCCGAGAACGGCCGCCCGGGAGAGGTCTACAACATCGGCGGCGGCACCGAACTGACCAATCTGGAACTCACGGAACAGCTGCTCGAACTGCTTGGCGTCGACCGGTCCCTGATCGAGCGGGTGCCCGACCGCAAGGGCCATGACCGCCGTTACTCGGTGGACATCGCGAAAATCTCCGCCGAACTCGGCTACCGCCCCGAGATGTCGTTCGGACACGGCCTCGCGGAAACCGCCAAGTGGTACATGACACACCGCGGTTGGTGGGAACCGCTCAAGAAGATGTGACCACCCCTACGCCAAGGGTTAGGGGTGGATGCGGTTAGGGGTGGTTGAGTCGACTCCCGCCCCATACCGTCGACTTCCGGATCATGGTCAGTCCAGTCGCGTCGTAATCTCAACTGAGAGAAGAGTCTGAGGTCGTGATGTCGGAGAACTCCCTGGTGCGTGACGGGCACATCGCGGTCGTCGGTATGGCATGTCGCGTGCCGGGCGCATCGACCCCGGATGAGTTCCGGCAGTTGCTGCGCAATGGAGAGAGCGCCGTCACGGAGATCCCGGCGGACCGGTACGCCGATGAGCTCCGGGAGGCCGGTATTCGATTCGGCGGGTTCGTGGAAAGGGCAGCCGAGTTCGATCCGGAGTTCTTCGGGATTTCACCCCGAGAGGCACGGGCGATGGACCCCCAGCAGCGGCTCGCGCTGGAACTGTGCTGGGAGGCCCTGGAAAACGCCGGACTCGTCCCGGCGCGACTCGAGGGGAGCCGCACCGGCGTCTTCATCGGCGCCATCGCCGACGACTACGCGGCCCTGGTCCACCGCGGCGAACCGGCCGCCATCACCCAGCACACCCTCACCGGGCTGAACCGCGGCATCATCGCCAACCGGGTCTCCTACGCCCTCGGACTGCGCGGCCCGAGCGTGGCCGTGGACACCGGGCAGTCCTCGTCCCTGGCCGCCGTGCACCTGGCCTGCGAGAGCCTGCGGCGCGGCGAGACCGAGACCGCCGTCGCGGGCGGCGTCCAGCTCAACCTCGCCCCCGACGGCTTCATCGCCGCCTCCCGCTTCGGCGCCCTCTCCCCGGACGGCCGCTCCTTCACCTTCGACGCCCGCGCCAACGGCTATGTGCGCGGCGAAGGCGGCGGCCTCGTCGTGCTCAAGCGGCTCCCGGACGCGCTGCGCGACGGCGACCCGGTGCTGTGTGTGATCCGAGGCTCCGACGCCAACAACGACGGCGGCGGCGACAGCCTCACCACCCCCGCGGCCCACGGTCAGGAGGCCATGCTGCGCGCCGCCTACGAGCGCGCCGGGGTCGACCCCGCCCGGGTCCAGTACGTCGAACTGCACGGCACCGGCACCAAGGTCGGCGACCCGGTCGAGGCCGCGGCGCTGGGCGCGGTCCTCGGCGCGGGCCGGGCGGACGGCGCGCCGCTGCGGGTCGGCTCCGTCAAGACGAACGTGGGCCACCTCGAAGGCGCGGCCGGGATCACCGGTCTCATCAAGACGGTGCTCTCGCTCGCCCACCGCGAGCTGTTCCCGAGCCTCAACCACGAGACGCCGAACCCCGCGATCCCCCTGGACACCCTGGGCCTGACGGTCCAGACCGCCCTCGACGACTGGGGCCCGGAGACGGACGCCCCACGGCTCGCGGGCGTCAGCTCGTTCGGCATGGGTGGCACCAATGTGCACATGGTGCTGGAGGAGGCACCCGCCGAGGCCCCGGCCACGGAACGCCCGACGGCCCTCGACACGGTGCCGTGGGTGCTCTCGGCCCGCGGTGAGGCGGCGCTGCGGGCCCAGGCGCGGCGGCTGCGGTCGTATGTGGCGGCGCGGCCGGAGCTGGATCCGGTGGACGTGGGCTACTCGCTGGCGCTGACCCGGTCCGCCTTCGGCCACCGCGCGGCGGTCGTCGGCCGGGACCGTGAGGAGCTGCTGAACGGCCTTGACCAGCTCGCCGCGGGCGTGGTCCCGGGCGCGGTGGCGGGCAGCGGCGGTACGGCGTTCCTGTTCACCGGTCAGGGCGCCCAACGGCTCGGCATGGGGCGGGAGTTGTGCGCCGCGTTCCCGGTGTTCGCGGCGGCGTTCGACGCGGTGTGCGCGGAGCTGGACCGTCATCTGGACGGTTCGGTGCGGGCGGTGGTCTTCGGTGAGGACGCCGAGGCGCTGGATCGGACGGTGTTCACCCAGACCGGGCTGTTCGCTCTGGAGGTGGCGCTGTTCCGGCTGGTGGAGTCGTGGGGTCTGGCGCCGGATTTCCTGGTGGGGCATTCGGTGGGGGAGCTCGCGGCCGCCCATGTGGCGGGGGTGTTCTCGCTGGAGGACGCCGCCGCACTCGTAGCGGCGCGCGGCCGGTTGATGCAGGCGCTGCCCGAGGGCGGTGCGATGGTGTCGCTGAAGGCGCCGGAGGCCGAGGTGCTGCCGCGTCTGGCCGGTTACGAGGACCGGGTGAGCGTCGCGGCGGTCAACGGCCCGGCGGCGACCGTTATCTCCGGTGAGGAGGCGGCGGTGCTCGCGGTGGCGGACGCGGTGGGGGTCAAGAGCAAGCGGCTGACCGTCTCGCATGCCTTTCACTCTCCGCTGATGGAGGGGATGCTGGCCGAGTTCGCCGAGGTGGCGGGCCGGATCGGCTACTCCGCACCGCGCATGGCGATCGTCTCGAACCTCACGGGGGAGTTGGCGGGCGAGGAGGTGTGCTCGCCGGAGTACTGGGTGCGCCATGTGCGTCAGGCGGTGCGCTTCGGGGACGGCATACGGTTCCTCGAGGCCCAGGGCGTCTCCCGCTTTGTGGAGCTCGGCCCCGCCGGTGTGCTCTCCGCCATGGGCCGGGAATGCGTCTCCGGTCCGGCCGCGTTCGTACCCCTGCTGCGCAAGGACCGCGACGAGACCGAGGCGCTGCTCTCCGGGGTCGCCCAGGTACACGCGCACGGTGGCGAGGTCGACTGGGAGGCGGTGTTCGCCGGGCGCGGTGCGCATCGGGTGGAGCTGCCCACGTACGCCTTCCAGCGGCAGCGCTACTGGCTGGACACCGACCTCCCCGGCACCGAGGACGCCGCCACCGATGAACCCCTCTCCTGGCGCGAGGAGTTCGGGGCCCTGACCGACGCCGCCGAGCGCGAGCGCGTGGCGCTTGAGCTGGTCCGTACGCACACCGCCTGGGTGCTGGGCTCCCCGGGACCCGACGCCGTCGACCCCGAGAAGATCTTCAAGGACCTCGGCTTCGACTCGCTGATGTCCGTCGAGCTGTGCAACCTCCTCGGCACCGCCACCGGAACGCGGCTCGCCGGGACCGTCCTCTTCGACCACCCCACCCCGCTGGCCCTCTCCCGCCACCTACGGGAGGTGGTGGTGGGCTCCCCGGCGGCGGCCCCTCGTCCGGCCGCCACCCGGACCGTCACCACCGACCACGACGACCCGATCGCCATCGTGGCGATGAGCTGCCGCCTCCCCGGCGGAGTGCGCACCCCCGAGCAACTGTGGGAGCTGGTCAGCGAGGGCCGGGACGCCATCGCCGGCTTCCCCGCCAACCGGGGCTGGGACCTGGACGGGCTCTACGACCCGGACCCGGCCCGCCACGGCACCAGCTATGTGCGCGAGGGCGGATTCCTCTACGAGGCCGACCAGTTCGACCCGGCCTTCTTCGGCATCAGCCCCCGCGAGGCCCAGGCGATGGACCCCCAGCAGCGGCTGCTGATGGAGACCGCGTGGGAGGCTTTCGAGCGCGCCGGGATCGACCCCACCACGCTCAAGGGCAGCGACGCGGGCGTCTTCGTCGGCGCCATGCCGCAGGACTACGGGCCGCGGATGGACGAGGCGTCGGAGGGGTTCGAGGGCTATCTGCTGACCGGTGGCACCACCAGCGTCGCCTCCGGCCGGATCGCCTACACCTGGGGTCTCGAGGGTCCGGCGGTCACCGTCGACACGGCCTGCTCGTCCTCGCTGGTGGCCCTGCACATGGCCGTGCGGTCGCTGCGCCAGGGCGAGTGCTCGCTGGCGCTGGCCGGCGGCGCCACCGTGATGTCCAGCCCCGGGATCTTCGTGGAGCTGAGCCGTCAGAAGGCGCTGTCGCCCGACGGCCGCTGCAAGGCGTTCTCGTCCGACGCCAACGGCACCGGCTGGGGCGAGGGCGTGGGCATGGTGCTGCTGGAGCGGCTGTCGGACGCGCGGCGCAACGGCCACCAGGTGCTGGCGCTGGTCCGTGGCTCCGCCACCAACCAGGACGGCGCGAGCAACGGCCTCACCGCCCCGAGCGGCCCGGCCCAGCAGCGGGTCATCCGGCAGGCGCTGGCCGACGCCGGGCTGGGCGCCGCCGATGTGGACGCGGTCGAGGCACACGGCACCGGCACCTCGCTCGGCGACCCGATCGAGGCGGGCGCGCTGCTGGCCACGTACGGCCAGGACCGCGCCGCGGACCGGCCGCTGTGGCTCGGCTCGCTGAAGTCCAACGTCGGCCACCCCCAGGCGGCGGCGGGCGTGGCCGGGGTCATCAAGATGGTGCTGGCGCTGCGCCACGGCGTGCTGCCCCAGACGCTGCACGTACACGAGCCGTCGCCGCATGTGGACTGGTCGTCCGGGGCCGTGGAGCTGCTGACCGAGGCCCGGCCGTGGCCGGAGCCGGAGACCGGGCGGCCGCGCCGCGCCGGCGTGTCGTCCTTCGGCATCAGCGGCACCAACGCACACGCCATCCTGGAGCAGGCCCCGGCCGAACCGGCCGCCGGCCACGACGAGCCGCGCCCGGCGGCCCCGGGGCTGCCCGTGCTGCCCTGGGTGCTGTCCGGGCGCACCGAACAGGCCCTGCGCACCCGGGCCGAGCAGCTGCGGGACCATCTGGCCGACCACCCCGGCACCGACCTCGCCGCCCTCGGCCACGCCCTCGCCACCACCCGCACGGCCTTCGGCCACCGGGCGGTGGTCCTCGGCCGGGACCGGGAGCGGCTCCTGGACGGCCTCGGCGCGCTCGCGCAGGGCACCCCGGCGCCCCATGTGGTCCAGGGCACGGCGGGCGGCCGGCGGAAGACCGTGTTCGTCTTCCCCGGGCAGGGCTCGCAGTGGATCGGGATGGCGCTTCCGCTGTGGGACGCCTCGCCGGTCTTCGCGGAGCGGCTGGAGGAGTGCGCCGACGCCCTGGAGCCGTTCCTGGACTGGTCGTTGCGCGATGTGCTGCGCGGTGAGCCGGGCGCGCCGTCGCTGTCCCGTATCGACGTGGTGCAGCCCGCGCTGTTCGCGGTGATGGTGTCGCTGGCGGCGCTGTGGCGCGGTCACGGCGTCGAACCGGCCGCGGTGGTCGGCCACTCGCAGGGCGAGATCGCCGCCGCGTACGTGGCCGGAGGGCTGTCGCTCCAGGACGCCGCCAAGGTGGTGGCCCGGCGCAGCCAGGCATGGGCCGAGCTGAGCGGCAAGGGCGGCATGCTCTCGGTGCTCGCGTCGGCCGGGACGGTCGCGGAGCGGCTGCGGCCGTGGAGCGAACGGCTCGGCATCGCCGCCGTCAACAGCCCCGCCACCGTGACCGTCTCCGGCGACCCGGAGGCCCTGGACGCCTTCATGGCCGAGCTCGCCGCCGACGGGGTGAAGTCCCGCCGGGTGCCGGGCGTGGACACCGCCGGACACTCCCCGCAGGTCGACGGGTTGCGCGAGCGGCTGCTGCGCGAGGTGGCGGGGGTACGGCCGCGCGCCTCGCGGATCGCGTACTACTCCACGGTGACCGGTGGACCGCTGGACACCACCGAACTGGACACCGACTACTGGTACCGGAACATGCGCGAGCCGGTGGACTTCGAGCGGGCCACCCGGGCGCTGCTGGCCGACGGCCACACGGCGTTCATCGAATGCTCCCCGCACCCCATGCTCGCCATGTCGCTCCAGCAGACCATCGAGGACACGGGCGGAAACGCCACCGTCGTCGGCACGCTGCGCCGGGACGAGGGCGACCCGGAGCGCTTCGTGGGCTCGTTCGCCGAGGCGTACGTCCAGGGTGTCGAGCCGTCGTGGGACACGGCGTTCGGGGGCGCGCCGGGGCGCGGTGAGCGTGCCCTGGAGCTGCCGACGTACCCGTTCCAGCGGCAGCGGTACTGGCTTGACAAGCCGGCCGCGGCGAGCGATGTGGCGGCGGCCGGACTCGACGCGGCCGGGCATCCGCTGCTCGGCGCGGCGGTCCCGCTGGCGGGCGCGGACGACCACCTGTTCACCGGCCGGATCTCCGCCCAGGACCACCCCTGGCTCACCGAGCGCACCGGTCCCGACGCGGCCGTGCTGCCCGGCAGCGCCCTCGCCGAACTGGCGATCCGCGCGGGCGACCAGGTCGGCTGCGGCCGGATCGGGGAACTGTCCCTGGACGCGCCGCTGGTGCTGCCCGAGAAGGGCGCCGCGGTGATCCAGGTGCGCGTCGGCGCCCCGGACGGCGCGGGATCGCGGGACCTCAGCGTCCACGCGCGCGCCGAGGGCGCCGACGCGGACGAGCCGTGGACGCGGTACGCGACGGCGGTTCTGGGCACCGGCGCTCCGGCCGCCGACATCGGCCTCGCCGCGTGGCCACCGGCCGACGCCGCCGCGGTGGAGGTGGCGGGAGGCGCCGTCGCGGCCTGGCGGCTCGGAGCGGACCTCTACGTCGAGGTCGGGCTGACCGAGGCCGAGGAGGCCGACGCCGGGCGCTACGGACTGCATCCGGTGCTGCTGGAGTCGGCGCTCGACGCGGTGGAAGCACCGGGCGACGGCGACGGGTCGCGGCTGGCCGCCGTATGGAGCGGTGTCACCCTGCACGCCACGGGCGCCACGGCGCTGCGGGTGCGGCTGACGCCGACGGGCCCCGATGCGTACGCGGTCGTCGCGGCGGACCCGAGCGGCGCCCCGGTGGCCTCGGTGGACCGGCTCGTGCTGCGCGCGGTGGACACGCCCGAACCGATCGGCGGCCGCTCCGCCCTCCACCCGTCGCTGTTCCGGCTGGAGTGGCCCGCGGTGTCCGCCGCGGACACCACCGTGACCGGGACTCCGGCGAGCTGGGCGGTGCTCGGCGACGACCCGCTGGGGCTCTCCGCGGCCGTGGGCGCGGTGTCCTACGACGAGACGGCGGACGCGCCGGACGCGCCGGACGCGGTGCTGGTGCCGTGTGTCGCGGAGGGCGACGCCGATGTGGCGGAGGCGGCCCACGCGGCCACCCACCGAGCGCTGACGCTGATCCAGCGCTGGATCTCCGATGACCGCCTCGCCGCCTCCCGGTTGGTGTTCCTCACCCGCGGCGCGGTCGCGGCCGCCCCCGGCGAAGAGGTCCCGGACGTGGCCCACGGCGCCGTATGGGGCCTGGTGCGCTCGGCCCAGTCGGAACACCCCGGCCGCTTCGTCCTCGTCGACCTCGACCCCGATCCGGAGTCGGCGGCCGCTCTCCCGGCCGCGATGGCGTCCGGTGAGCCCCAGTGCGCGGTACGCGAGGGACTGGTGCGGGTGCCCCGGCTGGGGCGGGTGGCGCGGGGGACGGGGGCCACCGAGGCCACCGCCACCGGAGCCACCGGAGTCACCGGAGTCACCGGAGTCACCGGAGCCACCGGAGCTGCTGGAGTCGCTGGGGTCGCTGGGGCCGCCACCAGGATTGCCTCGGCTACCGAGGCCGCCACCGAGGCCGCCACCGGGGTTGCCGGGGCCGCCGCCACCGGAGCTGCCGGGGCCACCGGCTCCTGGGCTACTGGGGCTGCTGAGGCCGCCGCCCCCCGGGCCGCCAGGGCTGCCGTCACCAAGGGGGCCGGTGTCACCGGCACTGCGACCGCCGCCACCGAGGCCGCCACCGGGGTTGCCGCCACCGAGGTCGCTGAGACCACCGTCCCCCGGGCCGCCGGGCCCGTCGGGGGCCACCGGCCGCTGGACCCCGAGGGCACCGTTCTCATCACCGGAGCCACCGGCACCCTCGGTGGGCTCGTCGCCCGCCATCTGGTGGGCGAGCATGGCGTACGGCATCTGCTGCTGGTCAGCCGGCGCGGGCCCGCGGCCGACGGTATGGGCGAACTCCGCTCCGAACTGGCCGGGTTGGGCGCCACCGTCACCGTCGCCGCCTGCGACGCCGCCGACCGGGAGGCGCTCGCCGGGCTGCTCGGCGCGATACCCGCCGCGCATCCACTGACGGCCGTGGTCCACGCGGCGGGTGTGCTCGACGACGGCGTCGTGGACGCGCTGACCCCCGAGCGGCTCGACCGCGTATTGCGGCCCAAGGTGGACGCCGCGTGGAATCTGCACGAGCTGACCGCGGACCACGACCTGGCCGCGTTCATCCTGTACTCCTCCGTCGTCGCCACCATCGGCAACGCCGGACAGGCCAACTACGCCGCCGCCAACGCCTTCCTGGACTCCCTCGCCCAGCACCGCGGGGCCCGCGGCCTGGCCGCCCAGTCCCTCGCCTGGGGCCTGTGGGAGCAGCGCAGCGGCATGAGCGGACATCTGGACGACGCCGATGTCCGGCGCATGGCGCGCTCCGGCATCCGCCCGCTGCCCAGCGCGGAGGGCATGGAACTCTTCGACGCGGCACGGGAGGCGGGCGATGCCACGCTCGTGCCCGTCCGGCTCGACCTGGCCGATCTGCGCAAGCGCGCCGCGAGCGCCGCCGCCACCCCCGGCCAGGAGGCCGTACCGGCCTATCTGCGCGGCCTGGTCCGGACGCCGGTCCGCCGCGTCGTACGGGCCGGTGGCGGAGGCGGGGCCGCGGAGAGCGACGAGAGCTCGTTCGGGCGGCGGCTGGCCGCCCTGCCGACGGCCGACCGGGACCCGTTCCTGCTGGACCTGGTGCGGGAACACGCGGCGGGGGTGCTGGGGCTCGCCGCCCCGGACGACATCGAGGCCACCCGCGCCTTCCGCGAGGTCGGCTTCGACTCCCTGACCGCCGTCGAGTTGCGCAACCGGCTGGGCGCCGCCACCGGGCTGCGGCTGCCGACCACCCTCCTCTTCGACTACCCGACCCCCGCCGTCCTGGTGGACCACTTGCGGCGCGAGGCACTGGGCGAGCAGGCGGAAGTGGCGGCCGTGGTGGCCGCCGTCCGACCCGCCGACGACGATCCGATCGCCATCGTGGCCATGAGCTGCCGACTGCCCGGCGGGGTCCGCGGCCCCGAGGACCTGTGGGAGCTGGTGGCGGACGGCCGCGATGTGATCTCGCCCTTCCCGACCGACCGCGGCTGGAACGTCGAGGAGCTGTACGACCCCAACCCCGATACGCCGGGCAGGAGTTACGCCAAGGAGGGCGGCTTCCTCTACGACGCCTACGACTTCGACCCGGAGTTCTTCGGGATCTCCCCGCGCGAGGCGCTGGCCATGGACCCGCAGCAGCGGCTGCTGCTGGAGACCTCCTGGGAGGCGCTGGAGCGCGCCGGGATCGACCCGCACTCCACGAAGGGCAGCACCGCGGGCGTGTTCATCGGCTCCACCGGCCAGGACTACGCCTCGCGGCTGGGCGAGATCCCCGAGGACATGGAGGGGTATCTGCTGACCGGCAAGGCCGCCAGTGTGGTCTCCGGCCGCATCGCCTACTCCCTCGGCTGGGAAGGCCCGGCGCTCACCATCGACACCGCGTGCTCCTCCTCCCTGGTCGCCATCCACCAGGCGGCGCAGGCGCTGCGCCAGGGCGAATGCTCGATGGCGCTGGCGGGCGGCACGACGATGATGTCGACGCCGAGCCTGTTCATCGAGTTCAGCAGGCAGCGCGGACTCGCCCCCGACGGCAGGTCGAAGGCGTTCTCCTCCGACACCGACGGCACCAGCTGGGGCGAGGGCGTCAGCATGGTGCTCCTGGAGCGGCTGTCCGACGCGCGGGCAGGCGGCCACGAGGTGCTGGCGCTGGTGCGAGGCTCCGCCGTCAACCAGGACGGCGCCAGCAACGGCCTCACCGCCCCCAACGGCCCGTCCCAGCAGCGGGTGATCCGGCAGGCGCTGGCGAACGCGGGACTGTCGGCCGCCGAGGTGGACGCCGTCGAGGCGCACGGCACCGGCACCACCCTCGGCGATCCGATCGAGGCCCAGGCCATCCTCGCCACCTACGGCCAGGGCCGGGAGGCGGAACGGCCGCTGAGGCTGGGCGCGTTGAAGTCCAACATCGGCCACACCCAGGGCGCGGCCGGCGGCGCGGGCGTCATCAAGATGGTCATGGCGATGCGCCACGGCCTGCTGCCCAGGACCCTCCACGTCAAGGAGCCCACCCCGCACGTGGACTGGACGGCCGGAGCCGTCGAGCTGCTGACCGAGGCCAGGGAGTGGCCCGCGGGCGAGCGGGTGCGGCGCGCCGGGGTGTCCGCCTTCGGCATCAGCGGCACCAACGCCCACCTCATCCTGGAGGAGCCGCCCACCGCCCCGGCCACCGAACCCGAGCCGGAGTCGGAGCCGCCGGTGCGCACCGATGTGGTCCCGTGGACGGTGTCCGGCCGTACCGAGGGCGCGCTGCGGGCCCAGGCGGAGCGGCTGCGGTCGTATGTGGCGGCGCGGCCGGAGCTGGATCCGGTGGACGTGGGCTACTCGCTGGCGCTGACCCGGTCCGCCTTCGGCCACCGCGCGGCGGTCGTCGGCCGGGACCGGAAGGAGCTGTTGAGCGGGCTGGAGCAACTCGCCACGGGCGTCACCCCGGGCACGGTGGCCGACGACGAGGGCAGGACGGCGTTCCTCTTCACTGGTCAGGGCGCGCAACGGCTCGGTATGGGTCGGGAGTTGTATGCAGCGTTCCCGGTGTTCGCGGCGGCGTTCGACGCGGTGTGCGCGGAGCTGGACCGTCATCTGGACGGTTCGGTGCGGGCGGTGGTCTTCGGTGAGGACGCCGAGGCGCTGGATCGGACGGTGTTCACCCAGACCGGGCTGTTCGCTCTGGAGGTGGCGCTGTTCCGGCTGGTGGAGTCGTGGGGTCTGGCGCCGGATTTCCTGGTGGGGCATTCGGTGGGGGAGCTCGCGGCCGCCCATGTGGCGGGGGTGTTCTCGCTGGAGGACGCCGCCGCACTCGTAGCGGCGCGCGGCCGGTTGATGCAGGCGCTGCCCGAGGGCGGTGCGATGGTGTCGCTGAAGGCGCCGGAGGCCGAGGTGCTGCCGCGTCTGGCCGGTTACGAGGACCGGGTGAGCGTCGCGGCGGTCAACGGCCCGGCGGCGACCGTTATCTCCGGTGAGGAGGCGGCGGTGCTCGCGGTGGCGGACGCGGTGGGGGTCAAGAGCAAGCGGCTGACCGTCTCGCATGCGTTCCACTCTCCGCTGATGGAGGGGATGCTGGCCGAGTTCGCCGAGGTGGCGGGCCGGATCGGCTACTCCGCACCGCGCATGGCGATCGTCTCCAACGTCACGGGGGAGTTGGCGGGCGAGGAGGTGTGCTCGCCGGAGTACTGGGTGCGCCATGTGCGTCAGGCGGTGCGCTTCGGGGACGGCATACGGTTCCTCGAGGCCCAGGGCGTCTCCCGCTTTGTGGAGCTCGGTCCGGCCGGTGTGCTCTCCGCCATGGGCCGTGAGTGCGTCTCCGGTCCGGCCGCGTTCGTACCCCTGCTGCGCAAGGACCGCGACGAGACCGAGGCGCTGCTCTCCGGTGTCGCCCAGGTGCACGCGCACGGCGGAGACATCGACTGGGAGGCGGTGTTCGCCGGGCGCGGTGCGCATCGGGTGGAGCTGCCCACGTACGCCTTCCAGCGGCAGCGCTACTGGTTCGACCCCGCCACACCGGGAACGCCGACCGCCGCCGCCACCACGGACGCGTCCTCCGTGGAGGCCCGTTTCTGGGAGGCGGTCGAGCGCGAGGACCTGGAGGCGCTGACCACCACCCTGGAGATCGACCAGCAGGCGCGGCTCGGCGACCTGCTGCCCGCGCTCTCCTCCTGGCGCCGGGGCCAGAGCGACCGCGCCACCGTGGACTCCTGGCGCTACCGGGTCACCTGGTCCCCGGTGGCCGTCGAGGAGCGTACGGCGCCGCTGTCCGGCACCTGGTGGGTGGCCGTGCCGGAGGGCGGGGCGGACGGTGCGCTGGCCGCCGCCGTGGCGGCCGCCCTCGACCGGCGCGGGGCGCGCGTCGTGCCCCTCACCACGGCCACGACCGGCCGTGACGCGCTCGCCGCGCGGCTGCGCCACGAGGCGGACACCGGCGGCACACCGGCCGGTGTGCTCTCGCTGCTCGCCCTCGACGACGGCCCGCACCCCGAACACCCCGCGCTCAGCACCGGTCTGGCCCGCAACGTCGGGCTGATCCAGTCGCTGGGCGACGCGGGGATCGCCGCCCCGCTGTGGCTCGCCACCACCGGCGCCGTATCGGTGAGCGGATCCGATCCGCTCGACAGCCCCGCACAGGCCGCCACCTGGGGCCTCGGCCGGGTCGTGGCCCTGGAGCACCCGCAGCGGTGGGGCGGTCTGATCGACCTCCCCGGGGGCCTCGACGAGCGGACGGCGGACCGGCTGTGCGCCGCGCTCTCCGGCATCGCCGGCGACAGCGGCCCGGAGGACCAACTCGCCCTCCGCGACGCCGGGGTGTTCGTCCGGCGGCTGGTCCGGGCGCCGCTGCGCACACCGGGCCGGGAGAGCTGGAAGCCGCACGGCACCGTGCTGATCACCGGCGGCACCGGCGGGCTCGGCGCCCAGGTCGCCCGCTGGCTGGCCCGCTCCGGCGCCGAACACCTCGTGCTCACCAGCCGCCGTGGCATGGCGGCGCCCGGCGCCGCCGGACTGCGCGACGAGCTGATCGCGCTGGGCGAGGGCGGAGTCCGGGTGACGGTGGCGGCGTGCGACGTCCGCGACCGCGACGAGGTGGCGGCGCTGCTGCGCCGGATCACCACCGGGGGCGACCCGGTGCACGCCGTCTTCCACGCGGCGGGCGTCGTGGAGTTCTCCCAGCTCGCCGACAGTACGGTGGCCGACTTCGCGGAGATGGCCGACGGCAAGGTGCTGGGCGCCGCCCATCTGGACGCGTTGCTGGACCAGGACCACCTCGAGGCGTTCGTGCTCTTCTCGTCCATCGCCGCCACCTGGGGGAGCGGCGGCCAGAGCGCCTACGCGGCCGCCAACGCCCATCTGGACGCCCTCGCCGAGCACCGCGAGGCACGCGGCCTCCCCGCCACCTCCGTGGCCTGGGGGCCCTGGGCCGACCACGGCATGATCGAGCACGGTGAGGTGGCGGAGCACCTCAGCCGCCGTGGACTGCCCGCGATGGCACCGGAGTTGGCCGTGGCCGCGCTGAGCGAGGCGCTGCACACCGGCGAAACCTCCCTCGTCCTCGCCGATGTGCGCTGGGACCGCTTCGTCCCCGGCTTCACCGCCGCACGCCCCCGGCCGCTGATCGGCGAGCTGCCGGAGGTGCGCGACGCCCTCGCCACCACCGCGGCCCCCGACACCACCGGGCCTGACGACGTGGCGGACACCTTCCTGGCGAGCCTCGCGGGCCTGACGGGCGAGGGCCTGGACCGGGCCCTGCGGGACCTGGTACACGCCCAGGCGGCGGCCGTGCTCGGCCACTCCTCGTCCGACGCGGTCGCCGGCGGCCGCCCGTTCAAGGAGCTGGGATTCGACTCGCTCACCGCGGTCGAACTGCGCAACCGGCTGGCCGCGGTCACCGGACTCGACCTGCCCGCCACCCTCGTCTTCGACTATCCGGCGCCCGCGCCACTGGCCGAGTACCTGCGCGGCGAGCTGCCGTCGGCCCGCCCGGCGGACGCGCGCACCCTCTTCGACGACCTGGACCGGTGGGAGTCCGCGCTGCCGGAGCTGATGGCCGAGGACGGGGTGCGGGAGCGGCTGGCGGGGCGTCTGAACGACCTCATGGCGAAGTTGGGCGGCACGCCCGGGGAACACACCGGCGGGCCGTCCCCCGACACCGGCCTCCTCTCCGCTACCGCCGACGAGGTCTTCGACTTCATCGACAACGAATTCGGGGCTTCCTGATGGCGAACGAGAACGAAGAGAAACTCCTCACCTACCTCAAGCGGGTCTCCTCCGACCTCAAGCAGGCCCGTGACCGGCTGGAGCGGATCGAGGCCGACGAGCGGGAGCCGATCGCCATCGTCTCGATGGGCTGCCGCTTCCCCGGCGGTGTCCGCTCGCCGGAGGACCTGTGGCGGCTGGTGGCCGAGGGCCGCGACGCGATCTCGGAGTTCCCCGCCAACCGGGGCTGGGACACCGATGGGCTCTACGACCCCGACCCGGGCCGGTCCGGCACCTGCAACACCCGCGAAGGCGGCTTCGTCCACGACGCCGACCAGTTCGACCCGGCCTTCTTCGGGATCTCCCCGCGCGAGGCGCTGGCCATGGACCCACAGCAGCGGCTGCTGCTGGAGGTGTCCTGGGAGGCGATCGAGCGCGCGGGCATCGACCCGCTCTCGCTGAAGGGCACCAGGGCCGGGGTCTATGTGGGGCTCGCCTCGTTCCAGTACGGCGGGGACCCGCAGTACGCCCCGCGGAGCGTCGAGGGCCATCTGCTGATCGGCAACGTCTCCAGCGTGGCCTCCGGCCGGATCTCCTACACCCTCGGCCTCGAGGGACCGGCCATCACCCTGGACACCGCGTGCTCGTCGTCGCTGGTGACCATGCATCTGGCGGCCCAGGCACTGCGCCGCGGCGAATGCTCGCTGGCGCTGGCCGGAGGGGTGGCGGTCATGGCCACCCCGGGTGTCTTCGTCGAGTTCAGCCATCAGCGCGGACTGGCCGCCAACGGCCGTTGCAAGTCCTTCGCCGCGGGCGCCGACGGCACCGGCTGGGGCGAGGGTGCGGGCATGGTCCTGCTGGAGCGGCTGTCCGACGCCCGCCGCAACGGCCACCCGGTCCTCGCCGTGCTGCGCTCCAGCGCCATGAACCAGGACGGTGCCAGCAACGGCCTCGCCGCGCCCAACGGCCCGGCCCAGCGCCGGGTCATCGAGGCGGCGCTGACGGCCGCCGGGCTCACGGTGGACGACATCGACGCCGTCGAGGCCCATGGCACGGGCACCGCGCTCGGCGACCCGATCGAGGCGGGCGCGCTGCTCGCCACGTACGGCAAGGGCCGCACCTCCGGCCATCCGCTGTGGCTCGGCTCGCTCAAGTCCAACATCGGCCACACTCAGGCGGCGGCCGGGGTCGGCGGGGTCATCAAGACGGTGATGGCGCTGCGCCACGGCACGCTGCCGAAGACACTCCATGTCGAGCAGGCGTCCCCGGCCGTCAACTGGTCGTCGGGCGCGGTCGAGTTGCTGACCGAGGCGCGGGAGTGGCCGGAGCGTGGCCGTCCGCGCCGTGCCGGGGTGTCCGCGTTCGGCGTGAGCGGCACCAACGCCCATGTCATCCTCGAACAGGCCCCGGCCGAGGGGGAGGACGGCGAAGAAGGCGCCCCCGCCCTGGACGGGACCGCGCTCGGCGGCTCCGCCGTCCCCTGGGCGCTCTCCGGCAGGAGCGAAGCGGCCCTGCGGGCACAGGCGGAGCGGCTGCTGGCGCATCTGAACGAGCGCCCCGAGACGTCCCCGGCCGATGTCGGCCACTCGCTCGCCACCGGACGGTCGGCCTTCGAATACCGCGCCGCGGTGGTGGGCGCGGACCGCACCCAACTGCTGGGCAACCTCGAGGCGTTGGCCTCCGGCGGGGTGTCCGCGGGGGTGGTGTGCGGCGAGGGCGCGGCGGTGCCCGATGCCCGTCCGGTGTTCGTGTTTCCGGGGCAGGGGTCGCAGTGGGTGGGGATGGCGGTGGAGTTGCTGGAGTCGTCGCCGGTGTTCGCGGGTCG
>NZ_BAAAIF010000049.1:0-75933 GCF_039525925.1 Streptomyces javensis | reverse complement strand
GGCGCGGCCGCCTCGCCCGGGCCCCGGCCGCCGTAAGGGCCTTGTCGCGCGCCCGGCCGCGCCCCGCGATTCGGGCCCGGGGCACCGGCCGCCGGGGGCTTCGTGGGACGCCCGGCCGTGGCCCGGGTTCGGGCCGGGACACCGGCCGAGTGAAGGGTGCGGCGGAAGAGGGACCCGCCGGCGGGTCCATCCTGTCACTCGGCCGGTCTAAAATGCGCGCCATGAGCTTTGGGCAAGGGGGGCCTTACGGGCCCGGGGGTTCTCAGGCGCCTCAGCCGTCGACGCCGGACTGGGCGGCGCTCGCCGATCAGTCCGCCGCGCGCAACCGCCGCCGCAAGTTGCTCTTCATCGGGGGCGGGGCGCTGGCGACGGCGGCCGTCGCCGCGATCGTCGCCACCGCCGTGGTCAGCAGCGGACACAAGGACAACGGGGGCGGCGATTCGGCCGGTGGGCTGCCCACCCCGCAGGACCTGCCCAGTGAGTCGGCGACGCCCGAGCCGACCTTCTCCAATGTGGCGCCGCCCGCGCCGCCGAAGCCGCTGGACATCATCTCCAGCGCCCGGCGGGACAAGGCGCCGCTGAGCGCGGCCGGTCTCTTCCCCGACAAGCGCGCCGCGAAGGACGACCGGTCGTACACCAAGGCGGCGTCCGCCTCGACCACCAGTTGCTCGGCCGCGACCCAGGGGGCGCTCGGTTCGGTCCTGGTGAACAACGGCTGCCGCAAGCTGCTGCGGGCCACCTTCACCCGGGACGGCGTCGCGGTGACGATCGGTGTCGCCGTCTTCGACGGCAAGGCGGCGGCCGAGAAGGCCAAGGACGGGTACAAGCCGAACATCGCCTCGCTCTCGGGCGGGGGCGTCCCGACCTTCTGCCGCCGGACGGCCTGCCAGAGCTCGGCGAACGCGATCGGGCGGTACGCCTACTTCACGATCTCCGGCTATACGTCGGGCAAGGCGGTCACGTCGTCGGACACCGCCACCCTCCAGGCCGGCCGCGATGTGGCCGACTACACCTTCCGCCGGATCCTGGCCCGGGGCAACGCCCAGGCGTCGGCGGAGGCCGCCGCGGCCGCCTCCGCCACCAACTGAGACCCGGGCCGCCGGGCCCGCCGGGCGGTTATGACGCGGCGCCCTTCGTGGCCTTCTATGACGCGGCGCCCTTCGTGGCCTTCGCCACCTTCGCCACCTGGGCGTCCACCAGCGCGGCCGGGATCTCGGACTTCGCCGGGTCCGCGATGTTCACCCCGAAGAACACCGTCACCTGCGGCCCGGTCCGCACGACCGTGAACTTGATGACGGCCTTCTCCTTGCCCGCGTCATGCAGGCTGAAGGACACCGCCTCGTCCCCGGCCTTCGGCGCGTCCAGCGGTGTCACCTTCTTGACGTCCGCCTTCCCGCCCGTGCCGTCCTCGGCGGGGAAGCCGCCCTGGCAGGCGGTGACGGCCTCGCGCAGGTCCTTCACCGTGCGCTCGGCGTCGCCCGGTCCGTAGGAGGAGATCCGGATCAGGCCGGTGGAGCCGACCTTGGCCTTGGTGAGGCCGGTGGCGTAGGCGCGGTGGACGCTGGCCTTGGGCGCCGGGTCGTACCGGGTCCCCATCAGCGCGGCCATCGGCCGGCACGCGGCCTTGCCGGTCTTGGCCGAGCCGCCCTCGCTGACCTCCTTGTCGGACATCTTCTGCACCTCGACCCCCTTGACCTCGCCGCTGGTCAGGGCGGCCCGCTCCAGGGCGGACGCGGACAGGGGCTTCGCGGCCGGGTCGGAGCTCGCGGCCTTGTCGCCCTGCGAAGCGCCGTCGCCCTGCTTGGCACCGTCGCCCTGCTCGACGCCGCCCGCCCGCTTGGCGCCGTCCTCCTTGCCGTCGCCCGAGTCGCTGCCGCATCCGGTCATCAGCCCGAGTGCCGCCACCACCGCGATGGCCGCGCCCACGGTCCGCTTCGCACCGGAGTCGTTCATCTCTCTGTCCACCCCTGGTCGGTATCGGGCCCGTACGGCCACCGCACGGACACCCCGCAGACTCCCAGACCCCCTGGAAGGTTGTAATCCCTTTTCCAAATGTGGTGGATCCCATATCACCACACGCATAAGCAACCTTCGCGGCCCCAGCCAGTCTTACCGACCGACCGGTCCAAACTGGCTCAGCCTCGGAGGGGAGGGCACGTCGCGGCAGCTCAGCCCCGCCGCGCGTACATCACCATGAAGATTTCTTTCCTGCTCCACAACGCCTATGGCATCGGCGGGACCATCCGGTCGACCTTCAATGTGGCCGGGGCGCTCGCCGCCCACCACACCGTGGAGATCGTCTCCCTGATCCGCACCATCGACGTCCCGAACCTCCCCCTGCACCCCGCCGTACGGCTCAGACCCCTGATCGACCTGCGCCCCGCCGAGGACCGGCCCCGCGCCGGGCGCCGCGCCGCCGACCTCGGCCATCCGCTGCTGACCCGGCCCAGCGCCCACATCCCCGCCGCCGAGGCCAGGGGCACCACCAACTTCAACGCGCTCACCGACGAGCGCGTCGCCGAGTACCTCGACCGCACCGACGCCGATGTCGTCATCGCCACCCGCCCCGGCCTGGTCATCTACCTCGCCGCGCTCGGCCGCGCCGGCCGCTTTCTGCGGATCGGCCAGGAGCACCGCCTCTACGGCACCCACCGCGCCGAGATCCGCGCCGCCTGCGACGCCGCGATACCCCACCTGGACGCGTACACCTCCGTCTCCGAGGCCGACGCGGCCACCCACCGGGCCCAGCTCCCCGGTGTCACCACCCGGCTGACCGCCCTGCCCAACGGGGTGCCCGCCACCGGGATCGAGCCCTCCGACGGCCGCGCCAAACTCGTCGTGGCCGCTGGCCGGCTGATCCCCGTCAAGCGCTACGACCTGCTGGTGGCCGCCTGGGAGACGGTGGCCGCCAAACACCCCGACTGGCGGTTGCGCATCTACGGCCGCGGCCCCCAACTGCCCGCGCTGCGCCGCCAGATCGACGAGCTCGGGCTGGCCGGGCACATCACCCTGATGGGCGCCCACTCCCCCATCGAGACCGAGTGGGCCAAGGGCGCGATCGCCGCCGTCACCTCCCGCGAGGAGTCGTTCGGCATGACGATCGTCGAGGCGATGCACTGCGGGGTGCCCGTGGTCGCCACCGACTGCCCGCACGGTCCGGGCGAGATCATCACCGATGGCCAGGACGGACTGCTGGTGCCGGTCGGTGACGTCGACGGGATCGCCAAGGGGCTGCTGACCCTGATCGAGGACGACGAACTGCGCCGCTCGATGGGCGCGGCGGCCCGGATCGCGGCGGAGCGATACGCACCCGAGCGCGTGGCGGCCGCTTACGAGCGGCTCATCGAGGAGCTCCACACCGCCCGTGGCGCCGCGGCCCCGGCCCACCGGCGCCGTACGGCCGCGCCGTTGCGGGGCCGACCGGCCGGAGCGCCGCTGACCGGCACCCTCAAGGGCGCGGTCAAGCAGCTGATCCGCAAGCGCCTGCGGCCCGTGGCGTCCTGCCGGGTCACCGCCGAGGGCAATCTGTCGGTGCTGCTGGAGCCCGCCGGTCTGCACGGCGGCGAGTTCGAACTGACCCTCACCCGCCGCAAGAGCGACGAGCCCCCCTTCCGCGTACGACTGCTGCCCCCGGTCGGCGGAGCGCCGTCCGCGCCCTGGACGGCCACGCTCGACCGGGCGACGCTCGACCTCGACGAGGGGCGCTGGGATCTGCATGTGGTCCGCCCCTCGGACGGGGTGCGCCGCCGGGTCGGCTGCCGCTTCGCCGAGGGGCGCGGGCTGCTGGACCTGGAGCCGCTGCCCGGCTCCCCGTTCACCTGGTGGATCCCGTACTCCACCGTCGACGGCTATCTCGCGCTGCGCGCCTGGCGGCGCCCGGCCCACGCCGAGGCCCGGGTGATCCGCCTGGACGCCGAGGGGCTCGCCGTCGAAGGCACCCTGCACGGGGCGCGCTTCGGGCTCGACGCCGCCCCGACCGCGGTGGCCACCCCGTCCAAGGGCCCGGCCCGCCCGTTCCTCACCGGGGTCACGGCGCTCGACGGCGGACGGTTCCGCTTCACCATCCCGTACGAGCGGATCCGGGAGGCCCATGACGGCGAAGGGGGCGCCGCCGGCTGGACCCTGACACTCCATAAGTCCGCCCGGGGCGGGACCCCGATCCGGGTCGGACGCATCGTCGGCGACATCGTGGACCGCGATAAAACGGACCTCTTTCCGATCACTCACGGTGTCCGACCCCACCTCACCCGCACCGGTGACCTCGCCATCATCTCCGTCACCACCGGGAATTGAGGGACTCGGTCCAAAGGTGCCGTGTTTGCCGCTCAGATCACCGGTAACACTCGGTGATACCAGCCTCGAGCGAGGAAATCTCTGCGGAAGGCACAGCGATGTCAACTGTCACGCTCATCATTCTGCTGGCGGCACTGGCCGCCATGGCCGGCCTCGTGATCGCCCCCTCGGTGCGGCAGGGCCGCAAGGGCGAACTGCCGGTCCGAAGCCTGCCCTCGGAAGCGAGGGAGCAGTACGCGGCGCGGTGGGCGGGCCTACAGGAGCGGTTCGTGGACTCCCCCGGATGGGCCCTGCGCGAAGCCGACCGGCTGCTGGGCGCGTTGGCCGTGGACCGCGGCTATCCGGCCGAGTCCGAGGAGAAGCGGATGGACGCGCTGTCCGTCCGTCATCCCGAGGAGATCGAGGGCTACCGCCGGCTGCACGCCATGGTGGCGCGGGTGCACGAGGGCGAGACGGCCACGGAGCGGATGCGGGAGGCGCTGGTCGCGGCGCGTCCCCTGTTCGAGCAGCTGGTCCGGGCCCAGCCGCACGACGAGCGCCCGCTCCCGCCTCCGGTCCCCCGCCAGCGGGACCTCCGGCGGGGCCGCATCCCGCGGCAGCGCCTCGGCCCGGCCGCCGATCACTGACCGGTGAGCCGCACCGCCAGCGCGAGGGTGTCATCCGGATGCAGGATCACCGTGTGCATATCCTCCGCGATGGCGCCGGGGACCTCCTCCGTCGGGCTCTGTAGATGCTTGTGCGCGGCCTCGATCAGGCGCTTCTCGCCCTCGATCGGGTCACGGCGGCTCTCGGTGAGACCGTCGGTGTAGAGCAGGAGGAGGTCCCCGGGGGCAAGCCGCTCGGTCAGCGGGGTCTCGCTGCCGGGCAGCGGAAAGCCGATCCCCCGCCCCCGGGCCTCCAGATACCGGGCCGTCCCGTCGCGGCGCAGCAGCAGCGCCGGCGGATGGCTCCCATTGGCCAGCCACAGCTCACCGGAGGCCGGATCGATCCGGGCGAGCTGCACGGTGGCCATCACGGACCGGTCGAAGGGGCGCAGGATCTCGTCGGTGCGGGCCACGATCGACTCGAGCCGGTGGCCTTCCAGGGCCAGGGTGCGCACCGCGTGGGTGACGTTGAGCGCGCTGCGCGTACTGGTCACCCCGTGGCCCAGCGCGTCCACGATGGTGATGTGGACGGTGCCGTCGGGCAGCACGAACCAGTCGTACAGATCCCCGCCGGTCGGCGCGTCGGTGCCGGCCGGTTCGTAGTGCACGGCGAGTTCGAGGCCGTCGGCCTTGATGGGCGCCGGGCGCAGCGCGTCCTCCAGCTCCCGCAGGGTCTGGCCGTGCGCGGTGCGCAACTGCTTGTCCCGCTCGTCGAGCTGGACGTAGAGCGCGAGCACCCCGCTGTTGGTCTCCGCGAGTTCGTCCTTGAGACGGCGGTGCTCGGAGGTGAGGGCGTCGGCGGCGGCCACGACCGCGCGCAGCTCCTCCGCGGCCAGGGCGTCCTCGCCGGGCGCCTCGTCCGCGGCGCCGGATGGGGGCGACGCCGGGAGGCGCCACACCACCTCGCCCTCGGTCACCTCATCGGGGGCCATGGGGAGGTCCGCCGCCACCGGACCCGTATCGCCCGGGGCCCGCAAGCCCACCGTGAGCAGCCCCTTCTCCGGGTCGTACGCCCAGGTGAGGCCCGTCTCCCGCCCGGCGCGCAGCGCCGCCCCGGCGGCCTCGGCGGCGGACAGCACAAGGCGTGCCCGGACCGCGGGGTCCAGGGCGTGCTCCCGGGCCAGCGCCCGAACGGCCCGGCTGAGCGCCGCCGTCGTGGCGCAGATGAGGTTCCTCGTCGTCATGGAAGCCTTAAGGGGGACCTGGCCGCGAGCACCGTGGCGTCGTCGCGGACGCGGCGATGGCCATGGGCGAGTGCGGCGGACAGCAGGGGCGGCGGGAGGCGCAGCACGGACGGGGGCGGGTCGAGCGACCAGCGGGCGGCTATGCCGTCGCTGTGCAGCACCGCCGTACCGCCCTGGGGCAGCGGGAAGTCGTGAACGCGGGGGGTGGGCATTCCCCAGCCGACGATACCGGGCTGCCCGGTCAGCCGGTGCCGGACCCTGTCATGGGTCAGCGCGAGGGCGCGGATGTTGCCGACACCGCAGTAGTCGGCGTGCTCGGCGTACAGCCGCAGCACGCCCACGGCGGCCCCTCGGGTGTGCCGCAGGGCCCGGTTCATCCGGTTGAGCACCTCCGGCAGCGGCCGGTCGGGGTCGGCGTGGAAGGTCCGCAGCGCCGCCTGGGCCGCCTCGGCGGCGGGCTGGCCGTGGCCGAGACCGTCCAGGACGAGGGCGGTGCGGGCGGAGTCCGTGTCGACGATCGCGCAGGCGTCGCCACAGCCCTCTTCCCCCTCGGCGGGCAGACAGACCGAGCCCACCCCCTGCCACCCCGGCCGCTGCTCGCCCGGCGCGGTGAGCCGGGCGCAGGCCCAGGTGCCCGCGTGGGTGCCGTCGGCGCTGCGCATCTGGAAGTGGGTCGCCATCCGCTTGACGGCGCCGAGCCCGACCCCCAGCGTTCCGGAGGTGGTGTAGCCGTCCGCCAGACAGCGCTCCGGGTCGTGCATACCGGGCCCGCGGTCGGCGGTGAGGATCTCCACCCCGTGGCCCAGCGGCAGCGGCTGGACGTAGAGGGTGCCGTCGCTGGCGTGCTTGTCCAGGTTGGTCGCCAGCTCCGAGGCGATCACGGCCGCCTGGTCGGGCAGCGCCCCCGGCAGCTCGCACCGCCGGGCCACCTCACGCGCCGCCTCGGCGGCCAGATGCACGGCGCTGTGGTGGTCGACGCGCACCTGGACGGTGGGCGCCGTGAAGGGATGGGTCACCGGACCGTCCAGCGGGTGACGACCACCACCGTGCCCTCACCCGGGCCGGTGCGCACCGAGAACTCGTCCATCAGCCGCCGGGCGCCGCCCAGTCCGTGGCCCAGGCCCGAGCCGGTGGTGAAGCCGTCGGTGAGCGCCACGTCGAGGTCGGCGATGCCCGGCCCCTCGTCCTTGACGACCAGCCGCAGCCCCCGCCGTCCGCGGGGGTCGCGCGGGTACTCCAGGGTCACCGTGCCGCCGCCCCCGTGGACATAGGCGTTACGGGCGAGCTCGCTGGCGGCCGTGACCACGCGGGTCTGGTCCACCAGGCCGAAGCCCACCTCGACGGTGGCCGCGCGCACCGCATGGCGGACCGTCAGCAGGTCCTCCTCCGTGCGCACCGGGTACGAGGCCGGCGCGGGCGGGCGCCGGTCCTCCGTCCGCGAGGGCCGCTTGGGCCCGCGGGAGGCGAGGATGGATTCACCGGGGAGTGCCACGTCGGGCCCCTTCCAGGGGCTGTGGGGCCTGTCGCCACCCCAGCGCGGCCATGCCCTGCTCCGGATTGAGTGCGGTCTCCACGCCGACGAGCTCGATTCCGAGCTCGACCAGGGTGATCGCCACCGGCGGTCGCATCCCGGCCACGATCACCCGCGCCCCCAGCAGCCGGGCCACCGTGGTCAGCTCCATCAGCGTCCGGGCCACGAAGGAGTCGATGACCTCCAGCCGGGAGATGTCGATGAGCACCCCACGGGCGCCCTCGGCCGAGATCCGCTCGGTCAGCTCCTCGGTGAAGACGATGGCGGTCCGATCGTCGAGCTCATTGAGCAGGCCGGTGACCAGGACGTCGCCCAGTCGCAGAATCGGAACGCCGGGCTGGGGCTGGCCGGTCACCGACCGTCTCCTTCGTCACCGTCGGGCCCAGGCCCGTCGATCAGCTTGATCGCGGCGGCCAGCGCGTCGGCCAGCGTCGCCCGCGTGAGGATGGTGGACAGATCGATGCCGAGCTGGGCGATGGTCTGGGCGATCGAGGGGCGCACCCCGCTGATCACGCAGTCCGCGCCCATCAGCCGCACCGCGTTCACGGTCTGCATCAGGTGCTGGGCGACGGCGGTGTCCACCGTCGGCACACCCGTGATGTCGATGATCGCGACCAGCGCCTCATGGTCCTGGATGGCCTGGAGCAGATTCTCCATCACCACCTGGGTCCGGGCCGTGTCCAGCGTGCCGATCAGCGGCACGGCCAGCACCTGCCGCCACAGCCGCACCACCGGCGTCGACTGCTCCATCAGCTGCTGGCTCTGCCGGCGGATGATCTCCTCCCGGCCGTCCACATACGTCTCGAAGGACAGCGCCCCGGCCACATCGAGCAGCCGGTTCATGAAGACGGCCGAGGCGAACAGCTCCTCGGCGTCCCGGGTGTCCCGCTGCACCGCCTTCAGCAGCGCCTCCTTGAGCGCCAGCACCGCCAGCGAGGTGGCCGTCGGGGTGGCCCCGGCCCGCGCCCGGCGCATGGAGAGCCCCACCACGGCCTCGTGCAGCCCCGGGGTGGAGGTCACCACTCGGTCCACCGGCACACCGCTCCGCAGTCCCGGGACCAGCGCCTCGATCAAGGCGTCGGCCTCCTCGCGGAGTTCGGCCTCCCCGATGTCGGTGTCGAGCAGGGCCTGCTCCATCTGTAGCTCGACCCAGCGATCGGCGATCTCCTCGCCGCGTTCATGGAGCGCCCTGGTCAGGCGCTCTCGCACAGCGGTCTCGCTGGTACTCACGCGGTTCCCTTCGGCGGTCGGCGACCGTTGTCGGTTGGCAAATTTTATCGATCTTCCGGGGGCCCCGGAAGCCGCATCATGCCGATCGCCGCCCCGCCGTGACCTGTTCTCGTCCCGCCGTTCGCACACGATGCGCGTGGCGAGTACCCCGTGATCGCCCGCCCACACCCACCCGACGCCTCAGCAGCACCCGGAACCGATCGCCGTCGCACCGGGCAGGGAACGCTTGTTGCGGGACTCCCGGTTACGGGCGGCGAGTTGGTCGTCGGCCGGGTAGCCGACCTCTTCCAGGGTCAGACCATGGGGGCGTACGACATGGACGGCGGAGTCGCGCAGCCCGGCGGAGAGCACCTGGGCGGGCCAGTCCGGGGGACGGTGTCCGTCGCCGACGAAGAGCAGCGCGCCCACCAGCGAGCGCACCATGTTGTGGCAGAAGGCGTCCGCCCGCACCGTGGCCGTGATCACACCGTCCGCCCCGCGCGCCCAGTCCAGCCGCTGGAGGGTGCGGATGGTGGTGGCGCCGTCGCGCCTCTTGCAGTACGCGGCGAAGTCGTGCTCTCCCAGGAGCCGCATCGAGGCCGCGTTCATGGCGTCCACGTCCAGCGGCCAGTCGTGCCACAGCACATGGCCGCGCAGCAGCGGATCGACCCCGCCGGGGTGGTCGGTGACCCGGTAGGCGTAGCGCCGCCAGATCGCGGAGAAGCGGGCGTTGAACCCGGACGGGGCCTCGGCGACCCGCCAGACCCGTACGTCATGGGGCAGCCGCCCGGCCAGCCGCCGCAGCAGCTTGTCCCGGTGCTCGGCCCACAGCGCCTCGGGCAGATCCACGTGCGCCACCTGGCCGCGGGCGTGGACCCCGGCGTCGGTGCGGCCCGCGACGGTCAGCTCGAAGGTCTCCGCGGAGCGCGTCACCGTCCGCAGCGCGTTCTCCAGCTCGCCCTGTACGGTGCGTCGCTCGCGCTGTTTGGCCCAGCCCGAGAAGTCCTTGCCGTCGTAACTCAGATCCAGCCGGACCCGTACGAAACCGGGCGCCGCCTCGTCACTCACCCAACCGTTCCTCTCCATGCGGAACGGGCCCGCTCCCAGGAACTGGGGGCGGGCCCGTCCGTACGACGAAAGCCGATCAGACGCCTCAGGCGTCCTTCGACTCCTCGGCCTCGGCCTCGGCCGGAGCCTCGGTGGCCTCGGCAGCCGGGGTCTCCTTCTTGAGGTCCGCGGCGGCCTGGTCACCGGCAGCGTCCTTGGCGGTCCGCTTGGTGGCGGCCTCGGCCTCGCCGACCGCCTCCTGCTGCACGGTCAGCGCCTCGACCAGCTCGATGACCGCCATCGGGGCGTTGTCGCCACGACGGTTACCGATCTTGGTGATGCGGGTGTAGCCACCCGGCCGGTTCTCGTAGCGCGGCCCGATCTCGGTGAAGAGGGTGTGCACGACGCTCTTGTCACGGATGGTCTGGAGCACCAGACGGCGGTTGTGAAGGTCGCCCTTCTTCGCCTTGGTGACCAGCTTCTCCGCGACCGGACGCAGGCGGCGGGCCTTCGCCTCGGTGGTGGTGATCCGGCCGTGCTCGAACAGCGCGGTGGCGAGGTTCGCCAGCAGGAGCCGCTCGTGCGCGGCGCTGCCGCCCAGACGGGCGCCCTTGGTGGGCTTCGGCATTGGTCTATCTCCTCGATGTCTGCACCGGCCGTATGAGGTACCGGTGTCAGTTACCGGCGAGCGGCCGCCCGCCGGACATTCTCGTCGCCCACCGCACGGACTCGATCAAGCTCAGCAAGATCAAGCCCGTCCGGCGACTGAGGACAGCGCCTCAGCCCCAGCGGCGGGGCGGCGATCAGTACTGCTCGGTCTCGACGAAACCCGCATCCGCGTCGTCATCCGCGCCGAAGGCGTCGGCGGCGGCGGTCGGGTCGAATCCGGGCGGGCTGTCCTTGAGGGCCAGGCCCATACCGGCCAGCTTCGCCTTGACCTCGTCGATCGACTTGGCGCCGAAGTTCCGGATGTCGAGCAGGTCCGCCTCGGACCGCGCCACGAGCTCACCCACGGAGTGGATGCCCTCGCGCTTGAGGCAGTTGTACGAACGAACGGTGAGCTCGAGCTCCTCGATCGGCAGCGCCAGGTCGGCGGCGAGGGCGGCGTCCGTCGGGGACGGGCCCATGTCGATGCCCTCGGCGTCCACGTTCAGCTCGCGGGCCAGGCCGAACAGCTCGACCAGGGTCTTACCGGCCGACGCCATGGCGTCACGCGGCCGCATGGCCTGCTTGGTCTCGACGTCGACGATCAGCTTGTCGAAGTCGGTGCGCTGCTCGACACGGGTCGCCTCGACCTTGTAGGTGACCTTGAGCACCGGCGAGTAGATCGAGTCGACCGGGATCCGGCCGATCTCCTGGCCGACCTGCTTGTTCTGCACGGCGGAGACATAGCCGCGACCGCGCTCGACGGTCAGCTCCATCTCCAGCTTGCCCTTGCCGTTCAGCGTGGCCAGGACCAGGTCGGGGTTGTGCACCTCGACACCGGCCGGCGGCGCGATGTCGGCGGCGGTGACCAGACCCGGGCCCTGCTTGCGCAGGTACATCACGACCGGCTCGTCGTGCTCCGAGGAGACGACCAGCTGCTTGATGTTGAGGATCAGGTCGGTGACGTCCTCCTTGACGCCCGGCACGGTGGTGAACTCGTGCAGGACCCCGTCGATCCGGATGGACGTGACCGCCGCACCGGGGATCGAGGAGAGGAGCGTACGACGCAGGGAGTTTCCGAGGGTGTAGCCGAAGCCCGGCTCCAGCGGCTCGATCACGAACCGGGAGCGGAACTCGTCGACGACCTCTTCGGTCAACGAGGGACGCTGAGCGATCAGCATGGGAATTGCCTCCAGTCTTCGGCGCCCGCTATTTGACGCCGAACCCTTCAATGGTACGGGCGGTACGTGCCAAACGGCTCCGTACCGCCCGCATCAGCCGGCTACGCCGGCGGGTCGCCGCTACTACTTGGAGTAGAGCTCGACGATCAGCTGCTCCTGCACCTGGGTGTCGATCACCTGGCGCTCGGGCATGGAGTGCACGAGGATCCGCAGCTGCGACGGAATGGCCTCCAGCCACGCCGGCACGGTGCGCTCGCCGGCCTCGGCCTGAGCCACCTGGAAGGGGGTCAGGGTCCGGGACTTCGGACGGACCTCGATGATGTCGTTCACGGTGACGCGAGCCGACGGGATGTCGGTCTTGCGGCCGTTCACGTTGATGTGGCCGTGGCGGACCAGCTGACGGGCGTGGTCGCGGGACTTGGCGAAGCCGGCCCGGTAGACCACGTTGTCGAGTCGGGTCTCGAGGATGCGAAGAAGGTTCTCACCGGTCTTGCCGGTCTTCTTGTTCGCCTCCGCGTAGTAACCACGGAACTGCTTCTCAAGGACACCGTAGATGCGGGTCGCCTTCTGCTTCTCACGGAGCTGAAGGAGGTACTCGCTGTCCTTGGTGCGCCCGCGACCGTGCTCACCCGGGGGGTAAGGACGGATCTCGATCGGGCACTTCGCGCTCTCGCACTTGCTCCCCTTGAGGAAGAGCTTCTGCTTCTCCCGACGGCAACGCTTGCAGTCGGCCCCGGTGTAACGCGCCATTGTTTCTGTTGTCTCCTACTTCAGCCGGTCAGACGCGCCGACGCTTGGGCGGGCGGCATCCGTTGTGCGGAGTCGGAGTGACGTCCTGGATCGAGCCCACCTCCAGGCCGGTGGCCTGGAGCGAGCGGATCGCGGTCTCACGGCCGGAGCCCGGACCCTTGACGAACACGTCGACCTTGCGCATGCCGTGCTCCTGCGCGCGGCGGGCGGCCGACTCGGCGGCCATCTGCGCGGCGAACGGAGTGGACTTGCGCGAGCCCTTGAAGCCGACGTGGCCGGCCGAGGCCCAAGAGATCACGTTCCCGGTCGGGTCCGTGATCGAGACGATGGTGTTGTTGAACGTGCTCTTGATGTGAGCGTGCCCGTGGGCGACGTTCTTCTTCTCCTTGCGGCGCACCTTCTTGGCGCCGGCCGTCCTGCTCTTCGGAGGCATTCTCGAAATCTCCCGTGGAGGTGGTCGGTCCTACAGCTCGGACCGCTTGTCAGCGTCCGGTGCGGACTACTTCTTGCCCGGCTTCTTCTTGCCGGCGATCGCGCGACGCGGGCCCTTGCGGGTGCGGGCGTTGGTCGACGTGCGCTGGCCGTGGACCGGAAGGCCGCGGCGGTGGCGCAGACCCTGGTAGCAGCCGATCTCGACCTTGCGGCGGATGTCGGCCTGGATCTCGCGACGGAGGTCACCCTCAGTCTTGATGTTGTTGTCCACGTACTCGCGGATCTTGACCAGGTCCTCTTCGCCCAGGTCGCGAACGCGGGTGTCCGGGCTCACACCGGTGTTGGCGAGCGTCTGCTGGGCAAGGGTGCGACCGATGCCGAAGACGTAGGTGAGGGCGACCTCGACGCGCTTGTCGCGCGGGAGATCAACGCCTGCGAGGCGTGCCATGAATCTGGCTCCAGTTGGTTGTCGGAGGTCTTCCGCAGCACCACTCCCGGCCGCCGTACGGGACGGCTCCCGGGTCCCCGGCCTCCGACCGGGGGTGTCGTCCCCGCGAGGCGGGAACGGGTGACTGCGTATGTACGCAAAGTTATGACGTCGCGCGAAGATACTGCGAGTGGTGCAGGATTTCGGCCGGTGTGCGTCAGCCCTGGCGCTGCTTGTGGCGCAGGTTGTCGCAGATGACCATGACCCGGCCGTGGCGGCGGATCACCTTGCACTTGTCGCAGATCTTCTTGACGCTCGGCTTGACCTTCATGGGTGTGAGGTTCTCCGGGTCGTGAGATCTACTTGTAGCGGTAGACGATCCGTCCGCGCGTGAGGTCGTACGGAGACAGCTCCACGACCACCCGGTCATCGGGCAGGATGCGGATGTAGTGCATACGCATCTTGCCGCTGATGTGCGCGAGGACCTTGTGACCGTTCTGAAGCTCCACCTTGAACATCGCGTTCGGCAGAGACTCGATCACGGTGCCCTCGATTTCGATGGCGCCTTGCTTCTTGGCCATGTCCTGCTTTCGGGATCGGCTACCTTGATCGGCTCGCGACATGCGGGAGGGCAGGCGAGAGCCGACGTGTCAGTCTACGTCAGGGCATCCCGAAACACGAATCCGGGGCATCATGCCCCGATTTTGAGATCTTTATGCCCACGGAGATCGCCGGCCGGAGTCGGGCGGAGATCGTCAGGCCAGCGGATCGGGCGCGGTCTCCACGCCCAGCTCGGCCAGCTTGGCCTTGCCGCCGTCCACGGCGGTCAGCACCAGCGGGCCCTCCTCGGTCAGCGCGACCGAGTGCTCCCAGTGGCTGGACCAGGTGCCGTCGTCCGTCTTGACCGTCCAGTCGTCGGCCAGCACATGCGTCTTCGCGGTGCCCAGGCTCACCATGGGCTCGATCGCGATGCAGAAGCCGGAGACCAGCCGGGGGCCCTTGCCGCGCTTCTTGGAGACGTAGTTCAGCAGATGCGGGTCCATGTGCATCTGGGTGCCGATGCCGTGGCCGCCGTAGTCCTCGATGATCCCGTACTTGCCGGACGCCGGACGGGGCTGGCGGCGGATGTAGCCCTCGATCGCCTTGGAGATGTCGACCAGCCGGTTACCCTTGCGGACCGCCGCGATCCCGGCCCACATCGACTCCTCGGTGACCCGGCTGAGCTCGTACAGCTCCGGGGCGTGGCCGGTGCCCACGAAGGCGGTGAAGGCGGCGTCGCCGTGCCAGCCGTCCACGATCGCGCCCGCGTCGATGGAGATGATGTCGCCGTCCTTGAGGACGGTCTCCCGGTCCGGGATGCCGTGCACCACGACGTCGTTCACCGAGGTGCAGATGGTGGCGGGGAAGCCGCCGTACCCCAGGAAGTTCGACTTGGCGCCGTGGTCGGCGATGACCTTACGGGCGACGTCGTCCAGGTCCTTGGTGCTGGCACCGGGGACGGCCGCCGCCCGCGTCGCCTCGTGAATGGCGGCGACGACCAGTCCCGCCTCACGCATCTTCGCGATCTGCTCGGGAGTCTTGATCTCCACCATGGGGGGCCTTCCGGGATCGGTCTCTGGTGCGGTCCGTGCTGTGACGTATCTGCTCAACGATACGGCCGCGGCGCCCGTGCCGGGCGCCGCGGCCGTTCCGTATGGGTCCTCGCGGCCTTCAGGCCGCCTTGGCGGCGAGGGCGTCCATCGCCCGCTGGGTGACCTCGGACACCTTGCCCAGCGCCGAGATCGTCACGACCAGGCCCTTGGCCTTGTAGTAGTCGATGATCGGCTCGGTCTCCCGGTGGTAGACCTCGAGGCGCTTGCGGACCGTCTCCTCGCTGTCGTCCTCGCGCTGGTACAGCTCGCCGCCGCAGACGTCGCACACGCCCGGGGTCTTCGGCTGCTTGTACTCCACGTGGAAGGTGTGCGAGCTGTCATTGCGGCAGGTACGACGGCCCGCGATGCGCTTGATCACCTCGGACTCGGGGACCTCCAGGTCCAGCACCGCGTCCAGCGAGACCCCACGCTGCGCCAGGTAGGTGTCCAGGGCCTCGGCCTGGATCTGGTTCCTCGGGAACCCGTCCAGCAGGAAGCCCTGCTGCGCGTCCTCCTGGTCCAGCCGGTCCTCCGCCATACCGATGGTGACCTCGTCCGGTACCAGCTGTCCGGCCCGCATGTACTCCTGCGCCTGCTTGCCGAGGGGGGTGCCCTGGCTGATGTTCGCGCGGAACAGGTCGCCGGTGGAGATATGCGGGATCGACAGCTTCTCGGCGAGGTACGCGGCCTGCGTACCCTTGCCGGCTCCCGGAGGCCCGACGAGGACGATTCGCATCAGCGGAGGAACCCTTCGTAGTGTCGCTGCTGAAGCTGGCTCTCGATCTGCTTCACAGTCTCCAGGCCGACACCCACGATGATCAGGATGCTCGTGCCGCCGAACGGGAAGTTCTGATTGGCATTGAGCGTCACCAGCGCCACCGTGGGCACCAGGGCGATCAAGCCCAGATAGAGCGCACCGGGCCACGTGATGCGGTTCAGCACGTAGCTCAGATACTCCGCGGTGGGACGACCAGCCCGGATACCCGGGATGAACCCACCATACTTCTTCATGTTGTCGGCAACTTCTTCGGGGTTGAAGCTGATGGCGACATAGAAGAATGCGAAGAAGACGATCAGCAGGAAGTACGTGGCGATGTAGATCGGGTGGTCGCCCTTGACGAAGTTCTGCGAGATCCAGGTCGCCCAGCCGGCCTTCGAATTGGAGAACTGGACGATCAGCGCCGGGATGTACAGCAGCGATGAGGCGAAGATCACGGGGATCACACCCGCCTGGTTCACCTTCATCGGGATGTAGGTGGACGTACCGCCGTAACTGCGACGGCCGATCATGCGTTTGGCGTACTGCACGGGGATCCGGCGCTGGGCCTGCTCGACGAAGACCACCAGGCCGACCATGGCCAGACCACAGAGGATCACCAGGCCGAACTCCAGCCAGCCACCCATGATCTTGCCCTGCTGCTTGATGCTCCACATCGCGCTCGGGAAGCCGGCGGCGATGGAGACGAACATCAGGATCGACATGCCGTTGCCGATGCCGCGGTCGGTGACCAGCTCACCGAGCCACATGATCAGCGCGGTGCCCGCGGTCATCGTGATGACCATCACGGCGGTGGTGAAGATCGAGTCGTCCCTGACGATCTGACCGCCGACCGGGCAGCTCTGGAAGAGCGAGCCGCTGCGGGCGGTGGCCACCAGGCCGGTGCCCTGGAGGATCGCCAGCGCGATGGTCAGGTAGCGGGTGTACTGCGTGATCTTCCCTTGACCGGCCTGGCCCTCCTTCTTGAGGGCCTCGAGGCGCGGGATCACCACGGTCAGCAGCTGGAGGATGATGCTCGCCGTGATGTACGGCATGATCCCGAGCGCGAAGATGGTGATCTGGAGCAGTGCGCCACCACTGAACATGTTGACCAGGCCGAACAGCCCCTGCTGGCCCTTGGCGAGGTCCATGCACGTCTGGACGTTCTTGTAGTCGATGCCCGGGATCGGGACATGTTGCCCGAGCCGGAAGAGCACGATGATGCCCAGCGTGAACAGCAGCTTCTTGCGCAGGTCGGGCGTCTTGAACGCCCGGGCGAACGCGGTGAGCACGGTGCCTCCTGCGCCCCCCGCGTCGCTTCGCGAGAGGTGACGGTCTTGAGGATCGACGGATACTTATCAGCCAGGACCCGCGCGGAGACGTACCGCGCGGAAGGTAACAACGCCAGCCACCTTACCGGCGACCCGGCCCCGCTTGGAACGACCAACCGGGGATGCCCCGTATCTGGGGCACCCCCGGTCAGAAACGCACCGTGCTCAGACGAGCTCGGTGACGGTGCCACCGGCGGCGGTGATCTTCTCCTTGGCGGAGCCGGAGACGGCGTCGACCGTCACCTGGAGCGCCACGGAGACCTCACCGGAGCCCAGCACCTTGACGAGCTGGTTCTTGCGAACCGCACCCTTGGCGACCAGGTCGGCCACCGTGACCTCGCCACCCTCGGGGTAGAGCGCGGCCAGCTTGTCCAGGTTCACGACCTGGTACTCGGTGCGGAAGGGGTTCTTGAAGCCCTTGAGCTTCGGGAGCCGCATGTGGAGGGGCATCTGCCCACCCTCGAAGCGCTCCGGAACCTGGTAGCGGGCCTTGGTGCCCTTGGTGCCACGACCAGCGGTCTTACCCTTGGACGCCTCACCACGACCGACACGGGTCTTGGCGGTCTTGGCGCCCGGGGCGGGCCGGAGGTTGTGGACCTTCAGCGGGTTGTTCTCCGCCATGTCAGTCGACCTCCTCGACCGTCACGAGGTGCCGCACGGTCTGCGCCATGCCGCGGAACTCGGGGCGGTCCTCCTTGACGACCACGTCGCCGAGCTTCTTCAGCCCGAGCGAACGCAGAGTGTCGCGGTGGTTCTGCTTGCTGCCGATGTACGACTTCGTCTGCGTGATCTTGAGGCGGGCCATGCTCACACACCCACCCCGGCACGCGCCCGCAGCAGAGCGGCGGGAGCGACGTCCTCGAGCGGCAGCCCACGGCGGGCGGCGATCTCCTCGGGGCGCTGAAGGCCCCGCAGAGCGGCCACCGTGGCGTGCACGATGTTGATCGGGTTCGACGAGCCGAGCGACTTGCTCAGCACGTCGTGGATGCCCGCGCACTCCAGCACGGCACGCACCGGGCCACCGGCGATCACACCGGTACCGGGCGACGCCGGCTTCAGCAGCACGACACCCGCGGCCTCCTCACCCTGGATCGGGTGCGGAATGGTGCCGGCGATCCGGGGGACCTTGAAGAAGTGCTTCTTGGCCTCCTCCACGCCCTTGGCGATCGCGGCCGGCACCTCCTTGGCCTTGCCGTAACCGACACCCACGGTGCCGTCACCGTCGCCCACCACGACCAGCGCGGTGAAGCTGAAGCGACGACCACCCTTCACAACCTTGGCGACGCGGTTGATCGCGACAACACGCTCGACGTAAGCGGTCTTCTCGGCGGCAGCGCCACCGTCCCGCCGGTCCTTCCGGTCCCGCCGCTCGCCGCCACCGGCGCCGCCACCGCGGCGCTGGGGTCCAGCCATTGGATTTACCTCTCTCGTTTCCGCTTTGCGTTGGAACCGGGGCTCAGAACTTCAGCCCGGCCTCGCGGGCGGCGTCCGCCAGAGCGGCGATGCGCCCGGCGTACTTGTTGCCACCGCGGTCGAACACGACGGCCTCGATGCCCGCGGCCTTCGCCCGCTCGGCCACCAGGGCGCCGACCTGCTGCGCCTGGGCGCTCTTGTCGCCCTCGGCCGCCCGGATGGAGCTGTCCAGCGTAGACGCCGAGGCCAGGGTGTGGCCCGCGATGTCGTCGATGACCTGCGCCACCATGTGACGGTTGGACCGCGTCACCACGAGGCGGGGGCGGACCGGCGTGCCGGAGACCCGCTTGCGGACGCGGATGTGACGCCGCTTGACGGCAGCCGCCTTACGGGCGTTGCCCTTGGCGATCTTCACACCGTATGCCATGGCTTACTTACCAGCCTTTCCGACCTTGCGGCGGATGACCTCGCCCGCGTACTTCACGCCCTTGGCCTTGTACGGGTCGGGCTTGCGCAGCTTGCGGATGTTCGCGGCGACCTCGCCGACCTTCTGCTTGTCGATGCCCTCGACGCTCAGCTTGGTCGGGGACTCCACCTTGAAGGAGATGCCCTCCGGGGCCTCGACCAGGATCGGGTGGCTGTAGCCCAGGGAGAACTCCAGGTTGGAGCCCTTCGCCTGGACGCGGTAACCGACACCGCTGATCTCGAGCGCCTTGCTGTAGCCCTGGGTCACGCCGGTGATCATGTTCGCCACCAGCGTGCGCGACAGGCCGTGCAGGGCCTTGTTCTGACGCTCGTCGTTCGGGCGGGTGACAACGAGGACGTTGTCCTCACCCTTGGCGACCTCGATCGGCGCGGCGACGGTGTGCGAGAGAGAGCCCTTGGGACCCTTCACGGCGACCGTGCGGCCATCGATGGTGACGTCCACACCAGCGGGAACCTGGATGGGCAGCTTGCCAATGCGCGACATGTGCTTCCTCCGTTCCCTGGTTACCAGACGTAGGCGAGGACTTCCCCACCCACGCCCTTCTTGCCGGCCTGCTTGTCGGTGAGGAGCCCGTGCGACGTGGAGATGATCGCCACGCCCAGGCCGCCGAGCACCTTCGGCAGGTTGGTGGACTTTGCGTAGACCCGCAGGCCCGGCTTCGAGATCCGCTTGATGCCGGCGATCGAGCGCTCGCGGTTCGGGCCGAACTTCAGCTCGAGGATGAGGCTCTTGCCGACCTCGGCGTCCTCGACCTTCCAGCCGGTGATGTAGCCCTCCTGCTGGAGGATCTCCGCGATATGCGACTTGATCTTGCTGTGGGGCATCACGACGGAGTCGTGGTACGCCGAGTTCGCGTTTCGCAGACGCGTCAGCATGTCTGCGATCGGATCGGTCATGGTCATGATGGCCTTCGGCCTCTCTCGCCGGGGTTTCCTGTATGCGCCATCCCTCTCACCCGCTCAGTGGCGGGCACGGGTGCGGCGCGGGGACCTACGGCGTAGTAAGGATTCTGGGCGGCGAGCGCCCAACCCTTCTACTCTACGGGAGCGGAGGGGCGGGGCTCGCCATCCATTTGCTTACCGAGAGCCCGGTATCAACCCGTAAGGGTTGATTACCAGGAGCTCTTGGTCACGCCCGGCAGCTCGCCGCGGTGAGCCATCTCACGGAGGCACACGCGGCACAGGCCGAACTTGCGGTACACGGAGTGCGGACGTCCGCAGCGCTGGCAGCGCGTGTAGGCACGCACGCCGAACTTGGGCTTGCGGGCGGCCTTGGCAATGAGAGCCTTCTTCGCCACGGCTCACGCCTCCTTGAACGGGAAGCCGAGGTGACGCAGCAGGGCGCGGCCCTCTTCGTCGTTGGTCGCCGTGGTCACCACGGTGATGTCCATACCCCGGACGCGGTCGATCTTGTCCTGGTCGATCTCGTGGAACATGACCTGCTCCGTGAGACCGAAGGTGTAGTTGCCCCGGCCGTCGAACTGCTTCGGCGACAGACCGCGGAAGTCGCGGATGCGCGGGAGCGCGAGCGACACCAGACGGTCCAGGAACTCCCACATGCGGTCACCGCGGAGGGTGACGTGGGCGCCGATCGGCTGGCCCTCACGCAGCTTGAACTGCGCGATGGACTTACGGGCCTTGGTGACGGCGGGCTTCTGGCCGGTGATCGTGGCGAGGTCGCGGATGGCGCCCTCGATCAGCTTGGAGTCGCGGGCGGCGTCGCCCACACCCATGTTGACCACGACCTTGGTCAGCCCCGGGATCTGCATGACGTTCTCGTAGGAGAACTGCTCCTGGAGCTTGCCCTGGATCTCTTCGCGGTAGCGCGCCTTGAGGCGCGGTGCAGTGGTGGTGGCAGTCATCAGATGTCCTCACCGGTCCGCTTGGCAACGCGGATCTTGTTGCCGTCGTCGTCGAAGCGGTATCCGACGCGGGTGACGACCTTGTTGCCGTCCTTCTCCACCACGAGCTGCACATTGCTCACGTGGATCGGGGCCTCGGTCGTCACGATGCCGCCGGTCTTCGAACCACGAGCGGTCTGTCCGGCCTTGGTGTGCTTCTTGACCCGGTTGACACCCTCGACCAGGACGCGGTCCTCGCGCGGGAAGGCCGCGATGACCTTGCCCTGCTTGCCCTTGTCCTTACCGGTGATGACCTGGACCAGGTCGCCCTTCTTGATCTTCATCGGTTACAGCACCTCCGGCGCGAGCGAGATGATCTTCATGAACTTCTTCTCGCGCAGCTCACGGCCCACCGGGCCGAAGATACGGGTGCCGCGGGGGTCGCCATCGTTCTTGAGGATGACGGCCGCGTTCTCGTCGAAGCGGATGTACGAACCGTCCGGGCGGCGGCGCTCCTTCACGGTGCGCACGATGACCGCCTTGACGACGTCACCCTTCTTCACGTTGCCACCGGGGATCGCGTCCTTGACGGTGGCGACGATGACGTCACCAATGCCCGCGTAGCGGCGACCGGAGCCACCGAGAACACGGATGCAAAGGATCTCCTTCGCGCCCGTGTTGTCGGCGACGCGCAGTCGCGACTCCTGCTGGATCACGTCTATCTCCTGATCGTCTGCCGGTTCCCGGCAGGGGCTGGATATACCCAGCCCCTGCCGAGCCTGGCGGAACTGTCCTGCGGACTATTGCCCGCAGGAATTACTTGGCCTTCTCGAGGATCTCGACGACGCGCCAGCGCTTGGTCGCGGACAGCGGCCGGGTCTCCATCAGGAGGACGCGGTCGCCGACACCCGCGGCGTTCTGCTCGTCGTGCGCCTTGAGCTTGTTGGTACGGCGGATGACCTTGCCGTACAGCGCGTGCTTGACGCGGTCCTCGACTGCGACGACGACGGTCTTGTCCATCTTGTCGCTGACGACCAGACCCTCACGGGTCTTGCGGAAGCCGCGGTTCTGCGTTGCGTTCTCAGTCACATTCGTCTCGCTCATCAGGCGCTCTCCACCGTCTCGATGCCGAGCTCGCGCTCCCGCATCAGGGTGTAGATCCGGGCGATGTCCTTCCGGACGGCCTTCAGCCGGCCGTGGTTCTCGAGCTGTCCGGTCGCCGCCTGGAAGCGGAGGTTGAACAGCTCTTCCTTGGCCTCACGCAGCTTGCCAACGAGGTCCTCGTTGTTCAGCTCACGCAGCTCGGACGCCTTGGTACCGGCCGCCATCACGACTCACCTGCCTCGCGCCGAACGATCCGGCACTTCATCGGGAGCTTGTGAGCAGCGCGGGTGAGCGCCTCACGCGCAGTCTTCTCGTTCGGGTAGGACAGCTCGAACATCACCCGACCGGGCTTGACGTTCGCGATCCACCACTCCGGCGAGCCCTTACCGGAACCCATGCGGGTCTCGGCGGGCTTCTTCGTCAGCGGACGGTCCGGGTAGATGTTGATCCAGACCTTGCCGCCACGCTTGATGTGGCGGGTCATCGCGATACGAGCGGCCTCGATCTGACGGTTGGTGACGTACGCCGGGGTGACGGCCTGGATGCCGTACTCGCCGAACGCCAGCTCCGTACCGCCCTTGGCCATGCCGGACCGCTTGGGGTGGTGCTGCTTGCGGTGCTTGACCCTGCGAGGGATCAGCATGGGGTCAGCTCTCCTTTCCGGCTGCGCTGGGCTCGGCCGCCGCCGCGGCGGGCGCCTCGGCCTTGCCGGCCTCGGCCGGCGCGGCGGACTGCTGCGGCTTACGGCCGCGGCCACCGCGCTCGCCACCACGGCGCTGCGGGCGGTCGCTGCCACCACGCGACGGGCGGTTGCCGGCGCGGGCGGCGGCGTTCTCGGCGCGGACCTCGGCGATGTTCTTCACGTCGCCCTTGTAGATCCACACCTTGACGCCGATGCGGCCGAAGGTGGTCTTGGCCTCGAAGAAGCCGTAGTCGACGTTGGCGCGGAGCGTGTGCAGGGGCACGCGGCCCTCGCGGTAGAACTCCGAGCGGGACATCTCGGCGCCGCCGAGACGGCCACCACACTGGATCTTGATGCCCTTGGCACCGGCCTTCATCGAGCTCTGCATCGACTTGCGCATCGCACGACGGAAGGAGACGCGGGAGGAGAGCTGCTCGGCGACGGCCTGGGCCACCAGCTGAGCGTCCACCTCGGGGTTCTTCACCTCGAGGATGTTGAGCTGCACCTGCTTGCCGGTGAGCTTCTCCAGCTCGCCGCGGATACGGTCGGCCTCCGCGCCGCGGCGGCCGATGACGATGCCCGGCCGGGCGGTGTGGATGTCGACGCGGACGCGGTCACGGGTGCGCTCGATCTCCACCTTGGAGATACCGGCGCGCTCCATGCCCTTCGTCATCATCCGGCGGATGGCGACGTCTTCCTTGACGTAGTCCTTGTACAGCTTGTCGGCGTACCAGCGCGACTTGAAGTCGGTGGTGATGCCGAGCCGGAACCCGTGCGGGTTTACCTTCTGGCCCATTACCGGGTTCCTTCCTTGCTGCTGACGACCACGGTGATGTGGCTGGTCCGCTTGCGGATCCGGTAGGCGCGGCCCTGGGCACGCGGACGGAACCGCTTCAGGGTCGGGCCCTCGTCGACGTACGCCTCGGAGATGAAGAGGCTGTCGGCGTCGGTGTGGTCGTAGTTGTGCGCGGCGTTGGCGATGGCGCTGTCCAGCACCTTGCCGACCGGCACGCTCGCGGCCTGCGGGGCGAAACGCAGGACCGCCTGGGCCTCCGTGGCACTCATGCCACGGATGAGGTCCACCACGCGGCGGGCCTTCATGGGCGTGACGCGGATGTACCGCGCCTGGGCCCTGGCTTCCATGGTTGTCCCTTCGGTGTCTGTCATGAGTCTTTTCCGCTGATCAGCGACGACGCGACTTGCGGTCGTCCTTCTCATGGCCGCGGAAGGTGCGGGTCGGCGCGAACTCGCCGAGCTTGTGGCCGACCATCGACTCGGTGACGAACACCGGGACGTGCTTGCGGCCGTCGTGCACCGCGATCGTGTGGCCGAGCATGGCCGGGACGATCATCGAGCGGCGGGACCAGGTCTTGATGACGTTCTTGGTGCCTGCTTCGTTCTGCGTGTCCACCTTCTTGATCAGGTGGTCGTCGACGAAGGGCCCCTTCTTGAGACTGCGCGGCATCTAAACCCGCTCCTAGCGCTTCTTGTTCGTCTTGCGGCGGCGGACGATGTACTTGTTGCTGGCCTTCTTCGGCGAGCGCGTACGGCCCTCCTTCTGACCCCACGGCGAGACCGGGTGGCGACCACCGGAGGTCTTGCCCTCACCACCACCGTGCGGGTGGTCGACGGGGTTCATGACCACACCACGAACGGTCGGGCGGACGCCCTTCCAGCGCATGCGGCCGGCCTTGCCCCAGTTGATGTTCGACTGCTCGGCGTTGCCGACCTCGCCGACGGTGGCGCGGCAGCGGACGTCGACCAGGCGGATCTCACCGGACGGCATGCGCAGGTGGGCCATGGCGCCCTCCTTCGCCAGCAGCTGCACGGAGGCACCCGCGGAGCGGGCGAACTTCGCGCCGCCGCCGGGCCGCAGCTCGATGGCGTGGAGCGTGGTACCAACCGGGATGTTGCGCAGCGCGAGGTTGTTACCGGGCTTGATGTCGGCGCCGGGGCCGTTCTCAATGCGGTCGTTCTGCTTCAGGCCACGCGGGGCGAGGATGTAGCGCTTCTCGCCGTCGGCGTAGTGCAGCAGCGCGATGCGCGCGGTGCGGTTGGGGTCGTATTCGATGTGTGCGACCTTCGCCGGGACGCCGTCCTTGTCGTGACGGCGGAAGTCGATCACGCGGTACGCACGCTTGTGACCGCCACCCTGGTGGCGGACCGTGATGCGGCCGGCGTTGTTACGACCACCCTTGCTGTGCAGCGGGCGGACCAGCGACTTCTCCGGCGTGGACCGCGTGATCTCGACGAAGTCGGCGACGCTGGAGCCACGACGGCCCGGGGTCGTCGGCTTGTACTTGCGGATACCCATTTCTCAGTCCTCGGAAGATTCCGGACTTCTGGACGTTCCGATCTCCGTCAGGAGACCGGGCCGCCGAAGATGTCGATGCGGTCGCCCTCGGCGAGGGTCACGATGGCGCGCTTGGTGTCCTTGCGCTTGCCGTAGCCGGTGCGGGTGCGCTTGCGCTTGCCCTGCCGGTTGATCGTGTTGACCCCGGTGACCTTGACCGAGAAGACCGCCTCGACGGCCTGCTTGATCTGGGTCTTGTTCGCGCGCGGGTCGACGATGAACGTGTACTTGTTCTCGTCCAGCAGCGCGTAGCTCTTCTCCGAGACCACCGGCTTGACGAGAACGTCGCGGGGGTCGGTGAAGGTCTTGCTGGTGACAGCGGTCGCCTCACTCATCAGGCGGCGCTCCCTTCGGTCTTCTCAGCGGCCTTGGGACCAGCCACGAAGGACTCGAAGGCGGCCTTGGTGAAGACCACGTCGTCGGAGACGAGCACGTCGTACGTGTTCAGCTGGCCCGGCTCCAGGATGTGCACCTGGGGCAGGTTGCGGGCGGACAGCCACGCGGCCTCGTCGCTCCGCTCGGCGACCAGGAGCACGTTCTTGCGCTCGCTGATCTTGCCCAGCAGGGCCTTCGCGGCCTTGGTGGAGATCTCGCCGTCGACCACGCCGGTCACGACGTGGATGCGCTCGTGACGCGCCCGGTCGGAGAGGGCACCGCGCAGCGCGGCGGCCTTCATCTTCTTCGGGGTGCGCTGGCTGTAGTCGCGCGGCACGGGGCCGTGCACGACGCCACCGCCGGCGAACTGCGGCGCGCGGGTCGAACCCTGGCGCGCGCGGCCGGTGCCCTTCTGGCGGTACGGCTTCTTGCCACCGCCGCGGACCTCACCACGGGTCTTGGTCTTGTGCGTGCCCTGACGGGCAGCGGCCAGCTGGGCGACGACGACCTGGTGGATCAGCGGAACGCTGACCTGCGCGTCGAAGATCTCCGCGGGGAGCTCGACGGACCCGGCCTTGTCGCCTGCCGGCGAAAGGATGTCAATGGTGCTCATCGGTTACCTCAGGCCCCCTTGGCCGCGGTACGGACCAGGACGAGGCCGCCGTTCGGACCAGGAACCGCTCCCTTGATCAGGAGCAGACCCTTCTCCGCGTCAACGGCGTGGACGGTCAGGTTCTGGGTGGTGACCCGCTCATTGCCCATGCGGCCGGCCATGCGCAGGCCCTTGAACACGCGGCCCGGGGTGGCGCAGCCACCGATGGAGCCCGGCGAGCGGTGCTTGCGCTGGGTGCCGTGGCCGGCGCCGAGGCCGCCGAAGCCGTGGCGCTTCATGACACCGGCGGTGCCCTTGCCCTTGCTGGTGCCGGTCACGTCGACCTTGACACCGGACTCGAACACCTCGGCCGTGACCTCCTGGCCGAGCGTGTACTCACCGGCGTCGGCGGTACGCAGCTCCACCAGGTGGCGGCGCGGGGTCACATCCGCCTTGGCGAAGTGGCCCTTGAGCGGCTTGTTCACCTTGCGCGGGTCGATCTCGCCGAAGGCGATCTGGACGGCGCTGTAGCCGTCCGCGTCATCGGTGCGGACCTGGGTCACGACGCAGGGACCGGCCTTGACGACGGTGACCGGGACGACGCGGTTGTTCTCGTCCCACACCTGCGTCATGCCGAGCTTCTCGCCCAGGACGCCCTTGATCTGCTTAGCCATCTCGCGCGTCACCTCAGAGCTTGATCTCGATGTCGACGCCCGCCGGCAGGTCGAGACGCATGAGCGAGTCAACCGTCTTCGGCGTGGGGTCGAGGATGTCGATGAGGCGCTTGTGCGTACGCATCTCGAAGTGCTCGCGCGAGTCCTTGTACTTGTGCGGCGACTTGATGACGCAGTACACGTTCTTCTCTGTGGGCAGCGGCACCGGGCCCGCGACCGACGCACCAGTCCGGGTCACCGTCTCGACGATCTTCTTCGCCGAGGAGTCGATGACCTCGTGGTCGTAAGCCTTGAGCCGGATGCGGATCTTCTGTCCCGCCATGGCTACTTCGTAGTCCTGTCTCTCGTAACGCTCTGGGACCCGATGGCGTTCGTGCCCCTCCTCCACCTCACTTCCGACCCACGCGGTCGGGCGTGTCGCAGCCCTTCCCATAAATCTCCGCACGGAGATCCCTGGTGAAGGGGGTTGCTGGGGGAGAAAGTCACCCACCGGGCGCCTGGCTGGGGCCCCGCTGACGCTTCCCGGAAGATTCCCGTACTTCCGCCCCTGATCAGGGGCGACGAGTACTGTGGGACTCGCTTCCGGTCCTCCCGGCGGGAGGCGCGCAGCATCGGCACTCAACCGAGCAACCTGGTTAGTGTGCCATAGCGGCTGCTCCGGACGCCAATCAGGGGCCCGGAAGCGTACCCCTCGCGGGGCGCACTTCAAACTCGGCGCGTACCGGAGGCCGGGGCACGACGTCGCGTGCGGCTGTGCTCCCCCGATGTGACCCCGCGCGCAACAGGGCACAAGCCCCAACCGGTCACCCTCGCCACACGTCTCTCCAGGGGAACACACGACACTGACACCCCCTGGAAGCGCCCCCATGACCTCCACCGCTCAGGCCCCCGGCCCATCCACCTCACCACCAAGACGACGGGGGCGCAGCACCCGGAGCGCCCGCCCCCGGAACGTGGCGGTGGCACTGGCCGCCGGTGCGGCCCTGGTCGCCGGGGTGGTGTTCGCGTTACGCGACGACGACGGCGGCACGACACGCTCCGCCCACGCGACACCCCCGCCGCCCGACGCCATCTCGGCCACCTCCAGACCCCCTCGCCCGGGCTCCCGCCCCACCGCGACCGGCGAATTCGGCACCGCGAAGTCCTCCGGCGCGGTGATCGGCAAGGGAAGCGATCTACGGCGGTTCAAGGTCATGGTGGAGAAGGGCACCGGCATCGACGCGAAGCGGGCCGCTGCCGAGATCTCGGCGATCCTCGCCGACAGGCGCGGCTGGACCCGCGACGGCGAGCACTCCTTCCAGCTGGTCGCCGACGGCCCCTCCGACTTCGAGGTGAAGATCGCCACCCCGGACACGGTCGACGAGATCTGCGGCGCCGTGGGCCTGGACACCCATGGCGAGGTCAACTGCGACGCCGGCACCCAGATCATGGTCAACCTGGACCGCTGGACCACCGGCTCACCGGAGTTCTCCGGCCCCATCGGCGGCTACCGGGCGCTGATCGTCAACCACGAAGTCGGCCACCGCATCGGCCACGGCCACGAGAGCTGCCCCGGGAAGGGCAAACGGGCGCCGGTGATGATGCAGCAGATCTACGGGCTCAAGGGCTGTGTCGCGAACGAGTGGCCCTACAGCGCGAATGGCAGGTACATCGAGGGCCCGGCGGTCCCGTGACGACTGCATGTGATCGATCGCGGTGAGGTCGGTGTCGCTCGTGAAGGGGCCGGCCGCCGGCGGTATGCGGTGGCCCCGTGGCGGCGATGTGCCCAATCTGTGACCGACACCTCCCGGCCATCGGACAACCTGTCAAGATCACCGACCGTCCCTTCACTCGGAGCAGCCGGAGACTACGCGCTGCCGAAGTGACAGGGTCACCAAATTGAACAGTCGATGGACATCGCGGGGGGCGCGGACCACCCGCAGGCAGACGCTCGCCGCGCTGGCGGCGCTCACCGCCGGGGGAGCCGTGGGGGTCGCCGGGGTCACCGGGATCGCCGGATGCGGGGCCGGACATTCGGGCGGCACGGCGGCAGAGCCCGCGCGGGCCAGTGAGCCCGGGGCGGCGGAGCCGTTCACCTCGACGGCGGGCGACAAGCGGGCGCTGCTGTTGCAGATCATGGCGCACCCCGATGACGATCTGTACTTCATGAACCCGGACGCCGAGCATGTGCTGCGCTCCGGTGTTCCGGTGGTGTGCGTGTACGTCACGGCCGGTGAGGCCCGGGGGATCAACCATCGGGCGGGGACGCCGATCCCGCCCGCCGACAAGGCCGCGTACTCCGCCTCCCGCCACCAGGGGCTGCGGCAGGCGTACGCGCAGATGATGGGGCTGAACCAGTTCGCGCCCTGGCAGCGGTCGGTGTTGCGGCTGCCCGGCGGGGTCACGGCGGAGACCAACACCCTCGCCAACGGCGCCCGTGGCGTCCGGCTGATCTTCCTCAACATCGCGATGCTGTCGGACGGCGGCGTACGGATCCCGGCGCTGTGGGACACCCCGGGCACCGTGATGCGCACCCTCCTGGCCACCGGCTCCCCCGTGGCGCACCCCAGCTCGTACGGCCACCAGACACTGGTCGACGTGCTCGCCGGGATCATGGACCGCTATCGGCCCACGCTGATCCACACGCTGGACCCGGACCCCGACTTCCAGGTGCACGACGTCCTGCACCCCAAGGACAACGACCAGCCGGGCTGCTCGGACCACCGCGACCACACTCCGGTCGCGCTGTTCACCTGGAAGGCGATCGCCCAGTGGGTGGCCGCCGCCACACAGCGGGACAAGCACGCCCCGCGCTTCACCACCACCGCGTTCCGCGGCTACTACAACCAGCGCTGGCCGCACAATCTGCCGCCCGCGGTGCTCGCCCAGAAGGCCCGGGCGATCAAGTCCTACGGCGGTGCGCCGGACTGGGACTGCGGCAACGCGGCCGGCTGCGGCGACTACAGCCAGGGCGGGGTGCGCCCGCTGCGGAACCGCAAGGGCTGGATCCGCTCCACCCACTACCGCTATCCCGCCTCGCTGCCCGCGCCCACCACGGACGCCCAGGGGCGGCTCGTGGCATACGGCGTGCTCGGCGCCCAGGCCGTGCGGTGGCGCGAGACCGGGCCGGGCAGCGGGCGGTTCGGGGCGCCGCAGGGGCTCGGCGGCGGACCGCTCGCCCCGGCGCTCGCCGCGGTGCGGGACAGCGCGGGGCGGCAGGTGCTGTTCGCGCTGCGGTTCGCGGCACTGGCCGGGCAGGGCGCGGGCGACCTGCGCGAGATCGTGGTGCTTGAGCAGCGCCGCCCGGACGGCCCGTTCCGCGCCTGGACCGGCCTCGGCACCCCCGAGAGCGACCCCGAGCACGGCCGCCGGGTCGGCTGCCCGGCGGCGGTCGCCACCCCGGACGGCCGGGTGCACCTCTTCGTACGGACCGCGGACAAGGGCCTGGCCACCCGAGTACGGGACGCGAAGGGCCACTGGGGTCCCTGGCAGCGGCTCGGCGGCGCCGAGATCCAGGACGGGCTGACCGCGCTCCTGGACGCCGAGGGGCAGGTCCATGTCCTCGCCCCCGGCCGCGACACCGTCCACCACTGGGCCCAGGAGTGGGCCGGGGGCCCGGTCGCCCTGCGCCCGCCGTCCGGTCTGCCGCGCCCGGGCGGGGATCAGCTGGGCGCCGCGGTGGCCCCCGACGGAACGCTCGCGCTGATCTACCGCACCCCCACCGCCACGGTGCCCGCCGTCCACGGCGAAACCTCCCTCACGGTGCGGCACTTCGAGGGATACGGGGCGATCGCCGCCCACACCGTGGCCGAACCGTCCGGCAGCCGCGAGGCGAAGACGCTGCTGCTGGTCGGCCGCGACCTGGGCGGGGAGGTCCAGGTCCAGTACGGCACCGGCCCGGACGCCAAACCGCTGCGCTCCCCCGGCCATCTGACCCCGGTCGGCGCCCCGGCCACCCTGGCGGACGACGGCCATCAGGGCGTCTGCGTGGTGGGCCTGTCCCCCGACGCCGCCCCCTGGATCTGGCGCCCCCGCCCCACCTCGCGGGCGTAGCCCCCCTGCCGCCGCCCCCTGCCGCCGCCCACGGGTGCCCGCCCAGTGGGCGGCCCCGCCCGGCGCCCCCAGAGCGACGTCCTCGGTGAACGTCGTCCGGGCCGCGTCCCGGCGCGTCCCGCTCGGCGACATCCCGGGTCCGCGTCCGCGGTCCGGCGCGCCGGGGCATCACCAGGCGCACGTCGTCCGGGGCGCGCCCCCAGCGCGTGTCCGCCCCCCATCGCCGCGCGCCGCCCCGGGCGGCGTCCCGGGCGACGTCCCCGGGCGACGTCCCCGGGCCGCGTTCCGTGCGGATCCCCGAGTCGGCCGTCGACCCGGCTCCCCGTGCGGCCTTCGCGGTCCCCGTGCGGCCACGGGCTCCCTCGTACGGCATGGCCGGGGCCCCACCCGGCGTCTTGCGTCCGGGTGGGGCCCCGTCGTGTCCGGCGGTCGCCGGCGGGGCTCAGCGGCGGGCCGCGGCGGGGCGGCGGCCGGACTCCTCCTCGAGCTCCTCTTCGGGCTCCTCGGGCTCCTCATACGCCTCGGCGTCCTCGGGTTCCTCCGGCTCCTCCGACTCTTCGGCCTCGTCCGGCTCCCCGGCGGCCTCCGGCTCCTCCTCGTACTCCTCGTCGTACTCCTCGGGCTCGGCGCCTTCGGGTTCCTCCTCGTACTCATCCTCAGCGTCGGCCGCCTCGTCCGGCTCATCGGCGTCTCCCCCGGTCTCCTCGCCCGCTCCGGTCTCGCCGCCAGCCTCGCCGTTCTCGTCGGCCTGCTCGCGCTCTTCCTCCTCCACGGCCGTCTCGTGGTCCTGCACGACCTCGCCGTCCCGGATCTCGCCGCGCCAGCCGTCCGTGGCCTCGCCGCGCATCATGATGAACTTCCGATAGAGCTTCAGATCGAGCCGGGCCCTTCGGCCCTGGGCCCGCCATATATTGCCGGTCTTCTCGAAGAGCCCCTTGGGGAAGTACTCGAGAACCAGCAGCACCCGCGTGAGGTTGTCGCCGAGCGGGTGAAAGGTGACGACGCCCTTGACGGTGCCCTTCGCACCCTCCGTGGTCCAGCTGATCCGCTCGTCGGCCACCTGCTCGGTGACGTTCGCCTTCCAGCTGCGGGTGGACTTGGCGACCTTCACCTTCCAGTTGCTGCTGGTGTCGTCGGCCTTCTCGACGCTGACGACCCCCTTGGCGAAGGTGCTGAACTCCTGGAACTGGGTCCACTGGTTGTACGCCTCGCGGACCGGCACCCCGACGTCGATGTCCTCGACGACCGTCACGCTCTTGGACTTGCCGCCTCCGCTCTTGCCCTTGCCGCCCTTGCCGAAGACCCCTTTGACCTTCTCCTTCAGCGAGTCCTTGAGCGAGTCCTTCAGCTGGGACGTACCGGCCTTCATCAGGGCCTGCCCCGGAGACTTGCCCTCGGAGAGGGACTGCGCTCCCTTGGCGAGCCCCGAGCCGAGGCCGGAGATCGCATGGGTAGCCCGTGCCTGGACATAGTCGCGCAGCTCGTCCTTCAGGCGGTCGGTGGCCGGATCCTTGACGATGTCGTCCTTGAGCTTGCCGAGCGTGTCAGCCATTGCGGCCCCCCGCGGTCCTGGCGGTCTTCTTCGCCGCGGCCTTCTTCGCCGTGGTCTTCTTGGCCGCGGCCTTCTTCGCCGTGCCGGAACCGGACGCGGCGGTCTTCTTCGCCGGGCGGGCCGGGGCCTTGGCCGCCGCCTTGCGCGGCGACCTCGGCGCCTTCGGCTTCCGCTTCGGCTCGGGTTCCGCCTCGCCCTCCGGCCCGTCGGCGGGCTCCTCGTCCCCGCCCCGGTCCCGCTCGTCCTCGGCGTCGGCCTCCTCGTCCTCGTCCCCGCCTTCGCCGCGCAGCAGCGCCGTGCGCTCGTGCAGCGAGTCGGCGAGGCCGCTCACCCGGCCGGAGACGGCCTTGGTCGCGGCCTGCCGGGTGGCGTCGACCAGCTCCTTGCGGACCTCCGAGTTGAGGCCGCTCAGCAGCGGCGCCTCGGCGAGGGACTTCTTCAGCTGTTGCGGATCCAGCGTGATCTTCTTGCCGGCCAGCAACATGCCCAGCCCGACAGCGAGTTTCGCCTTCTTCGTACGCCCGAGGAGGTAGCCCCCCACGACCGCGACCGCGATCTTGCCATTTGTCATCATCTGTTCGCTCCCGAAGTCGAACGCGGCTTCGATGTGGACGGCCGGGTACCCACATACGAAAGAGCCCCACCCGCAATAAGCGAATGGGGCTCTTTGCTCCGGGGAGCGTCAGGTCACTTGTTGATCTTGGTGACCTGGCCGGCGCCGACGGTCCGGCCACCCTCACGGATGGCGAACTTCAGGCCCTCCTCCATGGCGACCGGCTGGATCAGCTGGACGGACATCTCGGTGTTGTCGCCCGGCATGACCATCTCGGTGCCCTCGGGGAGGGTCACAACGCCCGTCACGTCCGTGGTACGGAAGTAGAACTGCGGACGGTAGTTGTTGAAGAACGGCGTGTGGCGGCCACCCTCGTCCTTGGACAGGATGTACGCCTGGGCCTCGAACTCGGTGTGCGGGGTGACCGAGCCCGGCTTGATGATGACCTGGCCGCGCTCGACGTCCTCGCGCTTGATGCCGCGGAGCAGCAGACCGACGTTCTCACCGGCCTGGCCCTCGTCGAGCAGCTTGCGGAACATCTCGATACCGGTGACGGTGGTCGAGGTCTTCTCCTGCTTGATGCCGATGATGTCGACGTTCTCGTTGACCTTCAGCACACCGCGCTCGATACGGCCGGTGACGACCGTACCGCGACCGGTGATGGTGAAGACGTCCTCGATCGGCATCAGGAACGGCTTGTCGACGTCGCGCTCCGGCTGCGGGATCGACTCGTCGACGGCCTTCATCAGGTCGAGGACGGACTTGCCCCACTCGGCGTCGCCCTCGAGCGCCTTGAGCGCCGAGACCTTGATGACCGGAACGTCGTCGCCCGGGAACTCGTACTCGGAGAGCAGCTCGCGGACCTCGAGCTCGACGAGCTCCAGGATCTCCTCGTCGTCCACCATGTCGGCCTTGTTCAGGGCGACAACGATGTACGGCACGCCGACCTGGCGGGCCAGGAGCACGTGCTCCTTGGTCTGCGGCATCGGGCCGTCGGTGGCGGCGACCACGAGGATGGCGCCGTCCATCTGCGCCGCACCGGTGATCATGTTCTTGATGTAGTCAGCGTGACCGGGGCAGTCAACGTGCGCGTAGTGACGCGACTCGGTCTGGTACTCGACGTGCGCGATGGAGATGGTAATACCGCGCTGGCGCTCCTCAGGAGCCTTGTCGATCTGGTCGAAGGCCGAGGCCTCGTTCAGGTCCGGGTACGCGTCATGCAGCACCTTGGTGATCGCAGCGGTAAGCGTGGTCTTACCGTGGTCGATGTGACCGATGGTGCCGATGTTGACGTGCGGCTTAGTCCGCTCGAACTTCGCCTTCGCCACTGGGGTCCTCCTGTGGAGTGGTTCTGTACGCATCCACACTTTGCGGATGGGTTCAGGTGGTCTTACCGAACCGGCCAGGACCCCGAGGGGGATGCCCTTCGCCGTATTCGTATGGGGGCCGGCGGCCGGGGCCCGTCATGGAACGCGGTGAACGCGCTCCACGACGGAATGCCCCGATGCCTTGTGCTTCCAGCCTAAAGGGTGAGAAATGCGGATGAACCCGCCTTACTCGCCCTTGGCCTTCGCGATGATCTCCTCGGCGACGTTCCGCGGAACCTCGGCGTAGGAGTCGAACTGCATGGAGTAGCTGGCGCGGCCGGACGTCTTGCTGCGCAGGTCGCCCACGTAGCCGAACATCTCCGACAGCGGAACCAGGCCGGTGACCAGCTTGGCGCCGCTCCGGTCCTCCATGGACTGGATCTGCCCGCGACGGGAGTTGATGTCGCCGATCACGTCACCCATGTAGTCCTCGGGCGTGGTGACCTCGACCTTCATCATCGGCTCGAGCAGGGCCGGGCTGGCCTTGCGGGCGGCCTCCTTGAAGGCCATCGAACCGGCGATCTTGAACGCCATCTCGGACGAGTCGACCTCGTGGTAGCCACCGTCGAGCAGGGTGACCTTCACACCGGTCAGCGGGTAGCCCGCGAGCACGCCGAACTCCATGGCCTCCTGGCAGCCCGCGTCCACCGACGGGATGTACTCCCGCGGGATGCGGCCACCGGTGACCTTGTTCTCGAACTCGTAGCCATCGCCCTCGAGCGGCTCCAGCGCGATCTGCACCTTCGCGAACTGGCCGGAACCACCAGTCTGCTTCTTGTGCGTGTAGTCGTACCGCTCGACCGGCTTGCGCAGCGTCTCGCGGTAGGCCACCTGCGGCTTACCGACGTTGGCCTCGACCTTGAACTCCCGGCGCATGCGGTCGACCAGCACATCGAGGTGCAGCTCGCCCATGCCGGAGATGATCGTCTGGCCGGTCTCCTCGTCGGTCTTGACGCGGAAGGACGGGTCCTCCTCGGCAAGCCGCTGGATCGCGACGGCCAGCTTCTCCTGGTCGCCCTTGGACTTCGGCTCGATGGCCACCTCGATGACCGGGGCCGGGAAGTCCATCGACTCCAGGATCACCGGGTTCGCCGCGTCGGAGAGGGTCTCACCGGTGGTGGTCTGCTTCAGACCCATGACGGCGACGATGTCGCCGGCACCCACCGAGTCGATCTCCTCACGCTTGTTGGCGTGCATCCGGTAGATCTTGCCGATGCGCTCCTTCTTGCCCTTCACGGAGTTCAGCACCTGGGTGCCGGCGTCCATGCGGCCGGAGTACACACGGATGAAGGTGAGCTTGCCGAGGTGCGGGTCGCTCGCGATCTTGAACGCCAGGGCCGACAGCGGCTCTTCCTCGGAAGGACGGCGCTTGATGACCTCGTCGGGGTCCTTGACCGAGTGGCCCTCGATCGCCTCGATGTCGATCGGCGACGGCAGGTACCGGACGACCGCGTCGAGCAGGGGCTGCACGCCCTTGTTCTTGAACGCGGTGCCGCAGAACACGGGGGTGACGGTGGTGCCGCCGCCCTTGCCGGAGGCGATGGTGATACGGCGGATCGCCGCGTACAGCTGCTCCTCGGTGGGCTCCTCGCCCTCCAGGTACAGCTCCATCATCTCTTCGTCGTTCTCGGCGACGCCCTCGAGCAGCTTGCCGCGCCACTCGTCGGCGGCCTCGGTGTGGGTGTCCGGGATGTCGACGGTGTCGTACATCTCGCCCTTGGTGGCCTCGGCGGACCAGACCAGCGCCTTCATCTGGACGAGGTCGACCACGCCCTTGAAGTCGGCCTCGGTGCCGATCGGCAGCTGCATGACCAGCGGCACCGCGCCGAGGCGGTCCGTGATCATGTCGACGCAGCGGTGGAACTCCGCACCGGTGCGGTCGAGCTTGTTGACGAAGCAGATACGCGGAACGCCGTAGCGGTCCGCCTGACGCCACACCGTCTCGGACTGCGGCTCGACACCGGCCACGCCGTCGAACACCGTCACGGCACCGTCGAGCACGCGCAGGCTGCGCTCCACCTCAACGGTGAAGTCGACGTGGCCCGGGGTGTCGATGATGTTGATCGTGTGGTCGACGTTCTCGAGCGGCCAGTGACAGGTCGTCGCGGCGGACGTGATGGTGATGCCGCGCTCCTGCTCCTGCTCCATCCAGTCCATGGTGGCGGCGCCATCGTGGACTTCACCGATCTTGTAGCTCACGCCGGTGTAGAAGAGGATCCGCTCGGTGGTGGTCGTCTTGCCCGCGTCGATGTGGGCCATGATCCCAATGTTGCGGACCTTGGCCAGGTCAAGTGAAGTGGTGGCCATATGGCTCAGTCTTCTCTCGGTTCTCGATGGGGTAGCGACTACCAGCGGTAGTGCGCGAAGGCCTTGTTGGACTCGGCCATCTTGTGGGTGTCCTCGCGACGCTTGACGGAGGCGCCCAGACCATTGCTGGCGTCCAGCAGCTCGTTCATCAGGCGCTCGGTCATGGTCTTCTCGCGACGGGCGCGGGAGTAACCCACCAGCCAGCGCAGCGCCAGGGTGGAGGAGCGACCGGGACGGACCTCGACCGGCACCTGGTAGGTGGCGCCACCGACACGGCGGGAGCGGACCTCGAGGGTCGGCTTGACGTTCTCCAGCGCGCGCTTGAGGGTGATGACCGGGTCGTTGCCGGACTTCTCGCGCAGGCCCTCCATGGCGCCGTAGACAATGCGCTCGGCGGTGGAGCGCTTGCCGTTCAGCAGGACCTTGTTGATGAGGGACGTCACCAGAGGAGAGTTGTAAACCGGGTCGATGATGACCGGGCGCTTCGGGGCGGGACCCTTACGAGGCATTCTTACTTCTCCTTCTTGGCGCCGTAGCGGCTGCGAGCCTGCTTGCGGTTCTTGACGCCCTGCGTGTCGAGGGAGCCGCGGATGATCTTGTAACGAACACCCGGCAGGTCCTTCACACGACCGCCACGCACGAGCACGATGGAGTGCTCCTGGAGGTTGTGTCCCTCACCCGGGACGTAGGCGGTGACCTCGATCCCACTGCTCAGCCGGACACGCGCGACCTTGCGGAGCGCCGAGTTCGGCTTCTTCGGCGTCGTGGTGAACACGCGGGTGCATGTACCACGGCGCTGCGGCGACCCCGCGAGGGCGGGGGTCTTGTTCTTCTCGACCTTGTCCTGGCGGCCCTTGCGGACCAGCTGCTGGATCGTAGGCACCGTTTCTCCGGTTTCTGTGTGCCAGTCTCGGTAAAGCTAACCTGGAGTTTCTCCGACCCACGCGGTCGGGTGTGTCGCGCACCGCAGCCCTCTGCGAAAGTCAGAGAGTGCAGATTGTTGGTGTCGACACCTCGGGCCCCCGAGCGGTCTGGAAGCGCGCACAGGAGCCCAGGGACACCCCAGGCACAAGGTCAGAGCGTACCTATAGCATCGGCTCCGGTCAAAACAAATGCACACGCGCTGGACACACCAACCCGGAGCATAGCCGCAGGGCGGCCACCCCCGCCATGGGGTGACCGCCCTGTGAACACTGACCAGCCGTCCGCCGACCTACTGGTTGTACGGACCGTAGTCGTAGTCCTCCAGCGGAACCGCCTGGCCGGAGCCCGTGCCGAAGGGCGAGTAGTCGATGTCGTCGTAGCCGACGGCCGAGTACATCGCGGCCTTCGCCTCCTCGGTCGGCTCGACCCGGATGTTGCGGTAGCGGGACAGGCCCGTACCGGCCGGGATGAGCTTACCGATGATCACGTTCTCCTTGAGGCCGATCAGGGAGTCCGACTTGGCGTTGATCGCCGCGTCGGTGAGCACCCGGGTCGTCTCCTGGAAGGACGCCGCCGACAGCCAGGACTCGGTCGCCAGCGAGGCCTTGGTGATACCCATCAGCTGCGGACGGCCGGAGGCCGGGTGGCCGCCTTCCTGGACCACACGACGGTTCTCACCCTCGAAGCGCGAGCGCTCCACGAGCTCGCCCGGCAGCAGCTCCGCGTCGCCGGACTCGATGATCGTCACCCGGCGCAGCATCTGCCGGATGATGATCTCGATGTGCTTGTCGTGGATCGACACACCCTGCGAGTTGTAGACCTTCTGGACCTCGCCCACCAGGTGCACCTGGACGGCGCGCTGGCCGAGGATGCGCAGCACGTCGTGCGGGTTGACGGCACCCACGGTCAGCGGCTGGCCGACCTCGACGTGGTCGCCCTCGCCCACCAGCAGACGGGACCGCTTGGAGACGCCGTAGGCCGTCTCGTCGGAGCCGTCGTCCGGGGTGACGACGAGCTTCTTGGTCTTCTCGGTCTCCTCGATCCGGACCCGGCCGGCCGCCTCCGAGATCGGGGCGACACCCTTGGGCGTACGGGCCTCGAAGAGCTCGACGACACGCGGCAGACCCTGGGTGATGTCGTCACCGGCCACACCACCGGTGTGGAAGGTACGCATCGTCAGCTGGGTGCCGGGCTCACCGATGGACTGGGCGGCGATGATGCCGACCGCCTCGCCGATGTCCACCAGCTTGCCGGTCGCCAGCGAGCGGCCGTAGCACATGGCGCAGGTGCCGACGGCGGACTCGCAGGTGAGCACCGAGCGGGTCTTGACCGTCTCCACGTTGTGACGGACCAGCTCGTCGATGAGCACATCGCCCAGGTCGGTACCGGCCGGGGCCAGGACCTTCCCGTCCACGACGATGTCCTCGGCGAGGCAGCGCGCGTACACGCTGGTCTCGACGTCCTCCGTCTTGCGCAGCACGCCGTCCGCGCCCGTGGTCGCGATCGCCAGCTTGAGGCCGCGGTCGGTGCCGCAGTCCTCCTCGCGGATGATCACGTCCTGCGAGACGTCCACCAGACGACGGGTCAGGTAACCCGAGTCGGCGGTACGCAGGGCGGTGTCGGCGAGACCCTTACGGGCACCGTGGGTGGAGATGAAGTACTCCAGCACGGAGAGACCCTCACGGAACGACGCCTTGATGGGCCGCGGGATGGTCTCGTTCTTCGCGTTGGACACCAGACCACGCATACCGGCGATCTGACGCATCTGCATCATGTTTCCGCGCGCGCCCGAGTTGACCATCATGAAGATCGGGTTGGTCTTCGGGAAGTTCGCGTTCATCGCCTCGGCGACCTCGTTGGTCGCCTTGGTCCAGATCGCGATCAGCTCCTGGGTGCGCTCGTCCTTGGTGATCAGACCGCGCTCGTACTGCTTCTGGACCTTCTCGTCCTGCGCCTCGTAGCCCTCGATGATGGCCTTCTTGGCCTCGGGCACGACCACGTCGGAGATGGCGACGGTGACACCGGAGCGGGTGGCCCAGTGGAAACCGGCCGCCTTCAGGTTGTCCAGCGTCGCCGCGACGATGACCTTGGGGTAGCGCTCGGCGAGGTCGTTGACGATCTCGGAGAGCTGCTTCTTGCCCACCGAGTAGTCGACGAACGGGTAGTCCTCGGGCAGCAGCTCGTTGAAGAGCGCGCGGCCCAGCGTGGTGCGCAGCCGGAAGCTGTCACCGGGCTGCCAGGCGGGCTCCCCCTCCTCGGGCACCGGCGGGGTCCAGCCACGGGGCGGGACGGTGCCGATCGGGAAGCGGATGTCGATCTTCGCCTGGAGCGAGAGCTCCCGGGCGTCGAACGCCATGATCGCCTCGGCGGTGGAGCCGAAGGAACGGCCCTCACCGACGACCTCGCGCTCCTCCTCATCGGTGGTGAGGAAGAACAGGCCCAGCACCATGTCCTGGGTCGGCATGGTCACCGGACGGCCGTCGGCCGGCTTGAGGATGTTGTTCGAGGACAGCATCAGGATGCGGGCCTCGGCCTGCGCCTCCGCGGACAGCGGCAGGTGCACGGCCATCTGGTCACCGTCGAAGTCCGCGTTGAACGCGGTGCAGACGAGCGGGTGAATCTGAATGGCCTTGCCCTCGACCAGCTGCGGCTCGAACGCCTGGATACCGAGGCGGTGCAGGGTGGGCGCACGGTTCAGCAGCACCGGGTGCTCGGCGATGACCTCTTCGAGCACGTCGTACACGACCGTGCGGCCGCGCTCGACCATGCGCTTGGCCGACTTGATGTTCTGCGCGTGGTTCAGGTCCACCAGGCGCTTCATCACGAACGGCTTGAAGAGCTCCAGCGCCATGGCCTTGGGCAGACCGCACTGGTGCAGCTTGAGCTGCGGGCCGACGACGATGACCGAACGGGCCGAGTAGTCGACGCGCTTACCGAGCAGGTTCTGACGGAACCGGCCCTGCTTGCCCTTCAGCATGTCGCTGAGGGACTTCAGCGGACGGTTACCGGGGCCGGTGACCGGGCGGCCACGGCGGCCGTTGTCGAAGAGGGCGTCAACGGCCTCCTGAAGCATGCGCTTCTCGTTGTTGACGATGATCTCGGGGGCACCGAGGTCCAGGAGCCTCTTCAGCCGGTTGTTCCGGTTGATCACACGGCGGTACAGGTCGTTCAGGTCGGAGGTCGCGAAGCGGCCACCGTCCAGCTGCACCATCGGACGCAGGTCCGGCGGGATCACCGGGATGCAGTCCAGCACCATGCCGTTGGGGCTGTTCCGGGTCTGGAGGAAGGCGGAGACGACCTTCAGGCGCTTGAGCGCACGGGTCTTCTTCTGGCCCTTGCCGGTCCGGATGATCTCGCGGAGCTTCTCGGCCTCCTCGTCGAGGTCGAAGGACTCCAGGCGCTTCTGGAGCGCCGCGGCGCCCATGCCGCCCATGAAGTACGTGCCGAAGCGGTCACGCAGCTCGCGGTAGAGCAGCTCATCGCCCTCCAGGTCCTGGACCTTGAGGTTCTTGAAGCGGTTCCACACCTCGTCGAGACGGTCGATCTCGCGCTGGGCGCGGTCGCGCAGCTGCTTCATCTCGCGCTCGGCGCCCTCGCGCACCTTACGGCGCACATCGGCCTTGGCACCCTCGGCCTCGAGCTCGGCGAGGTCCGCCTCCAGCTTCTTGGCGCGGGCCTCGAGGTCCGCGTCGCGACGCTGCTCGATCTGCTGGCGCTCGACGGAGACATGGGCCTCCAGCGAGGGCAGATCGCGCGTGCGGCGCTCCTCGTCCACCCACGTGATCATGTAGGCGGCGAAGTAGATGACCTTCTCGAGGTCCTTCGGGGCGAGGTCGAGCAGGTAGCCCAGACGGCTGGGCACGCCCTTGAAGTACCAGATGTGGGTGACGGGAGCGGCCAGCTCGATGTGGCCCATCCGCTCACGGCGCACCTTGGCGCGGGTGACCTCGACACCGCAGCGCTCACAGATGATGCCCTTGAAGCGGACGCGCTTGTACTTCCCGCAGTAGCACTCCCAGTCCCGGGTCGGACCGAAGATCTTCTCGCAGAAGAGTCCGTCCTTTTCGGGCTTGAGGGTGCGGTAGTTGATGGTTTCCGGCTTCTTGACCTCACCGTGGGACCACTGACGGATGTCATCAGCGGTGGCGAGGCCGATCCGCAGCTCGTCGAAGAAGTTGACGTCGAGCACTTGTCGTCAATCCCTCTTTCAGGGTCGTGTCTTCGGGTCTGACTGGGGGTCCGGGGAGAGGCCGGGGCGCTCTGTGGCGAGTGCCCCGGCCAGACCCGTCAGACCTCTTCGACGCTGCTCGGCTCGCGCCGGGACAGGTCGATACCGAGCTCCTCCGCAGCGCGGAAGACGTCCTCGTCGGTGTCGCGCATCTCGATGGACATGCCGTCGGACGACAGCACCTCCACGTTGAGGCACAGGGACTGCATCTCCTTGATGAGCACCTTGAAGGACTCGGGGATGCCGGGCTCGGGAATGTTCTCGCCCTTGACGATGGCCTCGTAGACCTTCACGCGGCCGGTCACGTCGTCGGACTTGATGGTCAGCAGCTCCTGGAGGGCGTACGCGGCGCCGTAAGCCTCCAGCGCCCACACCTCCATCTCGCCGAAGCGCTGGCCACCGAACTGAGCCTTACCACCCAGCGGCTGCTGGGTGATCATCGAGTACGGACCGGTGGACCGGGCGTGCAGCTTGTCGTCCACCAGGTGGTGCAGCTTGAGGATGTACATGTAGCCGACCGAGATCGGGTCCGGGAACGGCTCGCCGGAGCGGCCGTCGAACAGCCGGGCCTTGCCGGACGACTGGACCAGGCGGTCGCCGTCGCGGTTCGGGATCGTCGAGTCGAATAGACCGGCGATCTCATCCTCACGGGCGCCGTCGAAGACCGGGGTCGCGACGTTGGTACCGGGCTGGACCTCGTCCGCGCCGATCGCCTGGAGCCGCTGCATCCACTCCTCGGAGCCCTCGACCTTCCAGCCCCGGGAGGCCAGCCAGCCGAGGTGGATCTCCAGGACCTGCCCCGGGTTCATTCGGGACGGGACACCCAGCGGGTTGAGGATGATGTCGACCGGCGTGCCGTCCTCCAGGAACGGCATGTCCTCGACCGGAAGGATCTTGGAGATGACGCCCTTGTTGCCGTGGCGGCCGGCGAGCTTGTCACCGTCGGTGATCTTGCGCTTCTGCGCCACGTAGACGCGGACCAGCTGGTTCACGCCCGGCGGCAGCTCGTCGCCCTCCTCGCGGTCGAAGACGCGCACGCCGATGACCTTGCCGGTCTCGCCGTGCGGCACCTTCAGCGAGGTGTCACGGACCTCACGGGCCTTCTCACCGAAGATCGCGCGCAGCAGGCGCTCCTCCGGGGTCAGCTCGGTCTCACCCTTCGGGGTGACCTTGCCGACCAGGATGTCCCCGGCGATGACCTCGGCGCCGATGCGGATGATGCCGCGCTCGTCGAGGTCGGCCAGGACCTCCTCGGAGACGTTCGGGATGTCCCGGGTGATCTCCTCGGGGCCCAGCTTGGTGTCCCGGGCGTCGACCTCGTGCTCCTCGATGTGGATCGAGGAGAGGACGTCGTCCTGCACCAGACGCTGGCTGAGGATGATCGCGTCCTCGTAGTTGTGGCCCTCCCACGGCATGAACGCCACCAGGAGGTTCTTGCCGAGCGCCATCTCGCCGTCCTCGGTGGACGGGCCGTCGGCCAGCACCTGGCCGGCGATCACCCGCGCGCCCTCGTCCACGACGACCTTCTGGTTGAAGGAGGTGCCCTGGTTGGAGCGGGAGAACTTGGCCACCCGGTAGGTGGTGTAGGTGCCGTCGTCGTTGGCCACCGTCACGTAGTCGGCGGAGACCTCCTGGACGACACCGTCCTTCTCGGCCTTGATGACGTCGCCGGCGTCGACCGCGCAGCGGTACTCCATGCCGGTGCCGACCAGCGGGGACTCCGCCTTGATCAGCGGCACGGCCTGGCGCATCATGTTCGAGCCCATGAGCGCGCGGTTGGCGTCGTCGTGCTCCAGGAACGGGATCATCGCGGTCGCGACCGACACCATCTGGCGCGGCGAGACGTCCATGTAGTCGACGTCGTCGCCGGGGATGTAGTCGACCTCACCGCCACGGCGGCGGACCAGGACGCGGTTCTCGGCGAAGTGCAGATCGTTCGTCAGCGGCGCGTTGGCCTGCGCGATGACGAAGCGGTCCTCCTCGTCGGCCGTCAGGTAGTGCACCTCGTCGGTGACGACACCGTCGACCACCTTGCGGTACGGGGTCTCGATGAAACCGAACGCGTTGACCCGGCCGTACGAGGCGAGCGAGCCGATCAGACCGATGTTCGGGCCTTCGGGCGTCTCGATCGGGCACATGCGGCCGTAGTGCGAGGGGTGCACGTCACGGACCTCGAAGCCCGCCCGCTCACGGGAGAGACCACCGGGGCCGAGCGCGTTCAGACGGCGCTTGTGGGTCAGACCCGACAGCGGGTTCGTCTGGTCCATGAACTGCGACAGCTGGCTGGTGCCGAAGAACTCCTTGATGGAGGCGACGACCGGCCGGATGTTGATCAGGGTCTGCGGCGTGATCGCCTCGACGTCCTGAGTGGTCATGCGCTCGCGGACGACCCGCTCCATGCGCGCCAGACCCGTGCGGACCTGGTTCTGGATCAGCTCGCCGACGTTACGGATGCGCCGGTTGCCGAAGTGGTCGATGTCGTCGGTCTCGACGACCACGGACTGGCCGTTGTCCCCGACGGTCTCGGTCTCACCGGCGTGCAGCTTCACCAGGTACTTGATCGAGGCGATGATGTCCTCGACCGTCAGCACGCCCGCGTCCAGCGGAGCGGCGGCGCCCAGCTTCTTGTTGACCTTGTAGCGGCCGACCTTGGCCAGGTCGTAGCGCTTCGGGTTGAAGTAGAGGTTCTCCAGCAGCGTCTGCGCGGCCTCCCGCGTGGGGGGCTCGCCCGGGCGCAGCTTGCGGTAGATGTCGAGCAGCGCGTCGTCCTGGCCCTGGGTGTGGTCCTTCTCCAGGGTGGCGCGCATGGACTCGTACTCGCCGAACTCCTCGAGGATCTGCTCGGTGGTCCAGCCGAGCGCCTTCAGGAGGACGGTGACGGACTGCTTGCGCTTGCGGTCGATGCGGACACCGACCATGTCGCGCTTGTCGATCTCCATCTCCAGCCAGGCACCACGGGAGGGGATGACCTTGACCGAGAAGATGTCCTTGTCGGACGTCTTGTCGATGGAGGAGTCGAAGTAGACACCCGGCGAGCGGACCAGCTGCGAGACGACGACACGCTCGGTGCCGTTGATGCAGAAGGTGCCCTTGTCGGTCATGAGCGGGAAGTCGCCCATGAAGACCGTCTGGGACTTGATCTCACCGGTCTCATTGTTGGTGAACTCGGCCGTGACGAAGAGCGGAGCGGCGTAGGTGAAGTCACGCTCCTTGCACTCGTCGATCGAGTTCTTCGGCGGCTCGAAACGGTGATCACGGAAAGTCAGGGACATCGACCCGGAGAAGTCCTCGATCGGGGAGATCTCCTCGAAGATCTCTTCCAGACCGGACTTGGTGGGGACGTCCTGACCGCTGTCCAGCGCAGCCTCGACGCGAGCCTTCCACGCGGCATTGCCGAGCAGCCAATCGAAGCTCTCGGTCTGAAGCGCGAGGAGGTTCGGAACCTCGAGAGGCTCCTTGATCTTCGCAAAGGAGATGCGCAGCGGGGCGGTGCTGGCGCCATTGTTCGTATTGGCAGTCGAGGCGTTGCGCGAGGCGGCCAAGAGGGGGTCCTTCCGAGGGCTCGGACTCACTACGCGCGTACCGGTCCCACCGAGAGCCCATGGATGAAATCCCTGGTCAGGGCCTTTTCATCAGTAGTGCTCGAAGGTAGGTATGCCCCTGGTGACGGGCAGGGAGCAGCTAACAGGCAGCGCAAAGGGTCAGTGTAGCCACTTGGCACACTGATGTCCAGCGCCGAGTTTCTGAGACCGGCAGTGCCAATCTCTCCCTCCGGTGAGGGGGCGCGCCCCTCGTTGTCTTCTCACGCCCTGTCGGCAGCCCGCGCTGTCGATGCGCATATCGATACTGCCCGCTTCGCCGACGATCCATGCCTCGGACTTTCGGATCGCTGTGACGTCGCGTCCTGAGAATTGCGCGCTGCGTGCCGTTCGTCAAGGCCCCCCACTCCGGCGAGATCGTCACAGGGCGTGGCGACGGGCAACGAAGATCACCCTACCTCCACAACCCCATAAGGCAATGTAACCGTCACGGGAACGCCGAAGGGCGACCACCCGAACGGGTGATCGCCCCAGGCGTGGAACCGGGCCGCGCCGCCGGACGTCCTACGGGCGTGTGGCGGCGGGCCGCGAGGTCATCCGACCTCGAGGGGTCACTTGACCTCGACGGAGGCGCCGGCGCCCTTGAGGGACTCGGCGGCCTTGTCGGCCTGCTCCTTGTTGACCTTCTCGAGGACCGGCTTCGGGGTGCCGTCGACGAGGTCCTTGGCCTCCTTCAGACCCAGGGAGGTCAGCTCACGCACGACCTTAATGACCTGGATCTTCTTGTCGCCGGCGCCGGTGAGGATGACGTCGAACTCGTCCTTCTCCTCCTCGGCCGGGGCAGCGGCGCCCGGGGCACCCGGAGCGGCGGCGACCACGGCGGCCGGGGCGGCGGCGGTGACGTCGAACTTCTCCTCGAAGGCCTTCACGAACTCGGAGAGCTCGATGAGGGTCATTTCCTCGAACTGCGCGAGCAGGTCGTCCTGGCTGAGCTTCGCCATGGTGGCGGTCCTTCCACTAATTCGGCAGGTGGTGCCGGATGTACATGTCGGCGGGCTTCCGGGCCCGCTGCGACCGGGGCCTGATTACTCGGCGGCCTCGGCCTCGGCGGGAGCCGGGGTGTCGGCACCGCCCTGCTCGGCCTGCTTCTGCCGGAGCGCCTCGGCGGTCCGGACGAACTTCGACAGCGGGGCCTGGAAGAGCGCGGCAGCCTGGGACTGCTTGGCCTTCATCGCACCCGCCAGCTTGGCGAGCAGCACCTCACGGGACTCGAGGTCCGCGAGCTTCTTGATCTCGTCGGCGGACAGCGCCTTGCCATCAAGGACACCGCCCTTGATCACGAGAGCGGGGTTGTCCTTGGCGAAGTCACGGAGACCCTTCGCCGCCTCGACCGGGTCACCGGTCACGAAGGCGACGGCCGACGAACCCGAGAACAGGTCGTCGAGCTGGTTGATCCCGGCCTCGTTGGCCGCGATCTTGGTCAGCGTGTTCTTCACCACACGGTACTGAGCGTTCTCACCGAGCGAACGGCGCAGCTCCTTCAGCTGCGCAACGGTGAGACCGGTATACGCGGTCACAACGGCCGCGTTCGCGTTGCGGAACTTCTCCCGCATCTCGTCGACGGCTGCGACCTTGTCAGGACTCGCCATGAGCCTCGGCCTCCTTCCGGGTGATGAGGACCGCTTCGGTCTGAAGGAAGGAGACTGAGACAACGCGAAAACGCCCCGGCGCAGGCGCTCGGGGCGTAACTCGACCGGCACGGACCCACGGCCCGTTCGGGAGTGCAACCTTAAGTCACCTACGCAGGTCGCCCGCAGCTAGCGGATCCTTCAGCCACCGGATCCCTCGCGGGACACGGCGACAACCAGCGGTCTTTGGCTTCGTTGAGAGGTTACGCGAACGGGCCGCGGCCAGGCAAATCGGCTCTACTGCTGGAGCATGTCCTGGAAGTCCACGGTGTCCGAGGAGGACGGCTCGGTGACGGTCACGCTGGTGCCGTAGTCCGAGTAGAAGACCGTGGAGTCGTAGGCGCCGCTCTTGCTCTGCGCCTGCTCACGCTTCTTGACCAGCAGGTTCTCCTCGTCCACCCACAGGTCGATGGTCTCGGTGTCCATACCGGAGGTCTCCAGCTGCTTCTGGAGCGCGTCCAGGTCGGACTGGCTGAGCTCCTTGGACTGCATCTTGGCGATCTCGGAGACCTTGACCGTGCCCGTGTAGTGGGTGGCCTTGACGCCCTTCACATCCTCGCTGCCCACGCTCTTGACCTTGCCCGTGGCGAGCAGCAGCTCCACCGAGCGCGACGGGTTGTTGTTCTGCATCTGGTCCTTCAGGAAGGCGCCCGAGGGGCCCGCCTTCTGGGCCAGCACGTCGTAGTCGTACTTCACCCAGTGCTTGCCGCCGCCCGCCTGGGCGGCGAACTCGTCGCCCATGTTCAGGAACATGGCGTCCGGGGTGTACTTGGCGTCCATCGGCTTGCCCGCGATCGGGGAGGAGGCGATGGCGCCGCCGTTCTGGGTGATGGACATGTTGGCCCGGATGCCGTCGGCCCAGTCCATGTCGCCGGACATCCGCGAGTTCTGCTCGCCCATCTTGGTGGTGCCCTCGACCTTGGCCGAGTTCTTCTTGTCCGTCTGCTGCGAGGCGAGCTTGAGCGCCGCCAACGGGCTCATCGCGGACTGCCCGGACTTGTCGCCGCCGGTCTTGTCGCCGGCCTTGTCGCCGTCGGACTTCTCACTCCCGCACGCGGTGAGGCCGACCATCAGAACGAGGCTTCCAGCGGCTATCGCCCATCGCGCACCGACATGAGTACCGCGCACGGCTCCCCCTAGTTTTTATTTCTCTTTTACGCCTGGAGTGACTCTAGCGGAGGGGGCCGACAACGGAAGAGCCGGGCCCCCGCACCTTCGACGCGGTGCGGGGGCCCGGCGGTTGCACACCGTGGTGCGCTGATCAGGGGCTGCCTCAGACGGCGTCTTCCTCGACCAGCAGGTTGCGGGTGCGGTTGGCGTCCAGCGGGATGCCAGGGCCCATCGTGGTGGTCAGGGTCGCCTTCTTGATGTAGCGGCCCTTCGCGGCGGACGGCTTGAGACGGTTGATCTCCTCGAGCGCCGCGGCGTAGTTCTCCACCAGCTTCGTCTCGTCGAACGAGAGCTTGCCGATGATGAAGTGCAGGTTCGAGTGCTTGTCGACGCGGAACTCGATCTTGCCGCCCTTGATGTCCGTGACGGCCTTGGCCACGTCCGGGGTGACGGTGCCGGTCTTCGGGTTCGGCATCAGACCACGCGGACCGAGCACCCGGCCGAGGCGGCCGACCTTGCCCATGAGGTCCGGGGTGGCGACGACGGCGTCGAAGTCCAGGCGGCCCTTGGACACCTCGTCGATGAGCTCGTCGGAGCCGACGATGTCGGCGCCCGCGGCCTCCGCGGCCGCTGCACGGTCACCGGTCGCGAAGACCAGGACCCGGGCGGTCTTACCGGTGCCGTGCGGCAGGTTCACGGTGCCACGGACCATCTGGTCGGCCTTGCGCGGGTCGACGCCCAGGCGCATGGCGACCTCGACGGTCGCGTCGAACTTGGTGGTGGAGGTGTCCTTCGCCAGACGGACGGCCTCGAGCGGGGCGTATGCGCGCTCCCGGTCGATCTTGGTGTCCGCAGCGCGGAGGGTCTTGCTGCGCTTGCTCACTCTTGCTCCTGATGTCTGTGGAGTTCGTGGTCCGGGCCAGCGCTTGGCCCTGCCACAGGTGGCCGCGGGGGCTGTCGGCCCTCGCGCGTGGGGTGTCAGCCCTCGACCGTGATGCCCATGGAGCGGGCGGTGCCGGCGATGATCTTCTCGGCGGCGTCCAGGTCGTTGGCGTTCAGGTCGGGCATCTTGGTGGTGGCGATCTCACGCACCTGGTCGCGGGTGATCTTGGCGACCTTGGTCTTGTGCGGCTCGCCGGAGCCCTTCTCCACGCCCGCGGCCTTGAGGATCAGCTTGGCGGCCGGCGGAGTCTTGGTCACGAAGGTGAAGGAGCGGTCCTCGTAGACCGTGATCTCCACCGGCACGACCATGCCGCGCTGCGACTCGGTCGCGGCGTTGTAGGCCTTGCAGAACTCCATGATGTTGACGCCGTGCTGACCCAGCGCGGGGCCGACCGGCGGGGCCGGGTTCGCGGCGCCGGCCTGGATCTGGAGCTTGATCAGCCCCGTGACCTTCTTCTTCTTGGGAGGCATGCTCTCTCCGGGTCCTAGTGAGAGGTTGTTCGCCTCCGAACCGGATCATCCGGATGGAGGCATACCGCACAACGATAACGGGTATAGCTGTGCGCCTTAAAACCGAGCAGGTCAGACCGGCCGCGAAAGCCCGTCTGACCTGTCGGAAGTTCCTGCGAAGAGACTCAGTCCTGAAAGACTCAGTTCTTCTGGATCTGGTCGAAGCTCAGCTCGACCGGGGTCTCCCGGCCGAAGATCTCGACCAGGCCCTTGACCTTCTTCGAGTCGGCGTTGATCTCGTTGATCGTCGCCTGGAGGGTCGCGAACGGGCCGTCGGTGACCGTGACCGAGTCGCCCACCTCGAAGTCCAGCACCTGGACCTCGACCTTGCGGCTCGGCGCCGGCACACCGCTCTCCTCGGCGGCGGCCTTGGCGGCCTTCTCCTCGGCCTCCGGGGCGAGCATCTTGACGATCTCGTCCAGGGTCAGCGGGTACGGGTCGTAGGCGTTGCCCACGAAGCCGGTGACGCCCGGGGTGTTGCGGACGACGCCCCACGACTCGTTCGTCAGATCCATGCGGACGAGCACATAGCCGGGCAGCTTGTTCTGCCGGACGTTCTTGCGCTCGCCGTTCTTGATCTGGACGATCTCTTCCTCGGGGACCTCGGCCTGGTAGATGAAGTCCTCGACGTTCAGCGAGACGGCACGCTGCTCCAGGTTGGCCTTCACGCGCTTCTCGTAGCCCGCGTAGGTGTGGATCACGTACCACTCGCCGGGCAGCCCGCGCAGCTCCTCACGGAGCGCCTCGACCGGGTCGACCTCGACCTCGACCTCGGCTTCGGCCTCGGTCTCGACCTCGTCGTCCGCCTGGGCCGACTCGGTCTCGAGGGCGTCCTCGTCCTCGACGCGCAGCGCGTCGACCTCGGCGGGAACGCCCGCCGAGGCGTCGGCCGCTTCAGCCTGGTCGGAGTCCGCCGCCTCGACGATGTCGAGCTCGTCCTCACGGGACTCGACGGGCTCGGCGGCGTCGTTCAGGTTCGGGTCAGACACTGTGGCTGCTTCTTCCTGGCTTCAAAGGGGGTGGAACGTGCGAAACAGGCGACGCCGGGACGGCCGCCGCCTTTCGCGAGGGTCTCAGCCAAAGACGTACTTGATGGCGTTGTTGAACCCATAGTCAATCACGGTCACGATGCCGATCATGATGACGACGAAAACGATCACCACACTGGTGTACGTCGACAGCTGACTGCGCGTGGGCCAGACGACCTTCCGCAGCTCAGCGATGATCTGGCGGTAAAAGAGCGCGAGCCGACCGAAGGGCCCCTTCTTCGCGCGCTTGCCACCACGACGACCCCGCTTGGTCGTCTCCTCATCCTCGGGACGACCGCTCTCAGGCGTCGCGGTGGAGCCAAGGGCTTCCGTCACTCGTCCTCACCTGAATCCGGGTCGTGGCCGTGCCGCGTCCGGCCCGGCCGCACAGCGGTGCTTGTCCTTGCGTACGCATGCACGCACCCTCATCACAGTGCGTGTAGCAGGGCCGGAGGGACTTGAACCCCCAACCGCTGGTTTTGGAGACCAGTGCTCTACCAATTGAGCTACGACCCTTTGCGGCACTCCCAACCTACCGCATACACCCGGCTGCACGGAGTGTGCGGTCGGATCCGGCTGTTGATCGGCCAACGACGAGTGAGTGTACGTGCTTGACGGCCGGGCGTCGAACGAGAAGCGCGCGAAGTCGCCGCAAACCCGTGTGCCACCCATTTCGCCCGTCTGCGACGATGCATCTATGACCGCTGCTACTCCCCCAGTACAGTCCCCGACCGACCGGCGGGTATCGGCCCGGATCGGCTCGATCTCCGAGTCCGCGACCCTCGCCGTCGACGCCAAGGCCAAGGCCCTCAAGGCCGCGGGCCGTCCGGTGATCGGCTTCGGCGCCGGTGAGCCCGACTTCGCCACGCCCGACTACATCGTCGACGCCGCGGCCGCGGCGTGCCGCGACCCGAAGTACCACCGGTACACCCCGGCCGGCGGCCTCCCCGAGCTCAAGGCCGCGATCGCCGCGAAGACGCTGCGCGACAGCGGGTACGAGGTCGAGGCGGCCCAGGTCCTGGTGACCAACGGCGGCAAGCAGGCGATCTACGAGGCGTTCGCCGCGATCCTGGACCCGGGCGACGAGGTCATCGTCCCCGCGCCCTACTGGACCACCTACCCGGAGTCGATCCGGCTGGCCGGCGGTGTCCCGGTGGAGGTCGTCGCCGACGAGACGACCGGCTACCGCGTCTCCGTCGAGCAGCTGGAGGCGGCCCGCACCAAGAACACCAAGGTGCTGCTCTTCGTCTCCCCCTCGAACCCCACCGGCGCGGTCTACAGCCGTGCGCAGATCGAGGAGATCGGCCGCTGGGCGGCCGACAACGGGCTGTGGGTGCTGACCGACGAGATCTACGAGCACCTGGTCTACGGCGACGCGGAGTTCCACTCGCTGCCGGTCGTGGTGCCCGAGCTGCGCGACAAGTGCGTCGTGGTCAACGGTGTCGCCAAGACGTACGCGATGACCGGCTGGCGGGTGGGCTGGGTCATCGGCCCCAAGGACGTCATCAAGGCCGCGACCAACCTCCAGTCGCACGCCACCTCGAATGTGAGCAATGTCGCTCAGGTCGCCGCGCTGACCGCCGTCTCGGGCGACCTCGACGCCGTGGCCGCGATGCGCGAGGCGTTCGACCGCCGCCGCCGCACCATCGTGCGGATGCTGAACGAGATCGACGGCGTCGAGTGCCCGGAGCCGGAGGGCGCCTTCTACGCCTATCCCTCGGTCAAGGGGCTGCTCGGCAAGGAGATCCGCGGCAAGCGGCCGCGCACCACCGTGGAGCTGGCCGAGATCATCCTGGAGGAGGCCGAGGTCGCGGTGGTGCCGGGTGAGGCGTTCGGCACCCCGGGCTATCTGCGGCTGTCCTACGCGCTGGGCGACGAGGACCTCGTCGAGGGCGTCTCCCGGCTTCAGAAGCTGCTGGGCGAGGCGAGCGCGTAAGGCGCCGGCTCTCGTACGCACGATCCGTACAGACGGACGAGGAACGGGCCGGAATCCGCGGGGCGGATTCCGGCCCGTTCCGCATGCGTGCGCCGCCCCGTTAGGGGAAAGCGGTACCGACGGGTCCGGACGTGCGGCAGTATCTGGAGATGGCACGCGATGTACTCCTGCTCCCCAAAGCGCATCTGCATCTTCACTTCACCGGCTCCATGCGCCCCGGAACCCTCCTCGAACTCGCCGACAAGTACGGCGTCCATCTCCCCGAGGCACTGAGCGGCGGTGAGCCGCCGAAGCTGCGCGCCACCGATGAGCGCGGCTGGTTCCGCTTCCAGCGGCTGTACGACATCGCACGCTCCTGTCTGCGGGAGCCCGACGACATCCGGCGGCTGGTGCGCGAGGCGGCCGAGGAGGACGTGCGGGACGGGGCCCAGTGGCTGGAGATCCAGGTGGACCCCACCTCGTACGCCCCGCGCCTGGGCGGGCTGACCCCCGCGATGGAGGTCATCCTGGACGCGGTCGAGGGCGCCTCCGCGGCGACCGGGCTCGGGATCAGGGTGGTGGTCGCCGCCAACCGCGTGAAGCATCCGCTGGAGGCCCGCACCCTGGCCCGGCTCGCGGTGCGCTTCGCGGACCGCGGCGTGGTCGGCTTCGGCCTCTCCAACGACGAACGGCGCGGATTCGCCCGCGACTTCGACCGGGCCTTCGCCATCGCCCGGGAGGGCGGGCTGCTGGCGGCGCCGCACGGCGGCGAGCTGTCGGGCCCCGGCAGCGTGCGGGACTGCCTGGACGACCTCGGCGCGGCCCGGGTCGGCCACGGGGTGCGCGCGGCGGAGGACCCGCGGCTGCTCGCCCGGCTCGCCGAGCGCGAGGTGACCTGCGAGGTGTGCCCGTCGTCGAACGTGGCGCTCGGGGTCTACGAGAAGCCGGAGGACGTCCCGCTGCGCACGCTGTACGACGCGGGGGTGCCGATGGCGCTCGGGGCGGACGACCCACTGCTGTTCGGCTCGCGGCTGGCGGCGCAGTACGAGCTGGTGCGCGAGCACCACGGCTTCACGGACGCCGAACTGGCCGAGCTGGCACGTCAGTCGGTGCGCGGCTCGGCCGCGCCGGAGGACGTCCGGACGCGGATGCTGGCGGACATCGACGGCTGGCTGGCGGGCTGAGCACAGCGTCACGTGACACTGTGCTTGTGAGTCTCAGATACTCACGCCGACCGTCACCGGCTCGTTGACCAGCCGGATCCCGAACGCCTCCTCGACCCCGGCCACCACCTCGCGGGCCAGCGCCAGCAGGTCCTCGGTCGTGGCCTCGCCCCGGTTGGTGAGGGCGAGCGTGTGCTTGGTGGAGATCCGGGCCGGGCCGGTGCCGTAGCCCTTGGTGAAGCCCGCCCGGTCGATCAGCCAGGCCGCGGAGGTCTTGATCAGGCCGTCGCCCGCCGGGAAGGCGGGCGGCGCGGTGTCCGGGCCCAGCCGTTCGGCGACCCGGGCCAGGAAGGCGGCGTGGGCGTCCTGGTCGAGCACCGGGTTGGTGAAGAACGACCCCGCGGACCAGGTGTCGTGGTCTCCGGGGTCGAGCACCATGCCCTTGCCCGCGCGCAGCCCCAGGACCGTCTCGCGGGCGACGGCGGCCGGTACCCGGTCCCCCACCTCGACGCCGAGCACCCGCGCGGTCTCGGCGTACCGGACGGGCGCGGAGAGCCCGCCCGCGTCCTCCAGCTCGAAGCGGACCCGGAGCACCACATGGCGGTCGGGGTCGGCCTTGAAGCGGCTGTGGCGGTAGGAGAAGGCGCAGTCGGCGTTCGGGATCGTGACGACCTCGTCGGCGCGGCGGTCGTAGGCGATCACCTCGGTGATCGTGGCGGAGACCTCCTGGCCGTAGGCGCCGACGTTCTGTATGGGCGTCGCGCCCGCGGAGCCGGGGATCCCGGCGAGGCATTCGATGCCCGCGAGCCCCGCTTCGACCGTACGGGCCACGGCGGCCGACCAGTTCTCGCCCGCGGCGAGCTCCAGGCGGGTGCCGTCGAGTGTGAAGCCGCTGGTGGCGATGTGCAGGGCGGTGCCGTCGAAGCCCTTGTCGGCGATGACCAGATTGCTGCCGCCGCCGATCACCAGCAGCGGGGTCCCGGCCGCGTCGGCCGCGCGGACCGCGGCGATGACCTCGTCGTCGGTCGTGGCCGTGAGCAGCCGGTTGGCCGGGCCGCCGAGACGGAAGGTGGTGAGGGGCGCGAGAGGGGCGTCGTGGAGTTCCTGCACGCGCTCAAGAGTACGGGGGCGCCCCCTGGGCTCCTCGAGGCGGCCGCCCCCGGTGTGGGGAGTCCGGGGGCCGCAACGGGCGCGGTCGGGGGCTCAGCCGAGCCGTACCACGGCGCGGGCCCGGCCCAGCACCTTCTGGCCGGCGCTGGTCGCCGTGATGTCGAGGCGCACCGTACGGGCCTCGTCGTCCAGCTTGGCGGTGACCTTGGCGCCGATCTCGATGACCGCGCCTTTGTCGTCGTTGGGGACCACGACCGGTCGGGTGAAGCGGACGCCGTACTCGACGAGGGCGCCGGGGTCGCCGGCCCACTCGGTCACCACCCGGGCCGCCTCGGCCATGGTGTAGGCGCCGTGCGCGATGACGTCGGGGAGGCCGACCTCCCTGGCGAACTTCTCGTTCCAGTGGATCGGGTTGAAGTCGCCCGACGCGCCCGCGTAGCGCACGAGGTCGGCGCGGTTGACCCGGAACTCGCGCGTCGGCACCTCGGTACCGACCTCCACGGCGTCATACGAGATCTTGGCCGTCATCTGCTCTCCTCCACCTCTGCGTCAGCGGCGCGGGCCACCAGCGTCGTGAACGACGTCGCTACATGATCACCCGCCTCGTCGTGGACCTCGCCGCGGACGGACAGGATGTCGTTGCCGGCCAGCGACTTGATCGAGTCGATGATCGAGGTGACCTTCAGGCGGTCCCCCGCGCGGACCGGGCGGGTGTACTGGAACTGCTGGTCGCCGTGGACCACCCGGCTGTAGTCCAGTCCCAGCTGCGGATCCTCGACAACCTGCTTCCCGGCCGCCTTGAAGGTGATCGTGAAGATGAACGTCGGCGGGGCGATCACATCGGGGTAGCCGAGGTCCCGGGCCGCGTCGGGGTCGGTGTAGACCGGATTGGTGTCACCGAGGGACTCGGCGAATTCCCGGATCTTCTCCCGGCCGACCTCGTAGGCGGCGGTGGGCGGGTAGGTCCGCCCCACGAAGGACTGGTCGAGCGCCATCGGCGCGCACCTCCTGCGATTGAATTACCAACGAAACGAGGCCGCCCCCCGCGAGTGGGGGCGGCCTCGAATGAGAGTTTATTGCTATCGCGTCTCACGGTGCGCGGTGTGCGCGTTGCAACGCGGGCAGTGCTTCTTGATCTCAAGACGATCCGGGTCGTTGCGCCGGTTCTTCTTGGTGATGTAGTTCCGCTCCTTGCACTCCACGCAGGCCAGCGTGATCTTCGGGCGGACGTCGGTGGCAGCCACGTGAGTGCTCCTTGACGAACGGGCTAGGGGATTAACGCAGAAAGAGTAGCCGATCGAAGGACCGACCCCGCAATCGGCTACTGTCAGTAGCGGTGACCGGACTTGAACCGGTGACACAGCGATTATGAGCCGCTTGCTCTACCGACTGAGCTACACCGCTGCGATGCGAGTGACTCCCCGCTCGACCAGCGTAGCGGAACGGGAAGCCTCACACATCAGAGCCCCAATACGGAATCGAACCGTAGACCTTCTCCTTACCATGGAGACGCTCTGCCGACTGAGCTATTGGGGCGAGCGATGAAGACATTACACGGTCGGCCGCCGAAGGTGAAATCCGTATCGGCCCCTCGTCACCCTGGACTCATGCACCACACCGGTACGACTATTCGGCTCCTCCGCGAAGCCGCGCGCACCTCGTCCTAGGCTTCGCTTCGCACCCGCGTGATCTTGGCTGCGCACGCATCCGGCGCGTGCCCGGCGCGTCACCCGTCGCGTGCCCGGCGCGAACCCAGGAGCGCGATGCCCGAGAGCCAGCAGCAGCCGCAACAGCCACCCAGGAACGGCGGAGCGGCCCCCGGTGAGCCCACCGCTCTGGTGCTCGGCGGCGTCCGGCTCGCCGACGGGCGCACCGTGGACGTCCGGCTCAGCGGCGGGCGGATCGAGGCCGTCGGCACGGCGGGCAGCCTCGTCCCCGGCACCCGGCTGGACCTCGGCGGCTATCTGCTGCTGCCCGCCCCCGCCGAACCCCACGCCCACTGCGACACCGCCCTTACGGCCGACATGGCGGGCCCGGTCCCGTACGCCCCGGGGGATGTCCAGCGCCGCACCGTCGAGGCCGCCCTGCTCGAGCTCGGCCACGGCGCCACGGCGCTGCGCACCCATGTCCGCGTCGGCGGGGTGCACGGACTGCGTTCCCTGGAGGCGGTCCTGGAGGCCGGCCGGACGCTGCGCGGGCTCACGGAGCTGAGCGCGGTGGCGGTGCCCCGGGTGCTGACCGGCACCGCGGGGGCGGAGGGTCTGGCGATGCTGCGGGACGCGGTGGGGATGGGCGCGTCGGTCATCGGCGGCTGCCCCGACCTCGACCCGGATCCGACCGGCCACGCCGAGGCCGTCCTCGACCTCGCCGTGCGCCATGGCTGCGCCGTCGATCTGCACACGGACGGTGACGACCCGGCCCGCCTCGCCCGGCTCGCGGCGATGGCCGGGGGCCTGCGGCCGGGCGTCACGATCGGCCCCTGCGGCGGGCTGTCGCGGCTGCCCGCGGAGACGGCGGGGAGGATCGCCGAGCGGCTGGCGGCGGCCGGGGTGACCGTCGTCTGCCTCCCCCAGGGCGACTGCGCCGGGCTGGAGCACCAGGGCATGCGGGGAGCGCGCGCCCGTGCCTGCGCGCCGGTGCGGCTGCTGCGCGCCGCGGGCGTCCGGGTGGCCGCGGGCAGCGGGGCGCTGCGGGACGCGGTGAACCCCGTGGGCCGCGGCGATCCCCTGGAGGCCGCCTTTCTGCTGGCGTCCCGGGGCGAGTTGCGCCCCGAGGAGGCGTACGAGGCGGTGTGCGCGCGGGCGCGGGCCGCGATGGGGCTCGCCGAGGTGCGGGTGGAGGCCGGGTTCCCGGCGGAGCTGCTCGCGGTGCGCGGGGACGGCCTCGCGGGGGTGCTCTCGCTCGCGTACAGCAGGGTCGTGGTGCACCGGGGGCGGGTGGTGGCCCGTACCAGCGCGGTGCGGGAGTACTGCGACTCGGCGGCCGCGGCGGCGCTGGATCTGCCCCGGCAGGCACGGCCGCAGAGCGGCGGCGAGCAACAGTAGGCCGCACGGCGTACGGTCGGGATCATGCGCATTGTCATCGCTGGTGGACATGGACAGATCGCGCTGCGGCTGGAGCGGCTGCTCACCGCGCGCGGAGACGAAGTGGCGGGCATCGTCCGCAAGCCGGAGCAGGCGGGCGACCTCCTGGCGTCGGGCACCGAACCGGTCGTCTGCGACCTCGAGTCGGCCTCGCTGGAGGACGTGGTCAAACACCTGGAGAACGCGGACGCGGCGGTCTTCGCGGCCGGCGCGGGCCCCGGCAGCGGTGCCGCCCGTAAGGAGACCGTCGACCACCGGTCCGCGGTGCTCTTCGCGGACGCGGCCGAACGGGCCGGGGCCCGGCGGTTCCTGATCATCTCCTCGATGGGCGCGTCCCACGAGCCACCGCCGGACACCGACCCGGTCTTCGCCGCCTATCTGCGCGCCAAGGCCGCGGCGGACGACGACATCCGCGCCCGGGACGGCCTCGACTGGACGGTGCTGCGCCCGGGCCGGCTGACGAACGACCCGGGCACGGGCCGGGTGAAGCTGGCCGAACACACGGGCCGCGCCGAGATCACCCGCGACGATGTGGCGGCGGTCCTGGTCGCCCTGCTGGACGAGCCCCGTACGGCGGGCCGCACGCTGGAGCTGATCAACGGCGACACGCCGGTGGCGGACGCGGTGGCGGCGGTCGCCGAGCGGGGATGAGGGCCGGGTCGGCCCGGCCCGGCCCTCAGAAGTCCACCCGGGCCGGGGCGTCGGCCCGGGCCACGGACTCCTGGGCGTACTGGCGTTCGTAGGCCGTCCGGATCCGTTCGATCCGCGGGTCCTGGGTTCCCGCCTCGGACGCCGGGTAGAGCAGGACCACCTCGTACGAGCGTTCCCGCTCGATCGTCCCGTTCTGGTCCCGCCACTGCCCCCGGGCGTCGTGGATCGTCAGGCCGGAGGGGAAGCGCGGGGTGATCCGCCGGTCCACGAAGGCCAGGAACTGCTTCTCGGTGACGGGCGGCCCGCCGTCGGGGCGCTCGGTGCCGAAGAAGAGCCGGGTCTCGACGTACGGCTTGCCCCGGCCCACGGCGCCGGAGGCCGCCGCGGCGGGCGGGTCGTCCAGCGCGGCGTACGCGGCGACGGGGGTGGCGGCGGCGAGCGCGAAGGCCGCTCCGACGGCGGCGAGACGGACGCGTGGCTTCATGGTCGGCATCGTCCGATCGTCCCGGCGCCGGGGGCCCTCGGGAAGACCGCCTTTCGGTGCACATCCGTGCGAGGCGGGGGCGTATTCGTGGGAGGCGCCGGGGGCCTGGCCCGACCCGGCGTCAGGCGGCAGCGGCCCGGCCCGGGACCGCCCGGCCCGGGTCGTCGCTCAGACCCTGCGCCACCGCGCCAGCGCGAACGAGAACACCCCGAAGAGCGCCAGCCCCAGCGCCACCGCCATCAGCAGCCAGGGTCCCGCCGCCGTCCCGGCGAAGGTCCGCAGCGTGTCGTCGATGCCCTTCACCTTGCCCGGGTCGTAGCGCACCGCGGCCGTGAGCGCGAAGCCGCCCGCCACCGCGAACACCGCCCCGCGGGCCACCCCGCCGCAGATCCCGAGCGCCTCCACGGCCCGCCGCGCCCGCCGGGACATCGCGCCCACCTTGAGGTGCTTGCGGAAGCCGCACCGAATCCCCCGTACCGCGATCCACATCCCCGCCACGGCCACCGCGGCACCGGCGGCGGCGACCAGCCACCGGCCGTACGGCAGGTCGAGCGCGCGTGCCGTCACGTCCTTCGACTGCCGGTCGCTGGAGCCGCTGCCCTGCTCGCCGGTGGCGAAGGAGAGCACCGAGTACGCGACGACGCCGTAGAAGCCCGCACGGGCCGCCCCCGCCAGCCGCTTCCGGGCCGCGCGCCCGTCCGGTCCCGCGGCCCCGAAGACCGCCTCGGAGAGCCGCCACAGCGCCATGCAGACAAGCCCGATGCCGACCGCCCAGACCAGCGCCGCGCCGAACGGCTGCTTGGCGAGGATCTGGAGCGCCCCGCCCCGGTCGGCCTGTTCGCCGTGGTCGCCCGAGGCGATGCGCAGCGCCAGGACGCCGATGAGCAGATAGAGCACGCCCCGGGTGGCCAGCCCCCAGCGGGCCGCCGCCTCGATGGCCCGGGTGCCCGCCTCCTGCGGGGTCCGTGTGCGCGTTGCCGAACCCAATCCGCGTGCGATCGACGATGCGTTCACCGTTTCCTCCCCAGTTGTCGCTCATCGTCTGCCCTGGACGTACACGCGGAAACGGGACTTTCTCTTGTTGGTTAAAGCGATCCGCCCTACTCTGCCGCCATCGAAATCTGACGAACCGTCAGATCGAGGGGAACGGACAGGACCACCACGAGGAGACCGGGGAGAGATGGCGAGATGACCGGCGAGACGAACGGCACCACCGAGCTGCCCCTGGTCATCAGCGTCGATGACCATGTGATCGAGCCCGCGCACCTCTTCGAGACCTGGCTCCCGGCCAAGTACCGGGACCGCGGCCCCAAGCCCCTGACGGCCGGGATCGGCGAACTGGCCTACATCGGTGGCAAGTACAAGTTCACCACCGACCCGGAGGGCCAGCTCACCGACTGGTGGAGTTACGAGGGCGACCTCTTCCCCTACAAGCGGATCATCGCCGCCGTCGGCTTCTCGCGCGACGAGATGACCCTCGACGGCATCACCCGCGAGCAGATGCGCCGCGGCTGCTGGGACCCCAAGGACCGGCTCGCCGACATGGACCTCAACCATGTCGAGGCGTCACTGTGCTTCCCGACCTTCCCGCGCTTCTGCGGCCAGACCTTCGCCGAGGCGAAGGACAAGGAGGTCGGGCTGGCGTGCGTCCGCGCGTACAACGACTGGATGGTCGAGGAGTGGTGCGGCGACAGCGGCGGCCGCCTCATCCCGCTCTGCCTGATCCCCCTGTGGGACGTCGACCTCGCCGTGCGGGAAATCCGCCGCAACGCGGCCCGCGGCGTCCGCGCGGTGACCTTCAGCGAGATCCCCACCTACCTCGGACTCCCCAGCATCCACAGCGGCTACTGGGACCCCTTCTTCGCCGAGTGCGAGGCCACGGGGACGGTCGTGTGCATGCACATCGGCTCCTCCTCCCAGATGCCCGCCGCCTCCCCCGACGCCCCGCCGGCCGTCCAGGCCGCGCTGAGCTTCAACAACGCCATGGCGTCGATGATGGACTTCCTCTTCAGCGGCGTCCTGGTCTCCTTCCCGCGCCTGAAGCTGGCCTACGCCGAGGGCCAGATGGGCTGGATCCCCTACGCCCTGGAGCGCGCGGACGACGTCTGGGAGGAGCACCGCGCCTGGGGCGGCGTCCGCGGCCTCATCCCCGAGCCGCCGTCCACGTACTACTACCGGCAGATCTACTGCTGCTTCTTCCGCGACAAGCACGGGGTCGCCTCGCTGGACACGGTCGGCGTGGACAACGCCACCTTCGAGACCGACTACCCCCACGTCGACTCCACCTGGCCGCACACCCGCCGCATCGCCGCCGAACATGTGGCCGACCTCTCCCCCGAGACCACGTACAAGATCCTCCGCGGCAACGCGATCCGGATGCTGGAGCTGGACCTCGACCGGGGGCGGCAGCCGGGGGCGGGCGGCTAGGCCCGGCGGGGACGGCGACCAGGCCGTGCGCGACGACCAGGCCGTGCGCGGCGGCTAGGCCGTGCGCGGCGGCTCGCTCGTGCGCGGCTGGTCCGAGCCGCAGTAGCGACACTTGCGCGCCGCCTCGGGGATGTCCTCGGCGAGGCATTCCGGGCAGGTCTTGAGCGGGCCCGGCTCCCCGAAGACCTCCGCGCCCCGGCGGCGCTGGGTGTACTTGTACGGCACGACGATCAGGAAGTAGATGACCGCCATGAAGATGATGAAGTAGATCAGGGCGGAGATGAACGACCCGATGTTGAGGTAGGTCGAGGTGTTCCCCTGGGCGCCCAGCTGCCAGCCCAGGCCGACCGATTTGCCGCCCTGGAGCCGGGCGATGATCGGGTTGATCACGGAGTCGGTGAACGCCTTGATCAGCGTCGAGAACGCCAGCGCTGTGACCAGGCCGACGGCGACAACGATGACATCACCGCGCATGAGGAAGTTCTTGAAGCCCCTGAGCACGATCCGCCCTCTCTGTCCTGGTACGGGGGAATCACCACCCTAGGAGCGGTCTCACGGAGCCCACGGTGCGCCACGACGGACGGCCGCCCGTACGGCGGCAGATCCCCGCGCGCGACGCCGGAACCGGACCCCGGCCGCCGAGGACTTTCCAAAACGGCTTAAGTCACATGATGAAATAAGCCGTGCCGCGAGGATTGACGTCCTTCGCCCGGCCTTGAATCATTCAGTCACCGAGCACCGTGACCACACCGGCGCTCCGTCCGACACGGCCGTGAACACACCGGCCACCGGACTCGCTCCTCCCTCCGCACGGCCGTGACCGCACCGGCCGCCCCTGTCCGCACAGGAAGGCATCGACCGTTATGAGATCTGTCAGGCTCATGACAAAACGCCTCACACCGCGCTCCACCCTCGTGGGCGCCCTCGCGGCGGCCGCCGTGGCCGTCTGCCCCTGGCTGACCGCACCGGCGGGCGCCCAGGCGGCCCACCCCGGCTCGGCCAGGGCCGGCGAGACCGTCAACGTCTATCTGACCACCACCTCCGGCTCCGACGGCCGTACCGTCGTGAAGGGCCTGGAGCAGCAGGCGCCCATCCGGTTCGGTTCGGGCGGGGGTGGCGGTGTCACCGTCGATGAATCCAGGACGTACCAGGAGTTCTCGGGCGCCGGGGCGTCGTTCACGGACACCGCCGCATGGCTGTTCAACAGCAGCGGCGCGCTGAGCCAGAACACCCGCGACGAGGTGATGCGCAAGCTCTTCTCGCCCACGGACGGCATCGGGGTGAGCTTCCTGCGCAACCCGCTCGGCGGCTCCGACCTGGCCCGCTTCGGTTACACCTTCGACGATGTGCCGGCCGGGCAGACCGACCCCGGCCTCGCCAGGTTCTCCATCAACCACGACCTGGCCGACGTCCTGCCGCTGACGAAGCAGGCCAGGCAGCTCAACCCGGCGCTGAAGGTCATGGCCTCGCCGTGGACCGCCCCGGCCTGGATGAAGGACAACGACCAGCTCAACCAGGGCTGGCTGGAGGCCCAGTACTACGGCACCTACGCGAACTACTTCGTGAAGTACATCCAGGAGTACCAGAGCCGGGGGGTGCCGATCGACTACGTGACCGTGCAGAACGAGCCCACCTGCTGTTCCGGCTACCCCTCGATGCAGTGGAACGGCTCCGGGCTCACCTACTTCACCAAGAGTGAGCTGCTGCCCAAGCTGGCGAACGCGGGCCTGAAGACCAAGGTGCTCGCCCTCGACTGGAACTGGGACCAGTGGTCGGGCTACGGCGCGCCCGTCGTGGACGACGCCGCCATCCGCAACCACCCCAACTTCGGCGGCATCGCCTGGCACGGCTACGGCGGCGACGTCGGCCAGCAGACGACGGTCCACAACCAGTACCCGAACGTGGACGCCTTCGACACCGAGCACTCCGGCGGCACCTGGATCGCCAATCAGCAGCAGGAAGACATGCACAACCTGATCGACTACACCCGCAACTGGGGCAAGAGCTGGATCAAGTGGAGCCTCGCGGTCGATCAGAACAAGGGTCCGCACAACGGCGGCTGCGGAACCTGCACCGGCCTGGTCACCGTGCACAACGGCGACGGCCAGAGCGGCCGGGTCGACTACACCGTCGAGTACTACACGATGGGCCACCTCACGAAGTTCGTGAAGCCGGGCGCCCGCCGCATCGACTCCACCGCCAGCTCGACCGTCCCGAACGTGGCCTGGAAGAACCCTGACGGCTCCAAGGCGCTGATCGCCTACAACGACACCGGCGGCCAGCAGACGCTGAAGGTCAACTGGGGCGGCCAGTCCTTCAGCTACCAGCTTCCCGCCCGGGCCTCCGCCACCTTCACCTGGACCGGCACGCCGTCCTAAGCGCGGCGCCGGTACCCGGCCCTGCCCACGCGCCAATGGCCCCTGACCACGTTCCGGGGACTCAGGGGCCATTCCTCCGGCGTGGCCGCCGGCACGGCAGCAGTGGGAGACGCACCGTCAGCAGCCCGTAATGTGTGTTCCAGGACGATATCGCTTGGACGCCGGAGGGCGAGGTCGCCATGAGCACGCTGGTCTTCGACAGTGACGACCTGGAGAGAACCGAGGAGTTCCTCAGCAAGGCCTACGCCAAAATGCGCATCGGCAGCAGCACCCCGAGCGCGAACCGGGCACGGATCCGGCGCGACAACATCGAGTCGATCACCGTGGACGAGCTCGATCTCGACTTCGACATGAGCTACGCCGTCAGCCCGCTCGGCAGGATCTGCCTGTGCGTCGTCCACTCCGGCACCATCGAGGACCATGTCTACCCCGGTGTCGAGGATGCCTTCGGCCCCGGCGACGTGGTGTCCCTCGCCCCGCCGGACCTTCCCTACTCGGGGCGGGTCCGCAACGCCCGCTACAACATCACCATGCTCGACCCCGCCCTGCTGAGCCAGGTCGCCGCCACCGTCGAGCAGCGCACCCCGCAGCCGGTCCGGCTGACCGGGCACCGGCCGCACTCCGCGGCCGCCGCCGGGCATCTGCGGCGCACCATCGCCTATGTGCGCGACCACGCCCTGGCCGACCCCGCCATCGCCGACCAGCCGCTGATCAGGGCCACCGTCAGCCAGCTCCTGGCGGGCAGCGTACTGACGGCCTTCCCCAACACCGCGCTCACCGACCCCACCGCGTCCGACCGCAACGACGCCCACCCCGGCACGCTCCAGCGCGCGCTCAGCCATATCGACGACCACGCCGATGAGCCCCTTACCGTCGCCGACATCGCGGCCGCCGCGCATGTCAGCATCCGCGCCCTCCAGTACGCGTTCCGCAGACACCTCGACACCACGCCGATGGCATACGTACGCCGGGTACGCCTGGCACACGCCCACCACGACCTGGCGACCGCCGCCCCCGAGACCGCCACGGTGACGGACATCGCCACCCGCTGGGGCTTCTTCCACCCGGCCCGCTTCGCCGCCCTGTACCGCGAGACCTACCGCACCTCCCCGAGCGCCACGCTGCGCAGCTGACCCACCGGGCTCCGCCCCCGCCTTCGTTTTCTGTCCCGCGAGGCGCCCGAACGTGCGTTTGCCGGATCGCCACGGACCGGCCCGCTTCTGGAGAGTGGACAGCTGCGGCATTGCCCATTGACGCCGCGCCCCACTTCCCGATCGAAAGGCAGTACGTGGCGATCGAGAGGGATGACCTGCTCAAGAAGATCGCCATCTTGGAGGAGGAAGTCGGGCAGCTGCGGCAGGCAGTGGACTCCCACGCCGTCATCGACCAGGCGATCGGTGTGGTCATCACCCACGGCCGCCTGCCTCCGGGGCAGGGCTGGGACGTCCTCAGGACGGTGTCCCAGAACACCAACACCAAGTTGCGCCTGATCGCCGAAGAGATCGTCCAGTGGCCGTACTCCGGCCGGCTCTCCGAGAACATCCAGCAGGCCCTGGAGGCGGCCCTGGCCCGCGCCTGACCCACGCGCCGCCGACCCGTCCATCCCCCGAACGAAAACGGCCCCCGACTGCGTTTTCGCAGCTCGGGGGCCGTTTCCCAGGTGTGGCGGCGCCAGGATTCGAACCTGGGTAGGCTAAGCCGACGGATTTACAGTCCGCTCCCATTGGCCACTCGGGCACACCGCCTGGGATGTGGCCAGGTGCCCCGCTCTCGCGGCGCTGCTCCCTGGCAACGACGTAAACAATACCTGATGTGCGGGGGTGCTTCGCCACCCGGTTGATCGCCTCTCGATCATGGCCGAGATCGCTAGGCTGGCCGGAGCGGCCCGCTGGGCCGTGCCACTGACGGATCTACGTACGAGGAGCCAACTCAAGATGGCCGACTCCAGTTTCGACATCGTCTCGAAGGTCGAGCGGCAGGAGGTCGACAACGCCCTGAACCAGGCGAGCCGCGAGATCTCCCAGCGTTATGACTTCAAGAACGTCGGCGCCTCGATCGCGTGGTCGGGCGAGCGGATCGAGATGCGGGCCAACTCCGAGGAGCGGGTCAAGGCGATCCTCGACGTCTTCCAGTCCAAGCTGGTCAAGCGCGGGATCTCGCTGAAGGCCCTGGACGCGGGTGAGCCCCAGGCGTCGGGCAAGGAGTACAAGATCTTCGCCTCGTTGCAGGAGGGGATCTCACAGGAGAACGCGAAGAAGGTCGCCAAGATCATCCGCGACGAGGGCCCCAAGGGCGTCAAGGCGCAGGTGCAGGGCGAAGAGCTGCGGGTGACCTCGAAGAGCCGGGATGACCTTCAGGCCGTGATCGCCCTGATCAAGGGCAAGGACCTCGACTTCGCGGTGCAGTTCGTGAACTACCGGTAGGCGGGGCCCGGACCGGTGCGGCAGGGGCGGTGCGGCAATGGCCGTGCCGCCCCTGGCGTTCTCGGCGTCGCCGGTCAGCGGTGGGCGAAGGGCTGATCGGTGGGGACGATTTCGTGGCCGAGGGGGGCCAGCGAGATCGGGATGAGCTTGAAGTTGGCCAGGCCCAGGGGGATGCCGATGATCGTGACGCAGAGCACCACGCCGGTGACGAGGTGGCCGAGCGCCAGCCACCAGCCCGCGAGGACGAGCCAGAGGACATTGCCGACGCAGGAGGGGGCTCCGGCGTCGCGGCGGGGGACGGCGGTGCGGCCGAAGGGCCACAGGGCGAACCCGGCGATGCGCCAGGCGGCGATCCCGAAGGGGATGCCGATGATGGTGACGCAGAGCAGGAGCCCGGCGAGGAGATAGAGGATCGCCATCCAGATGCCGGAGAAGATCAGCCAGATCAGGTTCAGGAGCGTTTTCACGGTCGGCGGCCTCCTGCCATCTGTTCGAGGCGGGTGATGCGCTCCCGCATGGGCGGGTGTGTGGAGAAGAGCTTGGCCATGCCCTCACCGGCGCGGAAAGGGTTGGCGATCATCAGATGGCTGGCCGTCTCCAGACGGGGCTCGGGCGGCAGCGGAAGCTGCTTGGTGCCCGCTTCCAGCTTGCGCAGGGCGCTGGCGAGGGCCAGGGGGTCGCCGGTGAGCTGGGCGCCGGAGGCGTCCGCCTCGTACTCGCGGGAGCGGCTCACGGCGAGCTGGATGATGGAGGCCGCGAGCGGACCGAGGATCATGATCAGCAGCATCCCGAGGAAGCCGGGGCCCTCGTCGTCGTCGGACCGGCCCATGGGGATCAGCCAGGCGAAGTTCACCAGGAACATCACGACGCTGGCGAGCGCGCCCGCGATCGAGGAGATCAGGATGTCGCGGTTGTAGACATGGCTGAGCTCATGGCCGATGACCCCGCGCAGCTCGCGCTCGTCCAGCAGCCGCAGGATGCCGTCGGTGCAGCAGACCGCCGCGTTACGGGGGTTGCGGCCGGTGGCGAAGGCGTTGGGGGCCTCGGTCGGGGAGATGTAGAGCCGGGGCATCGGCTGCCGCGCGGCCGTGGAGAGCTCGCGCACCATCCGGTACAGCCCCGGTGCCTCGAACTCGCTGACGGGGCGGGCGCGCATCGCGCGCAGGGCCAGCTTGTCACTGTTCCAGTAGGCGTACGCGTTGGTCCCGAGTGCGACGATCACCGCGATGATCAGTCCGGTACGGCCGAAGAGGCTGCCGATGACGATGATGAGCGCGGACAGACCACCGAGGAGTACGGCGGTCTTCAGCCCGTTGTGCCGGCGGTGCACGGTGTGCCCTCCCGATGTGCCGCAGGGGAACCCTTTGCCTGGTGTCTCCACCTTCCAGTGGACCCTCCTGAAAAAGTCAACGCCAGGCGAAGGGCACCAGTTCCCTTGTGCACATGGGCGCGGACCCGCGCGGCCCGCGGGGGTGCTTACAGCAGGGTGCTCGAGGCGAACCGGAGGACGAGTTGCGGGGCTCCGGAGAGGGCGATTCCGGCAGCTGCGGTGAGGGCGATGGCGACCGTAAGGGGGACGGCTCGGGGGCGGGCGACGGCCGCCCCGGCGGCGGGCACGGGCTCCGTCTCCGCGGCGGGCTCCGGGGCGCGGAAGAGCACCGCCGTCCACTGGAGGTAGTAGTACAGCGCCACCACCACGTTCAACGCCATCACCACCGCGAGCCAGCCCAGACCCGCGTCCACCGCCGCCGAGAAGACGGTCACCTTGGCGAAGAGGCCGATGACGCCCGGGGGCAGCCCGGCCAGGCACAGCAGGAAGAAGCCCAGGGCCAGGGCGGCGGCCGGACGGGCCGCGTACAGACCGCGGTAGTCGGTGAGCCGGTTGGCCGGGCTCGTACGGGCCACCAGGGCGGCCACGGCGAACGCGCCGAGGTTCACGACCGCGTACATCAGGGCGTACGCGACCGTGGAGCCGATGGCGCGGGAGGCCTCCTCGCCGGAGTCGGCGTAGCCGGCCGCGGCGATCGGGACCAGCAGATAGCCCGCCTGGGCGACGGAGGACCAGGCGAGCAGCCGTACGGCGCTGAAGGAGCGCTCCGGGCGCTGGCGCAGCGCCGCGGCGTTCCCCGCGGTCATGGTGAGGGCGGCCAGGACGGCGACGGCCGGGCCCCACACATCGGCGTAGGAGGGGAAGGCGAGGACGGTCACCAGGATGAGGCCGGAGAACCCGACCGCCTTACCGACGACGGACAGATACGCGGCGACGGGCACCGGCGCGCCCACATAGGTGTCGGGCACCCAGAAGTGGAAGGGCACGGCGGCGGTCTTGAAGGCGAAGCCCACCAGGGTGAGCACGACGCCCGCCTGGGCGAGCGTGTCCAGCCGAGGGTCGACATGGGTGAGGGCGTCGGCGATCCGGGACAGGTGGAGGCTGCCGGTGGCGGCGTAGACGAAGCTGACGCCGAGCAGCATCACGGCGGTCGCGGTGACCGAGGAGAGGAAGAACTTCAGCGCGGCCTCGGAGGAGAGGCGGTCGCCGCGGCGCAGGCCCACGAGGGCGAAGGCCGGGAGCGAGGCCACCTCGAGCGCGATGACCAGGGTGGCCAGATCGCGGGAGGCGGGCAGCAGGGCGGCCCCGGCGGCGGAGGACAGCAACAGGAACCAGAACTCGCCTGCGGGGAGTTTGAGATCGTCGAGGGAGCTGAAGGACAGCAGCGCGGTGAGCAGCGCCCCGCCGAGCACCAGGAACTGGATGACGAGCGCGAAGGTGTCGGCCGTGTAGCCGCACACGTGGGCGCCGGTGGTCAGGCAGAAGGTGGAGCGGTCGCCGTCCAGCAGCGGCAGCAGGGCGAGCGCGGCCAGGGCCAGTCCCGCTATCGCTCCCCAGCCCAGCAGGTGCTTCCTGTGCTCGGGCAGGAAGAGGTCCGCGACGAGGACGGCGAGGCCGGCCAGGGCCGCGATGGTGGGCGGTGCGACGGCGAGCCAGTCGACGGACTGGACGAGGCTCGTGGCGAGGCTCGAGGCGTTCGGAGTCATCGGGTGCCTCCCGCGAGGAGCTGCTGCACGGCCGGGTCGGTGAGGCCGAGGAGGGCCGCGGGCCACAGTCCGGCGAGGACGGTGAGGGCCACCAGGGGGCTCCAGGCGGCGAATTCATGGCCGTGGACGTCGGCCAGGGCGGGCCGCTCGGCCTCGGTCCCGGTGCCGGGCTCGATCGGATGGTCGCCCATGCAGACGCGCCGTACGACGATCAGCATGTAGGCGGCGGTGAGCAGGGTGCCGAAGGCGGCGAGCGCCATATAGGTGAGATACGCCGGGCGGCTGAGCCCGTCGGCCGGGTCGAAGGCGCCGAACATGGCGAGCATCTCGCCCCAGAACCCGGCGAGTCCGGGCAGCCCCAGGGAGGCCACCGCGCCGAAGGCGAGCAGCCCGCCGAGGCGCGGCGCCCTGCCGTAGAGGGCGGCGCCGCTGGTGCCCGAGAGCTGGTCGAGGTCGGTGGTGCCGGAGCGGTCCTTGAGGGCGCCGACCAGGAAGAAGAGCAGTCCGGTGATCAGGCCGTGGGCGATGTTGGCGAAGAGCGCGCCGTTCACCCCGGTGGGGGTGAGGGTCGCGATGCCCAGCAGCACGAAGCCCATGTGGCCGACGGAGGAGTACGCGATCAGCCGCTTGAGGTCGCCCTTGGCGCCGGTGCGGGAGAGGGCGAGGCAGGCGAGGGATCCGTAGATGATGCCGACGACGGCGAACGCGGCGAGGTAGGGCGCGTAGGTGTGGGCCGCGTCGGGGGTCATCGGCAGCACGATGCGGACGAGGCCGTACGTGCCCATCTTGAGCAGCACGCCCGCCAGCAGCACCGAGCCGACGGTGGGGGCGGCGGTGTGGGCGTCGGGCAGCCAGCTGTGCAGCGGCCACATCGGGGCCTTGACGGCGAGTCCGGCGATGATGGCGAGGGCCGCGATGAGCTGGGTGGTGTGGCTGAGCTTGCCACCGTTGTCAGTGGCGAGTGCCACCATGTCGAAGGTGCCGCCCTTGAGCCCGACGAGGAGGAGGCCGAGCAGCATGACCACGGAGCCGAGCAGCGTGTAGAGGATGAACCGCCAGGCGGCGCGTTCCCGTTCGGCGCCTCCCCACCGGTTGATGAGGAAGTACATCGGGATGAGGACCATCTCGAACGCCAGGAAGAACAGCATCAGGTCCAGCACCGCGAAGCTGGCCAGGGTGCCGGACTCCAGGAGGAGCAGCAGCGCGACGAAGGCTTTGGGGGACGGCCCTGAGGGCCGGTTGAAGTAGGCGTAGAGCGCGCTGAGGAAGGTCAGCAGCGCGGTCAGCACGAGCAGCGGCAGCGAGACGCCGTCCACGCCGAGGTGGATGCGGATGTCCAGGGCCGGGATCCAGCCGATGTCGGTCTGGGCCTGCATCCTGGCCGGGTGGTCGTGGTCGAAACCGGCGGCCAGGGCGATGGCGGCGGCGAGTACCACGCCGGTGACGGTCACGCCGTGGCGCATGACGGCCTGGTCGGGGCCGCTGCCGCGCAGTCCGGGCGGGGCCGGGAGCAGGGCGGCGACGGAGCCGAGCAGGGGGAGCACGACGACGGCCGCGAGGAGGTATTGCAGGACGGTGTGGTTCACGGGTCAGGCTCCCGCTGCGACGAGGACGGCGGCCACGGCCAGGACGAGGGAGCCCGCGAGCAGCGCGCCGAGGTAGGTCTGCGCATTGCCGGTCTGGGCACGCCGTACGGCCGCGCCGAGCAGCCGGGGCACACCGCCCGCGCCGCGTACGTACGTCTCGACGACCTCGCGGTCGAGGAAGCGGACGAGCCGGGCGGCGGCCCGCACGGGCCGGACGAACAGGGCGCCGTAGACGGCGTCGAGGTGGAAGCCGACGGCCGCGTGGCGGTGCAGCGGGCCCAGGAGCAGCCGCCCGGGGTCGGCGGGGTCGTTGGCGCCCGCGATGGAGCCGTAGGCCGCCTCGTGGGTGGCGATGGCCTCGGCCTCGGAGACGGCGTCGGCGGCCTCGGGGTGGGCGGCCACCGCGCCGATCGGGACCCGGCGGGCCCGCGCCGAGCTGTGCCGCCAGGCGCCGTACATGACGAGGGCACCGCCGAGGGCCAGCCCGGTGCCGAGGACGGACGTGGTGAGGGTCGGGGTGAGGGACTCGCCGTCGAACCAGTCGGGCAGCCTGCCGTAGGCGAGGCCGAGGGCGGCCGTGGGGACGAACAGCACCCACAGGACGACGTTCATGGCCACGGGCTGCTTGCCGTGGTCGGGGACGGGCTCGCCCCGGCCGCGGAAGGCGAGCAGCCACAGCCGGGCCGCGTATCCGGCGGTGAGGAGCGCGGTGAGCAGCCCGGCGAGGAGCACGGTCCAGCCGACGCCCGCCGGGACGCCGGAGGTGTGGCCGGTGGCGGCGTGCTCGGCCGCGCCGAGGACGGCCTCCTTGGAGAAGAAGCCCGCGAAGGGCGGGATGGCGGCGAGCGCGAGCAGCGCGACCGTCATCGTCCAGAAGGCGTCGGGGATGCGCTGGGCGAGACCGCTCATCCGGGACATGGCGGCCAGGGAGTTGCTGCCCGCGGCGTGGATCACCACGCCCGCGCCGAGGAACAGCAGCGCCTTGAACGCGCCGTGGGTGATGAGGTGGAAGACGGCGGCGCCGCGGTCGTCGACGGCCAGGGCGCCCGTCATATAGCCGAGTTGGCCGACGGTCGAGTAGGCGAGGACGCGTTTGATGTCGTCCTGGGCGAGCGCGGCGAGCGCCGAGCCGACCATCGTCACGGCCGCCATGGCGGCCAGTACGGCGAGCGCGGCGGCGGAGGAGGCGAAGACGGGCAGCAGCCGGGCCACCACATAGACACCGGCGGCGACCATGGTGGCCGCGTGGATCAGCGCGGAGACCGGGGTGGGACCGGCCATCGCGTCCGGCAGCCAGGTGTGCAGCGGGAACTGCGCGGACTTCCCCGCCACCCCGGCGAGCAGCAGCAGCGCGATCAGGGTGGGGTGGTCCAGCGGCACCCCGGCGGTCTCGGAGGTCAGCCGGGTGTGGATCTCGCTGACGCGGAACGTGCCGGTGTCGCCCGCGAGCGCGAAGATGCCGATCAGGAACGGAACGTCGCCGAGCTTGGTGACCAGGAACGCCTTCAGGGACGCGGAGCGCGCGGCCGCGGTCTCCCAGTAGTGGCCCACCAGGAAGTACGAGCAGATGCCCATGATCTCCCAGCCGACGAGCAGCACGATCAGGTCGTCGGAGTAGACGACGAGCAGCATCGCGGCGGTGAAGAGGGAGACGAGCGCGGCGTAGGAGGGGTAGCGGGGGTCGTCGCGCAGATAGCCGGTCGAGTAGATCTGCACACAGCAGGCGACGACGGCGACGAGGACCGCGACCAGGGCGGCGAAGCCGTCGATCTGGAGGGCCAGGTCGACGGGGACCGAGCCGGTGTCGGCGAGCCGGGTCGCGGCGGTGAGCGGGGCCGTGCCACCGCCCGCTCCGCCGCCCTGCCGCACGGCCACGAGCACGGCGAGCCCGGCCGCGGCGAGGGTCGGCAGCACCGCGAGGGGGCGGACGAAACCGGGGGCGCGGCGGCCCAGCAGGAGCCCGGCGACGGCGCCGAGGAACGGCAGGAGGGGGACGAGAGCGGCGGCGGTCGTGGTCGTCACGCGGTCTGCCTCCGGGCGCGTCGTGCCTGGTCGGCGGCGTTGTCAGTGGGGGCTGCCATGCTGTCGTCCATCGGGTCCTGGCCGGCTGACGGGGGGTCGGCCAGGTCCCGCAGCCGATCGACGTCGGAGGTGCCGCTGTTGCGATACACGAGCAGGACGATGGCGAGGCCGATGCCGATCTCGGCGGCGGCGATGGCGATGGTGAAGAGGGTCAGCGCCTGGCCCGCGTGCAGGGTGTCGCGGAGCCAGACGTCGAAGGCGACGAGGTTGAGGTTGACGGCGTTGAGCATCAGCTCGACCGACATCAGCACCAGGATCGCGTTGCGGCGGGCGAGGACGCCGTACAGACCGGTGCAGAAGAGGAGGACGGCGAGCACGGCGGGGTAGGCGAGGTGCATCAGCGCTTCTCCTTGCCGTGGCCGGTGGTCCGGCCACTGTCGGCGCCGCCGCTGTCGGCACCACCGCTTCCGGCGCCGCCGCTGTCGGCACCGCTCTTGCGGGAGAGGACGATCGCGCCCACGAGCGCGGCGAGGAGCAGTACGGACAGCGCCTCGAACGGCAGCACCCAGTGGCGGAAGAGGCTCTCGCCGGAGACGGCGGTGGAGCCCTGCACGCCCTTGTCCAGCTCGATCCAGGTGGTCCGGAAGGCGTCCACGACCACCCACACCAGAACGCCCGCGGCGGCCACGGCCACCGCGAGCGCGGCCGGGCGGTTGCCCGAATCGGCGTCCGGGGAGCGGCCGATGGGGGCCCTGGTGAGCATCAGCCCGAAGAGGAGGAGGACGACGACGGACCCGACGTAGATCAGCACCTGCACCCAGGCGATGAACTCCGCCGTGAGCAGGAGGTACTCCACGGCGAGACCGCCGAGCGCCACCACCAGCCACAGGGCGGCGTGCACCAGCTGCTTGGTGGTGACGGTGACGACGGCCGCGCCGAAGGTCGCGATGCCCACCAGCAGGAAGGCGATCTCGACTCCGGTCGGCGACAGGAACCCGTGGCCGGTGGCGGCCAAGTGGACCGCAGGGCTCACAAGGCGGCTCCGTTTCCGTTCTCGGTCCCGTTTCCGCTGCCGTTGCCGTTGCCGTTGCCGTTACCGGCGGTCCCGCCGGATCCGCGCTCGGCCTCGGCCTGTGCGGCCTCGGCGGCCTGTGCGGCCTCCGCGGCTTCTGCGGCCTCGGCGGCGGCGAGCTTGTCGGCGGCCTTACGGGCGGCGGCGATCTCCTTGGGCTCCTCCGCGCGCGGGTCGAGCGCGGGCGGCGCGGGCACCGTCCACATCCACTCGCGGAGCTTGTCCCGCTCATGGGTGAGGTCGCGGATGTCCTCCTCCGCGTACTCGAACTCCGGCGACCAGAACAGCGCGTCGAAAGGGCACACCTCGATGCAGATACCGCAGTACATGCACAGCGCGAAGTCGATCGCGAACCGGTCCAGCACATTGCGGCTGCGCTCGCGCCCGCCCGGAGCGGCCGGGGGCACGGTCTCCTTGTGCGAGTCGATATAGATGCACCAGTCCGGGCATTCGCGGGCGCACAGCATGCACACCGTGCAGTTCTCCTCGAACAGCCCGATCACCCCGCGGGTGCGGGGCGGCAGCTCGGGCTGCGCGTCCGGATACTGCGCGGTGTGCGACTTCCGGGTCATCGTGCGGAGGGTGACGGCCAGGCCCTTGGCCAGACCGGATCCGGGGATGCCCATCAGGAGATCACCACCTTGACGACGCCGGTGAGGGCGATCTGGGCCAGTGAGAGCGGAATGAGGCAGGTCCAGGCGAACCGCTGGAGCTGGTCCTCGCGCAGCCGCGGATAGCTGACCCGCAGCCAGATCACGATGAAGGCGAGGACGGCCGTCTTCAGCAGGGTCCACAGCCAGCCGAGTCCGTCGGCGGACGGCCCGTGCCAGCCACCGAGGAAGAGGACGGTGGTCAGCCCGCACAGGACGACGATGCCCGCGTACTCGGCGAGCAGGAAGAGCGCGAACCGCAGGCCCGTGTACTCGGTGTACGCACCGAAGATGATCTCGGAGTCGGCGATCGGCGCGTCGAACGGCGGGCGCTGGAGCTCGGCGAGACCGGCGGTGAAGAACACCAGCCCGCCGACGATCTGCCACGGCACCCACCACCACTCGAACGCGTCGAGGATGCCGGGCAGCGAGACCGTACCCGCCGCCATCGCCACGGAGGCGGCGGCGAGCAGCATCGGCAGCTCGTACGCCATGAGCTGGGCGGCCGTGCGCAGGCCGCCGAGCAGGGAGAACTTGTTCGCCGAGGCCCAGCCCGCCATCAGCGAGCCGAGCACCCCGACGCCCATCACGGCGAGCACGAAGAAGATGCCCGCGTCCAGGACCTGGCCGACCGCGCCCTCGGCGGGGCCGATCGGGATCGCGACGAGGACGAGGAGGTACGGCAGCAGGGCGACGGCGGGCGCGAGCTGGAAGACCCGCCGGTCGGCTCCGGCCGGTACGACGTCTTCCTTCTGCGCGAACTTCACGCCGTCCGCGACCAGCTGGGCCCATCCGTGGAAGCCGCCCGCGTACATCGGCCCGAGACGGCCCTGCATATGGGCCATGACCTTGTGCTCGGTCTGCCCCACGACCAGGGGCAGCACGAGGAAGGCGAGCAGGAGGGCGAGCAGTCGCAGCGCGACGTCGAGGACGTCGTTCACGCGGTGCCTCCTGGCTGGTCGTCGGTGTCGTGGCCGGGGGCGGCCTCGTCCGGGGTGTCCGGTGTATCCGGTGTGTCCGGGGTGCCGGGTGCGTCGGGGGCGTCGGCGTCCGGCGCGCCCGGGGTACCGGGGGTGCCGGGTGCGGCGTCCGGGGTGGCCGGTGCATCCGGGGTGCCCGGGGCGTCGGGTGCGGCGTCCGGGGTGTCGGGCGCGTCCGGTGCGGGATCCGGGACGACCGGCATGCCCGAGGTGCCGGACGCGGCGTCCGGGGTGGCCGGTGCATCCGGGGCGCCGGGTGCGGCGTCCGGGGTGCCCGAGGTGCCGGGCACGGGGTCCGAGGTGGCCGGTGCGTCCGGGGTGCCCGGGGCGTCGGGCGCGGCGTCCGGGGTGCCCGGGGCGTCGGGCGCGGCGTCCGGGGTGGCCGGGGTGTCGGGCGCGGGGTCGGGTTTCGCGCCGCGTCCGTCTCCGCTCGCCTCGGTCTCCGCTTCCGGTTCCGGTGCCTTCGGCTCACGCGCGGGGCGCGCGTGGTGCCAGGGGGCGTCGGACGAGCGGCGCTGCGGCGCGGGGCGCCGCGGGCGCGTCGGGGCTTGGGGCGCCGACGGCTCGTCGGCCGCGCCCCGCCCACCGGCG